>CAJWFL010000071.1:0-7926 GCA_913031455.1 uncultured Gammaproteobacteria bacterium
CGGGGATAAGTTATGCACAATCTACTCCCCCAAGGTCAATAGCGTCGCCGAATAAATTTGCTTAATTATTGATTTAGTTGAACAAAAATGTTTTTGGACTAATTTGTGAATAACCAACAAAAAAATGTATTAACAGTTTGGAAAAGCCTATAAAAATCAATTAGAAAATCACACATGCCAATATTATCCACAAGCAAAATACGACTGAATATTACTGCGCCAAAACCGAGTCGATTACGACCATATGAAAACTCTTTGAATCTATGTAGTCTTTAGGTACACTGCGCGCCCAATATCCAAAGCGGTAGGAATAGAGTTATGAAACGCACGTTTCAGCCAAGCCTGATAAAACGCGCCCGGAACCACGGTTTCCGTGCGAGAATGGCTACAAAAAGCGGCCGCCAAATCATCGCCCGTCGCCGTGCGAAAGGTCGTAAACGCCTATCCGCCTAAGCGGATCCTGGTATGACGGTCATCTCAATGCCGTCACGCAGCGATTTTGACGCAGTATTTGATAAACCTGACGCCAAATCCGGCACCCGCGACTTCTTGGTCTTAGCAAAACTGACTAGTGAGATCTCTTGTCACCGCATCGGCTTTGTTACGCCACGAAAAAAAATCCGCCGCGCTGTCGACCGAAACCGTTTTAGGCGCGTAGTCCGAGAATTTATTCGATCTCAATACGTCGCTCCAGACAGCGACATAGTGGTGATCGCGAGGAAATTGCCCGATGGATTGCGATCCCGGCACTTCAAGGACGAGCTTAACCAAGTATTTACCAAACTCACCAAACAGCTCTCAGCTATCAATGCGGAATAACAGATTTTTTAGTGGCTTGGCAATTGCGGTAATCCGTTTCTACCGGTACTTTGTGTCCCCATTATCACCGCCATCTTGCCGGTTCAAACCAACTTGCTCGGCATATATGATAGAGGCTATCGCTCAGCATGGTCTAATACATGGCATATGGTTGGGAATAAAACGAATCGGCAAATGCCATCCTGGTCATCCTGGCGGATATGATCCAGTCCCTGCATACAAAGGAAACACGAGACGACATTAATGGATATTCAACGTACCGGCCTTCTTGCAATTCTTGGCATATTAACCTACGTGCTCTTTGTCCAGTGGAACCATTACATGGATTCACACAACGAAGCTATTAAAGCTTCCGCTCCAATCCAGTCTAGCTCTTTAAAAAGTGATCTCCCGGACGAAGTCCCCCCGGAACGTGAACTCATTCAAGAACCCGCAGCGCTACTCAAACCGAATGTCGTCGGTGATCACATCCTGGTCAGCACACCTATCACAGACATCACAATCGCCCTGACCGGTGGCGATATCGTTCAGGTTTTACTCAAAGACTATCCTATTTCTTTGAAAAGCCCGGATAACCCTATCGCGTTACTTGATACACAATCCCGTACATATGTCGCCCAAAGCGGATTAGTTGGCCCGGACGGGCCAGACGCCTCTCCAGAAGGCCGCCCTGTTTATGCGGCAAAACAAAGCCAATTTACAATCACAGAACCAACAGACATATCTATACAAGCAACGACCCAAACGGGCCTATTGGTTACAAAAACATTTTATATTGATCCCCAGCGATACGATGTTCGAGTTACCCACACGATCGAAAACACTTCAGACACAACGAAAACTATTTCGCCTTTTGTACAACTAAAACGAGACAACTCCGAAGACCCATCAATTCAAAACTCGATGGGTATGCAGGCCTTCCTAGGATACGCGCTACAAACAGCTGATGAACGATATCGTAAAGTCTCATTTTCAGATTTTGAGGCAGCAACTGATGCTCGAGATTTAAATTCCGAGTTAACAAACAATTCTGTCGTTGGCGGCTATCTAGCTCTATTGCAACATTACTTCACAAGCGCGTGGGTCCCCGCTGAAGACCAGACTCACTTATATTCTTTCCGCACCAACAAAGATGGTCACTTTATTGGAAGTATTATCAGCCCCAACACCATCATTCCTCCCGGTGGAACCGCACAGACAAAAGCCACGCTATACGTAGGACCAAAAAACCAAGACACATTGGAATTGTTATCCCCAGGCCTTGAGCTCGTCGTCGATTATGGCTGGCTGTGGTTTATCGCCCAGCCCCTGTTTTGGTTACTGAAGTTTATACAGACATACGTTGGCAACTGGGGCTTTGCGATTATTTTAGTCACGGTCGTAGTGAAAGCTGCTTTCTTTCAGCTATCTGCTGCGGCTTACAAGTCGATGGCTAAAATGCGCAAGTTCACACCTGAAATCACTCGTATGCGTGAGCTGTATGGCGACGATCGCCAACGCATGTCCAAAGAAATGATGGACATGTACAAACGTGAAAAAATTAATCCACTAGGGGGCTGCTTACCAATTCTGGTTCAGATGCCCGTGTTTATCGCGTTATATTGGGTGCTTTTAGAAAGTGTTGAACTACGGCAGGCACCTTTCATTTTGTGGATCAACGATCTCAGCGCTAAAGATCCATATTTTATTTTACCATTGCTAATGGGTGTATCGATGTACATCCAGACATCCCTGAATCCAACCCCTCCGGACCCCATGCAAGCAAAGATCATGAAGTATATGCCTGTTGCATTTACTTTCTTCTTCCTTTGGTTCCCTGCAGGCCTAGTTCTCTACTGGGTAGTAAACAATATCCTATCCATTGCACAACAGTGGATTATCACGAGATCTATTGAAAACGCAGATCATCAACCTTCATGATTGTATCTGACACGATTGTCGCTCCGGCTACAGCTCCTGGTCGTAGCGCAATAAGTATCATCCGTCTATCAGGCCCACTTAGCCTACACATTGCAAAAATACTCTGTGGCAAAACACTCAAACCGCGAATCGCTACCTTTGGATCAGTCACCTTCAATACTGAAACCATTGATACAGGCATCTGGATCTATTTTGCTACTCCACACAGTTTCACAGGCGAGGAGACTGTTGAATTCCAAGGCCATGGTGGCCCTGTTGTGGTCCAAGCGATCCTGCGAATTACAACCAAGCTTGGCGCTCGACTCGCCGACCCTGGTGAGTTCAGTCAACGCGCTTTTCTAAACGGTAAAATCGACTTGACTCAGGCAGAGGCGATCAGTGATTTGATCAATGCATCGTCCCTATCTGCGGTGAAGGCAGCAAACAACTCTTTAAAGGGCGAGTTTGCCAAAAGCATCAACGCAATTGTTACTGAGCTCGTTGTGCTACGTACTCAAATTGAAGCACACATCGATTTCCCTGATGAAGACATAGAGCTTAAGGATACGGAAGCATTTTCTGCAGCACTCAATCACATCAGAAGTGAACTTAATAAACTGCTTACCTCAGCACATGACGGAGCCAAACTGAATCAATCTGCAGAAATTGTATTAATAGGTGAACCAAATGCCGGCAAAAGTTCATTGCTCAATTCCCTTGCAAAAGAACCACTCGCCATCGTGACCGATATCCCAGGAACCACCCGGGACTTAGTTGGTTATGACTTGTTAATTGACGGACTTGAAATAAGAATCACAGACACGGCTGGTATACGATCAACAAACGATATAATCGAAACCGAGGGTATCAATCGGGCTATTAAAGCGATGGTGACAGCAGATTTAGTCCTCTGTCTATTCGATGAACGCCATCACCTAATCACTGACGACACCATTCAAACGCTAATTGGAAATAATACGAATACGCCGGTGGGTTTGTTGAGCACGAAGGTTGACATAAAACAAAAACCAGTCAAGAACCATACCACCTATCCATTACTAGAAATCTCAGCAAAAACAGGTGAAGGATTAGCCGAGTTTCAGAGCTGGTTGCTTGAAAAGCTCAACTTAACTACTCACTGTGAGACACCATATTTAGCGAGGGAGCGCCATATTAAACATTTAGCACTAGCAAAAACTTATATCGATGCAACAAACCAGCATAAACTTTCAACTGAAGCGTTAGACTTGATTGCTGAAGACTTACGTCTAACACAAAACGCTTTATCTGAGATCACCGGAGCGTTCACATCAGATGACCTCTTGACATCGATTTTTTCGACATTTTGTATCGGAAAATGATGTGGAAAAACTACTGTATAAACAGGTGATTAAGCTATACACAAACTGGCTTGTGAACAACTGGTCGCTTTATACAGAACCGTCGACAAGATGTCCTTTGGCTTCATATTGCTTTACACACACGGTTAGAAAAGAATTAACTCTATGATTATCCCTCAAAAAAATATCTTTTCCACATATCAAAACATCCGTAACATTAACAACATCAACAATACTTCTTTTTAAATATTCTTTTATATATATGGATTACAAACGTTTATTTGACGTCATCGTGGTCGGCGGTGGGCACGCAGGTACTGAAGCAGCGCATGCCTCAGCGCGGATGGGCTGTTATACTCTGCTTGTGACTCATTCCATAGAGACGCTGGGCCAAATGTCTTGTAATCCAGCAATTGGTGGAATTGGGAAGAGTCACCTGGTTCGCGAAGTTGATGCTTGTGACGGCTTAATGGCGAAGGTGACTGATCGTGCTGGCATTCAATTCCGGATACTAAATCGAAAAAAGGGCCCAGCGGTTAGGGCTACACGAGCTCAAACAGATCGAGTTTTATATCGCCAACATATGCGGCACGCCCTTGAGACTGTCCATAATCTCACTATCTTTCAACAACCCGTGTCAGATCTTGTTATCGAAAAAAACCAGGTGGTTGGTGTTGTTTTGGCTATGGGATTGAAGCTCCGATCCAAAACAGTAGTGATCACAGCAGGTACTTTTTTGGCTGGACAAATTCATATCGGAATGAGCCAACAGTCAGGGGGTCGTGCCGGTGACCCAGCATCAAATGAATTAGCAAAGTCGTTACGGAATCAATCATTTCGTATTGCGCGTCTAAAAACTGGAACACCACCGCGGATTGATTCCCGCTCTGTCGATCTAAAGAGCTTACCAGAGCAACCCGGGGACAGTCCGACACCGTATTTGTCAATGACGAGCGCCGGGGATGAACACCCGTCGCAGGTCCCATGTTATTTATCGAGCACAACAGAAAAAACACGCGATATTATCTTAGAAAACCTGCACCTCAGTCCGATGTATGCCGGTGTCATTGAAGGTACTGGTCCACGTTATTGCCCATCGATTGAGGACAAGATTGTACGTTTCGCTGACAAGCCAACGCATCAGGTATTTCTTGAACCAGAAGGCTTAGCTTCTCATGAGCTGTATCCAAATGGAGTGAGCACATCACTACCCTACGAGGTCCAATTAGAAATTGTTCGCTCTATGGAAGGATGTGCTAATGCTGTGATCACAAGACCTGGTTACGCGATTGAATATGACTTCTTTGATCCACGTGATTTGAATAGAACCTTGGAGAGTAAGTTAGTTACTAACTTGTATCTTGCGGGTCAAATAAATGGAACCACAGGCTATGAAGAAGCGGCCGCACAAGGATTGTTGGCTGGCGCCAATGCAGCGTTACGAGCCCAAGGTCAAGAGTCCTGGACGATTGGGCGTGAGGAGGGTTACTTGGGTGTTATGGTTGATGATCTTATAACGCTTGGGACACAAGAACCATATCGGATGTTTACATCACGTGCCGAATATCGGTTGGCTTTACGAGAAGACAATGCTGATACCCGGTTTACCGAAAGGGCCCGTGCGTTAGGTCTGGTGGGAGACGCTCTGTGGAAAATATTTAACGATAGGCAGGAACATATAGACAAAGAGATGACGCGATTGAAGTCGACCTGGGTTCGACCAACAGATCCATGCATAGCAAAACTGAACCAGGTATTAACGGCGCCGTTATCCAAAGAATCAACAGCCCACGATCTTTTGAAGCGTCCGGAAATTCACTATCAGGATTTGGTCGAATTTGCTGACATTGAAGGCCACGGAGATTCATCGATCGCGTCACAAGTTGAAATTCTAGTGAAATATGCTGGCTACATTAATCGTCAGGCAGATGAAATCAAGAAACTTAACAAAAATGAGCAGGTCAGGTTACCGACCGATATTGATTATTCAAAAATCGTTGGTCTGTCGAATGAGGTGAGGCAAAAGTTACTTGAACATCGTCCGGAAACGATGGCGCAAGCATCGAGGATATCAGGTGTTACACCGGCTGCTCTTAGTCTGCTTTTAGTATACTTAAAAAAACTTGAGTTAGCGCAATTGGCGAGCTGATGGACTTAGCTGACAGCCTAAATGGGATCGGATTGTCTTGCTCAGATAACCAACTAGCAAACTTACAGACGATTCTTAAGCAGCACCTGAAATGGAATCAAGTTTTTAATATCAGTGCCCACCGGGACGAAGAGAGTGTTTTGATCTATCAAATACTTGATTCTCTGACTCCCCATCCGTTTATTCGCGAGGGATTGTTGCTTGATATTGGGACTGGGCCCGGTTTTCCGGGGCTACCGCTTGCTATATTCTTTCCAGATACCCATTTCACACTTGTGGATCCAAACGATAAGAAGCTTGGTTTTGCTAAATATATCAAATCGTTATGTGACTTAAAAAACCTTACTACAGTGAATAAACGTGTCCAAGACTTATCAACGAAAAAGCAGTTTGATCAAATTATCAGCAGAGCTTTTACTAATCTCAGTGGTATGATCACTTGCTCACTGCCAATGTTGAAGCCTGATGGTGAAATCTTGGCAATGAAAGGTGCTAGAGCAGAAAGCGAAATAGTTGATGCAGAGTCGATACATAGTAACTGTATGATTCAATTACATAAACTGCCTCATATTGTTGATAAAAAGCGGATGCTGGCAGTAGTCAAGCAGAGATAAAAATGACCCGAATTATTGCGATAACAAACCAGAAAGGTGGTGTTGGTAAGACAACGACATGCGTTAATTTGGGTGCGACCCTTAACGAGATGGGGTACCAGGTCTTGGTTATTGATTTCGATCCACAAGGTAATGCAACATCAGGCTCGGGGGTTTCGAAAGATGAAATAGAGTTCGACGTTCGCGGACTATTGCTTGGCGAATCTACATTTCAAGACACTTGTATCCTGAAAACAGAAGCCGGCTATGACTTGCTGCCGTCAGATATTCAACTGACCGAGGCTGAGGTCGGGCTCGTTGGTCAGTCGAATGCACAGTTTCGGTTGAAAGATGTGCTTACTGAACAAGCAGAAAATTATGATTTCGTTCTGATTGATTGTCCGCCAGCTCTTAGCATGCTGACAATCAATGCATTGATAGCAGCTAATAGCGTCATCATCCCCGTTCAGTGCGAATTCTTTGCCTTAGAGGGTATCGCGGCGTTAATCGAAACCATTAACCAAGTGCGAGGAACTCATAACTTAGACTTGGTTATCGATGGTGTTCTTCGTACGATGTACGATCCCAGAACGGGACTAACACGTCAGGTTTCCCATCAGCTTGAGCAGTTCTTCGGAGAGCGCGTGTTTAAAACCGTGATTCCAAGAAATGTCAGGCTGGCAGAAGCGCCGAGTCATGGGTTGCCAGTATTGCGATACGACCGTCTATCCAAAGGTGCTTTGTCATACTTGGCTCTGGCGTCTGAACTACGTAAGCGACTGGGATTGAAACACGCAGCATGACTCAAAAAAAACGCGGACTTGGATTCAACCCACTTTTGAGCGTCGATCAGTCGACAGTCGATGCTGTTTTAAACAAAGACTCATCAGCACAAAACGCCGGACGATCAAAGAATGATGGGGGTGTCATTACCATTGGTGTTGAGGAAATTGTTCCAAATCCATTTCAGCCTCGGATACGCTTTAGTGAAGTCGAGCTAGATGAGTTAGCGGATTCGATTCGTCAGCATGGGGTCATGCAACCAATCATCGTACGCCAAAACTCTGGTGGTTATGAGCTTATTGCAGGCGAGCGCCGGTGGCGAGCAAGTCAGCGTTCTGGCTTG
>CAJWFL010000072.1:0-7887 GCA_913031455.1 uncultured Gammaproteobacteria bacterium
GCAGGACTTGATTGGATACAAGCACAGGGTGCGGACGCTGATGATTGGGTGTTTGTGCACGACGCAGCGCGACCGTTGATTACTCAACATGAGTTGCATGGATTGGTTGATGCGATCGAATCATCCAGGTGTCCGGGTGTCGCGTTGGGTATTCCAGCAGCCGATACGCTCAAACGGGTGGATCAGACCAATCCGTGTCCGGAGGAGTCTGATAGCTGTGTCGCGGAGACCGTTGATCGCACCGGGCTATGGCATGCCATGACGCCTCAGGTCTTTCGGTTGGGCGAGCTGTCTGATGCGCTTCAGGCTGTAAAGCAGTCAGGTTTGGTGGTGACAGATGAATCTCAGGCGATGGAAGCCAATGGACATTTGCCATGGTTGATTCGTGGTCGACGCTCCAATATCAAACTGACCTATCCTGAGGATCTTGAGTTAATCGAAGCGCTTTTATCTGTGCGGGAGGGCGCATCGCTATGATTCGTATCGGACAGGGTTTCGACGTTCACGAGCTGGAGGCCGGTGATGGAATGACCCTCGGTGGTCTCTGGGTCCCTTGTGATTATCGTCTGGTCGCACACAGTGATGGGGATATCGTGTTGCATGCTGTGATGGATGCGATGCTTGGTGCTTTGGCACTTGGGGACATTGGTCTGTTGTTTCCCGACACTGATTCCAAATTTAAAGAGGCAGATTCTGCTGCTTTGACCCGCGAAGTTCGGCAATTGTGTTTGCAGAAAGGATATTCCGTATCCAATCTCGATATCACGATTGTGTGTGAAGTACCGAAAATTGGGCCAGTTCGTGAGGCTATGCGCCAGTGTATCGCTGATGTACTCGAGACGCCTCTGGATCGCGTCTCGGTGAAAGCATCAACAACCGAACAGCTTGGCTTCGTCGGTCGTGGTGAGGGCGTTGCTGTCATGGCCGCCGTTTTGATGCGCACCCATTGAACTCGCTCGTTTACGGATCACAATCCATCGATTTAGCGCACCTGCCGACGGCGCATGGTGAGGCGGTCTTCGCAGGTGCTTACCGAACTGAAGTCTCTGATTTTGTCGTCACCGAAGATCTAGGATTCGAACCAGCAGGAACTGGACCGCATCTTTGGGCGCTGATTCGTAAGCGTGGACTCTCGACCGAGGAAGCGACATCGCGTTTGGCGCACATATCAAAAACGTCGCGCAGAGATCTCGGTTATGCAGGTAAAAAAGATACACATGCGGTCGCGACCCAGTGGATCAGTGTCCCGGAAACAGCAGTCATTGAAGAGGGTGTGATCGATGAATGGCTTGAGGTGTTAAGACTCACACGAAATCAACGTAAATTAAAAATTGGGCAACTTGCCGGGAATCGGTTTGAAATCAGACTCCGTGGTTCGGTAATCGGTGATCTTGAAGAGCGAATTCAATTGATTGCGACTGAGGGTGTACCCAACTATTTTGGACAGCAGCGATTTGGTCGTTCAGGATCAAATCTTGAAGCGGCACGGCGCCTCGCGCGACGTGATCCGGCAGGTCGGCGGCGACTTCATCCAAAGGATGGAATGGCAGCGTCTGCGGCACGTTCAGCAGGATTTAATACGATCGTTGCCGCGCGTTTGCGTCAAGATCAGTGGCTCGAAGTCACGATGGGTGATGCAGTCGCATTGGCCGGTCGAGGAAGTCATTTCATGGTGTCTGACAGTGAGTTGGAATCGGTTCAGGAGCGGATCTTGACCGGTGATTTGGATCCCACTGCTCCGATGGCTGGAAGGCAAACAAAAACGTCGATCGAACAGGCGGCCTTTGAGTGTTCGATATTGAAGACCGATCCAGAACTCTTTGTATGGATGACTGGAGTTTTTCGGGATGAGGAGCGACGCGCTGTCCGATTCATGCCAAAGCAGTTGGAAGCCGAGGTGTCAAAGCATACACTCGAGTTGTCGTTTTGGTTGCCGAAGGGCTCGTTTGCGACAGCACTGTTCAATGAATTAGGGAACTTGCAGGAGGCACATGCACGAGCTGCTTCATGAGCGCGGTCAAAGCCGTCTTGTTGAAAAACTCGGTGACCTGGGTATTAACGATATTTTTGTGCTTGATGCATTTCGTCGAGTGCCGCGGCACTTGTTTGTTGATCCTGCAGTTGCCGATTCAGCCTACACCGACGTGACATTGCCACTTGGCTATCAGCAGACCCTCTCGCAGCCATCTGTTGTCGCTCGTATGTTGGAGTTATTGCGCGGTGGTCGTCAGTTGAATCGTGTGCTCGAAGTGGGTGCTGGCTCAGGATTTCAGACAGGCCTTTTGTGCCATCTGGCGAATCAAGTGTTTGCGATTGAACGCATTGCGCCCTTGGCGACTGAAGCCCGCAAGCGCATGGATGCGCTTGAGCTCGAAAATGTGGTGATTCGACATGGTGATGGATTGCTCGGTTGGCCGGATTTTGCACCTTTTGACGGCATTATTCTCGCCGCTTGCCCTGAGTCAGTTCCTGAGACGTTGTTTGAGCAACTGGCTGACGGTGGACGTCTGATCGCACCGGTTGGACTCGATCAGCGCCAGCAGTTGATTTTGTATATCCGTGATGGAGAGACCATCAACGAGGTTCCTCTTGATACCGCTTTTTTTGTTCCCGCATTGGCAGGTCTTGCATGAGTTGGGTGTCGATCTGGTTGCGTGGGCTCGCAATGGGTGCTGCTGATGCTGTCCCCGGAGTGTCTGGCGGTACCGTGGCGTTTCTTACAGGAATTTATGAGCGGTGGCTGGCAGTATTGACTGCCTTCACACCTGAGCTGTGGTCTGTGTTTCGAAACGATGGTTTACGCGGCTTATGGGTTCGGTTGGACGGCGCCTTTGTTTTGCCACTACTCATTGGAATTCTGATGTCGCTGATGACACTTGCGCATTGGATCAAGGATTGGCTCGATTTGGTTCCCGAACGCGTCTGGGGCTTTTTCTTTGGACTTGTGATTGCGATGGGTATCGCACTGTTATCCGATTTACGATCTGCGATGCGAGCAAAAGATTGGGGTCTCTTGATCTTTGGTGTATTGATCGCCTTGGGTATCGGACTGCAAACACCACAAACTACCAATCCTGCATTGTGGGTTTGGCCGTTCGCGGGCGCGATGGCGTTATCCGCGATGTTACTACCCGGGATTTCAGGTAGTTTTTTGTTGTTACTGACAGGGCTGTATCCAGCGTTGATTGATGCAGTCAGTACCTTTGATCTCAGAGTCTTACTGTTATTCATCGGCGGTGGTGCAATCGGTATTCTTTTGATGGCGCATTTGATCAAGGCACTATTGATTCAATACCACATGGAGGTCCTGAGTTGTCTGACAGGTGTGGTTTTCGGTGCGTTGGTCCGAGTGTGGCCTTGGCAAGGTGCGGGAGACGACGGTTCGTTGATTTTACTGTTTCCGACTCAAGAACTGTTATGGATCCCGTTGGCGTTCGGACTGAGTGGTTTCCTATTGGCATCATTGGCTTTGAAGTTCTCGACAGATAACGGGACTGCGGTTCGATGAGACATGTATGGATCATGATCGGTTTACTGGTTGGTTGTTCAGCACCTTATGAAGTGCCAACCGATAATCTAGCGCGCCCGCTTGAGCGCGTGAAGCCAGAAGTTACGACGATTGATACTGGAAATCTCGATGCAGAAGAACCGGGGTGGCGCTACGTGGTACGACGCGGTGATACGCTATTTTCAATTGCTTGGCGCTTTGATCAAGATCCAGACGTCTTACGTCGCCGAAACCAACTGAATTCTGACGTAATAATTCCCGGACAGTCACTGTCACTAAAGGGCGAGATTCCACCTGAACCTGAGCCCAAACCGAAACCTCAGCCAAAATCCGCGATCCCACCACCGATCAAGGCTGAGCCTGAGCCAATTCGGAAGCCAGCAGTGGCACAAAAGCCAAAGGTTGCCCCTAAGCCAAAACCCAAGCCCAAAGCTAAAGGTACCCTAGTGTCTCAGTTTACTGGCTGGCAGTGGCCGGTGAACGGCCCGATTCTCGAAGCGTATTCTGAAAAGACACGATTTAGTCGGTCGATCCAGATTGGTGGTCAAGTGGGCTCTCCAGTCAAAGCTGCCGCTGGAGGCCGAGTAGTTTATGCCGGTGACGGATTGGTTGGTTTCGGTAATCTGGTGATCATTAGTCATCGAGGGAAGCTATTGAGCGCATATGGTCACAACCAGAGCTTGGCTGTGAAGGTTGGCGATGTGGTGCAGGCAGGCCAAGTCATCGCAAAGATGGGATCCACGGGAACCGATCGGGTGAAGCTGCATTTTGAGATCAGAAAACAGGGTAAGCCAGTCAATCCGGTTTCATTACTACCAAAGCGCAGGTCCTAGTCCTTCAGTCCATCACGCGGTCCGATCGAGAATGAATATAACTGTTTCTCCGAAACAAGGAGATCGTTATGGTTGATTCACTTTCTAATGCAACCTACTTAAACCATCTCAATCAACATGAACTGATGACCGCCAAGGAAGAACTTGAGCTGGTTCGTCTTGTACAGAAGGGTTGTCACAAAGCCCGTACGGAATTCATTCAGAGAAACCTGAAACTGGTGATCAGTTTGGCTGGTCGCTATCGCGGCCGTGGATTGGATGTCGCCGATTTAGTGGAAGAAAGGAATCTTGGTTTGATGCGTGCAGTCGATAAATATGATCCTGAAATGGGTTATCGTTTTTCCACCTATGTAGCCTGGTGGATTCATCAGGCCGTTGAGCGGGCACTCATGAAGCAATTGAAAACTGTCCGAACCTCGATCCATAAACAGCGTGAATTTCGTCAGGAACGGAAGGCGATTGAAGCTGAAAATGAGACGTTGCCAGGATATGCAAAGCGCAACATGGAGCAATGGTTCAACCCAAGTGAGCAAATTGTCTCACTCGATCAGGTCGTTGAGGGTTCAGATGGATCGACTGGTGTTGATCTACTGGAGTCAGATGCGCCGAGTCCAGAGGAGCTAGCTGTGGGTCAGGAAGATCACGAGAATGTCGCCGCCTGGCTTAACCTGCTCCCTGATTTGCCCCGGATGGTTGTGATACGAAGCTACGGTTTGGATGGTCGTGACAGTGAAACATTATCGGCAATCGGTGAGCGATTAGGCACTACACGAGAGCCGATTCGGCAAATTCAGATCGAAGCGCTTCGGTTACTCCGCCGGATGGTCGAGGCTGGACGGATACCGGCGGATGCTGCAATTTTCGATTAATCAGCCGCGATCCAAGTGATCAATTTTATTTGGCATGCCATCCCACTCTTCGGCATCGGGGAGTGGATCGGCCTTTTCTGTGATATTTGGCCAAACACGGGAGAGCTCATCGTTGATTTCGATGAAGACTTTTTGATCCTCTGCC
Organism: uncultured Gammaproteobacteria bacterium; assembly: GCA_913031455.1. Taxonomy (GTDB): domain Bacteria; phylum Pseudomonadota; class Gammaproteobacteria; order Pseudomonadales; family Litorivicinaceae; genus HIMB30. The sequence continues at coordinate 5,356 of CAJWFL010000072.1, forward strand.
AATTCATCTTCTGACAGAATTGCACCGGCAGGACACTCCGGTTCACAGAGTGCGCAATCAATGCATTCATCGGGGTTGATGACTAAGAAATTCGGGCCTTCATAGAAACAATCCACTGGACAGACTTCCACACAGTCTGTGTATTTACAGCGAATACAGTTATCAACAACAACAAATGTCATAGATCTCTCCTTTGTGCGGCCGTGATTCTATGTGTTTGCATCTGAATCGCCAAGTGCTTCCCGTGCTTTTAGTACCAGAGTCTCAAGTGTGGCCCAGGCTTCTCGGGGTGATAAGTCATCTGGATCGAGATGGGCCAAGTGGTTCACAAGCGGGTCGGGTGGTTCATCAAATAAATCTGATTGCGGTGTTGGTTGTTGATTCAATATGACCAGCTGAGATTCGAGTTCGGCAAGGTATGAGGCAGCTCGACCAATGATTTCATCCGGTACTCCCGCACGTCGTGCCACATGGAGCCCGTAACTTTGCGACGTAGGGCCCTCCATCACACGATGTAGGAAAATAATTTGATCGCCAGTCACTTGTGCTGTGAGATGCACGTTAAAGGCCAATGACTCATTGTCAGGTAAGTGCGTGAGTTCGAAGTAATGGGTTGCAAAGAGTGTGAGTGCGCGCCGCCTCGCGAGCGCCTCAGCCGAGGCCCACGCGAGCGCAAGCCCATCAAAGGTGCTGGTACCTCGTCCGACTTCATCCATTAACACAAGTGATTGGTCTGTTGCTTCGGCCAAAATTGCGGCTGTTTCTGTCATCTCGACCATGAAGGTAGAGCGACCACCCGCAAGATCATCAGAGGCTCCAATACGCGTAAAAATTCGGTCAACAGGGCCAATGGATGCACGATCGGCTGGGACAAAACTTCCGATGCGCGCAAGCAGTGTAATGAGCGCTGTTTGTCGCATGTAGGTCGATTTTCCGCCCATGTTCGGACCGGTGATTAACGCAAGTGACTGCTCCGTTGTGAGTTGCGTGTCGTTGGGTACGAAAGGTTGAGCACTCGCTTTTTCGATGACTGGATGACGGCCGTTAGTGATCTGTATTTCGACCGATTCTGACAGCACAGGCTCGATCCAACGCTCATGACTGGCGACCAATGCGAGACTTGTGAGGACATCGAGTTCAGCTAACAACTGAGAGAGTATTTTGAGATCATTAATCGCATCCGTCAGTGGATTCAATAACTCATCAAAAAGACGCCGTTCGCGACTTAAGGCCTGGCTTTCTGCCGACAATGCTTTGTCTTCGAAGATTTTGAGTTCAGGTGTTGTGAAGCGCTCAGCGTTCTTGAGCGTTTGGCGCCTTTGAAAATGAAGTGGTGCTTCTTGGGTCGCGAGTGTCGCTTTGGAGATTTCGAAATAGTAGCCATGGACTCGATTGTAGCCGAGCTTGAGACCAGTGATCTCTGAGTTCAATCGCTCGGTCTCCTCCATTTCGGTCAAAAGACTCGATGCATCTCGTGAGAATCGACGAAGTTGGTCGAGCTCATGATCGAAACCCTCTCGAATGACGCCACCAGCGCTGATGATTACCGATGGCTCCAATTCGAGCGCGCGATCGAGCAATTGATGAATCGTTTCAAGCAGTAAGACCGAGGCACCAAGCTGACTCACCGACGGATAGTTTGATTGACCGAGTCGCACTTTCAGTTCTGGGAGCTCTTTGAGGCTGTCACGTAGTCGCGTCAGATCACGAGGCCGGGCAGATCTGAGGCCGATTCGGGCCACAATGCGTTCAAGATCACCAATCCGTTTGAGGTGGTCGGTGATTGAGGTGATGAGTCCTGAATCAATGAGCTCTCGAATATGAGTCAATCGTTGTTTTGGAATGGCTGTCTCGCGATACGGTGCGGTGATCCAGCGAGTGAGCTCGCGACTCCCCATGGCGGTCGAGGTTCGATCAAGAACCCACAAGAGCGTATGTTTCCGTTCACCTTTTAATGTTCGGATCAGCTCTAAATTTTTCTGTGTGGTTTGATCAAGTACGACTCGGTTATCATCTCGGATGAGCTTGGGCCTTGAGAAATGAGTGAGCTCGGTCCGCTGCGTATCATGGAGATAGGTGAGCAGTGCAGCTGTCGCCTCGAGACCCTGGGCGCTCACGTCACTCAAACCTAAGCCTCCGGCATCAGTGACTTGATAGGTTCGCTCGACCTCTCTGGACAGTTGCTCGAGTGTGAAGTGCCATGGCGCCACCTCAACTTGACGAATCTCAGATGGAAACACATCTGCGTTCTGCGTGAGACACTCTTTGGGTTCAATGCGCGTAAACAAGCTGTCGATGACTTGGCGACCGAGCTGGTCGTAAATCAAAATTTCACCACGTGAGACAGAGCCCAACGCCACCGAGTAGGTCAGTCCATGACTATGGAGTGAGGCGACCCAGAGTTCCTGACCTGAGTCAACAAACGCATCATCGGTGACCGTACCTGGTGTGAGAATGCGTGTGACTTCGCGTGCAACAGGCCCCTTTGTCTCCCCAGGAATACCGGTTTGTTCGCAGACGACCACCGCAAAG
>CAJWFL010000073.1:0-7623 GCA_913031455.1 uncultured Gammaproteobacteria bacterium
GAACTCGCCAGCGATTTGGCGGTAACCGGCTCGCGACAGATCGTATCAGTGGATCGATCCCTCAACGAAGTCAGGCAGTGACTGGTGATGAGCCGGGGACCTGTCAGCATCTCACAGGGACGCCATATGTTGGTCGCGATACACAGGTTGAATTTTGCGATGAGGTCGGAGCAGTGGGAACCGCACGTCGGATGGCTGGCAGCGTGATCAGTGGAATTCAGCCAGGTGTCGCCAATGGCGTCACCGGCGATGCACGTGGCGCCGATCACCCTATTTCGGGGACTCCCTATCACGGTGAAGATCAACTCCAAGAGGCATTTGGCATGCCACAGACACGCAGTGAAACGCGAAATTTCAGTATTGGCACTCCTGCTCGGCAGGCGATGCTTGAGCAACGTGACAATGCCCGTCGCATCACTGGGTCCTTTGGTCGTGCAGAAGGCAAGATCACTGGATCGGATGAAGCAAACTTTCAGCCGGTAGCGCGGGCGAACGCCGCGACATTAGCGTCAGACTCGGTTATCGGAACAGATCGACAGATCACCGGAGAAGGCCGCAGTCTTGGGTTGACTATCACAGGTGATGATTGGGATCGCAACAGCGCAGTAACTGGAACTGAAGGGCGTTCGGCGATTTCAAGGAATCAAACACGGCGCGGCGACAGCCAGATGCGGGTCCGTGAAACTCACTCGAAGCCCGAGCGTGAGTCAAGTCGCGTGACCGGCTCAAGCGGAAACACGTCAGATGGCGCATTAATTACGTATTCAGGGGGTGCCCGCGGATAAATGCGGGCAGTCATGGAGAGCACGATGTTGCAACGTTCAAAATCAGCACAATCGATCAAATTGAACCGCGCGCCGCTGGGTCGCCCTGGCGCAAGAGCGTCTGTGGTGTCTGCTGTCGTTGATAAGCAACGCGGGATTCATGCGCTAACGGATGTGCGGGATAACGCACAACTCATGTCTTATGAGCGCAGTGTGAAGGATTCATTTGACCGGATCGAGCCAGTCCTTCGACAATTAGTCGCCATTCAGTTTGAGATCGATTTCGCGAGTCAAGCCAAAGAGATTGCTGACCGGGAACTGGGTTTCGAGCTACCGATTGATTTATTAAATGCTGCCTGGACGAATCAGCTTGATATTAAGGCGCTCTACGCATATTGCGTATTTGAGACTTATCGCCGTTTTTGTGATCACTCGATTGCAACGTCGCCGTTGGCGATGCATTCCGATTCAGACTTTGATGAATTAATAGAAGAATGCGGGTTACACGCAGTTGATCTGACGCCTTGTGCTGACGGGCGTCTCGCTCACGTCATTCGGTCGGTGTTGCGTCTGCCTCCAAACAAAGTCCGTCGCAAGTCCTATGCAGGTGCAGTTTTTGACATCGACGATAACGTTCAAAAATGGACCGAAGTTGAATTGTTGCGAGAGCGAGCGGGACTATCGACATCGATTTCTGGTTCTCGCTATCTGAAAGGAGTGGTCTATCACTTCAGCACCATCGATGGACAATGCGAAGGATGTGCGGCGCATGGCTCTAAGGATGATCAAGCGGCTTTTGCTGGTCGTGATGCGTTATACGCATTCCGTGAAGCAATTGAACATACGCATTGTTGCGGGGCCTCAGTGGACTTGCTATTGATCGGTGTGGATACAGCCACTGATTCCATTCGTGTCCACGTACCAGACGAGAACGGGGACATCAGCCTTGACTCGCAACTGTCTTCGATTGAACTGTTTGAGCAGACGCAAAATGAGCCGAGCGACCGGGCGCGTGACCAGATTCAACAGGTAGTTGCACGTGAATGCCCAACAACACGGTCTGGACTGAAGCGTTTCGTCGGTGCATTGATCGAAAACAATTTGTCACAAATCGAATTAGTAAAAGCTGAGTTCAATGGAACTTATGCGGATATCGGACATGCCGAGCGATTCATCGGAGTCGGTGTGGGATTTGAAGAGATCCAAGTCCGGAATCTCATGTATTTCGCGTATTTAAAGACCATCGAGGAAGGTGCGTCTGATATCGACGTGGGCTTAAAAATATTCAAGTCGCTCAACATCAGTCGTGGTTTACCTGCACCAATTATCGTCCGATTTGATTATCACGGTTCGATTCCTGGAGCACGAGCGCGCGCGATGAACCGCTGTCAGCAGATCACTGAGGCTACGATCAAGCGTTTCCCTCAACACGCAGATGATGGATCGATTCACATCTTGAAAGTCGTGAGAGATTGCCAATCAGACAGCCCAATCGAAATCATTGATTCATCAGTCCCAATGACTGGGATAGAGAGGAAGGTATGAAAATTTGTCAGGTTGAACGGCCGCTTGTTGCAACAAACCGGATTGCGGAAATGGAACATAAGCATTTGCAAGTCGTTCGAGACGGCACGAGTTCTCAGGTCGCCGTTGATGCAGTTGGCGCGAAGCCTGGCGATTGGGTGATCTGCGTCGGTAGTAGTGCTGCCCGTGAAGCGGCGGGTAGCAAAGGTTATCCGAGTGATTTGACAATTGTTGGAATCATCGACCATTGGCCGCCTGCTGAAGAGGGTGCGGCTTCATGATGATTTGTCGTGTGGTTGGATCGATTGTCTGTTCGTGTCGAATCGACGGCTTAAAGCACACGGTGTTTCGGCTCGTCGAAAGCGAAAGCGGACTGCAGCAAGCGGCAACCGACACGGTGGGCGCCAAGCCTGGAGATTGGGTTTTTTTAACGACCGGCACTGCAGCACGTTTTGCAACCGGTGACTACGAAGTTCTGACAGATCTCGCCGTTTGTGGCGTGATTGATCAGTGGCCTCCAGCGAGTGCGCCAAACTGAGCGCATGAACTGGTCTCAATAACGAAGGAGTAGGAGAGAACGATGGCAAATGAAAACTACGGGATCGCACTGGGTATGATCGAGACGCGTGGCTTAGTCCCCGCCATCGAGGCGGCAGACGCAATGACAAAGGCGGCTGAAGTCCGACTCATATCTAGAGAATTCGTCGGCGGCGGCTACGTAACCGTGATGGTTCGTGGCGAGACCGGTGCCGTCAATGCAGCTGTTCGTGCAGGAGCAGATTCGTGTGAACGGGTCGGTGATGGCCTCGTGGCTGCGCACATTATCGCGCGTCCACATAAAGAGGTTGAGCCGGTATTGGAAGCAACAACTAAATAAACGCATAGCTATTAGCTAATTTGGAGAACTATCATGTCAACTGAAAATTATGGTATCGCTTTAGGAATGATCGAAACGCGCGGTCTTGTCCCTGCAATCGAAGCTGCGGACGCAATGACAAAGGCAGCTGAAGTCCGCTTGATCGGTCGAGAGTTCGTCGGTGGAGGTTACGTCACAGTCATGGTCAGAGGAGAGACTGGTGCTGTCAATGCCGCAGTCCGCGCTGGCGCAGATGCTTGCGAAAGAGTCGGTGATGGCCTTGTAGCGGCGCACATTATCGCGCGTCCACATCGTGAAGTAGAGCCTGTTCTGCCAACGGCAGCTGCATCCTAAATGTTGTCATGTGGTGGTCGCGATGCGACCACCAGGCTGACTTTTTGGTTTTTTCTGTGGTCGCATTTGATACAGTCATACGCGACATTATTGGATATATAGGGTTCATGGGCTGGAAAGAGCGAAAACGTCCCCCGCGTATGGAGCGTCGTTATCAGTTCGAAGATTATGATGCGCTGCGGGATTTTTTAGATGCTGCTGCGGAAGCATCCGAGGCATGTGGTTTCTACCCTGATATGGCATTTGGGCGTAGTCATTTGAACGTCACGATTCATCCCGACGAGGGAAGTGATACCTTGTCCGAGTTACAGCGAGAATTTGCCAACACCCTTGATGCGATCGGTGGATTCCTCGAAGAGGAATCGAATTGAGGCTGGCATTTGCCTCAAATAAAGGCGGGGTTGGCAAGACCACACTTGCGATCAACGTCGCTTCTTTTCAATCGCAATCACGCCCGATGACTCTGTACGATGCGGATCCGCAACGGTCATCTCTGCATTGGTCATCAATTCGGGAATCAAAAAGTAACCTAGCGGTCGAGTCGTTTTCTGAACAGGATCGTTATGCAAAACATGCCGTTTTTGACTGTCCACCAGCCATTCATCATCCAGATACGCTGGCAGTGCTCAGGGTGGCTGATGTTGTCTTGATTCCTGTTTTACCGTCCCCGCTGGATTTATGGGCCACGCTTGCTGTTGCCAAAGAGATTCAACGGGCACAACTGGACAACAATAAACTTCAAGCATTTTTGGTGTTAAATCAAATGGAATCTCGCTCCCGTCTATCTCGAGAAACGAAAGAAGTTTTGGAATCGCTCGAAATCTCAGCGTTAGAGACATCAATTCAACGTCGAGTGATCTATCGGAATGCGATTCTGGATGGGCGAGATGTCAACCAGTCAGGAAAAGGAGCAATTGCTGCTTCACTGGAAATCACGCATCTCATAAAAGAAATTCAATCAAAGAGGTAGTTATGCCTGAGTCAAAGTCGACTTCATCGAAACTTGCAGCATCGATTGAGAAAGTCAAAGCCGCTCAACCGACACGCCAACGCGCTTCAAAGAAGGCGCCCACAATTGCCAAACCTAATATGACATCACAAGCAAAAGCGACAAGGCGCACAACAACGCAAAAGTCAAAATCAGACATCCAGCCAGCAAGTCAAATGCGTCGCTCGCGAGTATGGCCTGATTAATCTACACTCGTTGGTGACTTGAGATGCCAATGGCGGGTTGACGAATGTCCGGACTTGATCTTGACGCACTTGCACATTTAGATGTTCCTGAATTCATTGTCCGTCATACGACAATGCGCCAATTGCAGATTTTTGAGGCAGTCGTTCGGCTCGGCAGTCACACGCGTGCTGCTGAGGAGCTGTATTTGACCCAACCAACAGTGTCAATGCAGACCAAGAAGTTGACCGATGCGATTGGGGTCCCATTACTTCAACAGAATGGTCGTCAAATTGAGACGACGGCAGCCGGCCAAATCGTATACCGATCGATTCGTGAGATTTTTGGCTCTTTGAGTGATCTGGAGGTCGCATTATCAGAGCTCAAAGGCCTCAAGCGTGGAAAATTGAAATTAGGCGTTGTCACAACAGCCAAGTATTTAGCGCCTGAGTTGTTGGGTCGATTCAGCGAAGAACATCCGGGTATTGAGTTATCCTTAAAGGTCTCAAACCACGATCGAATCTCAGAGAGACTGTCAGAGAATGTCGATGATTTATACATCATGGGCCAGGCTGCGGAGGGAATTCCAGGTATCGATCTGTATCCTTTTGCACCGAATCCGCTCGTGGTCATTGCTCCCAAAAATCATAAACTCTTTCAATCACAAAATCCGCTGAGCCTAGCCGATATTAGAAATTATCCCTGGATCATGAGGGAGCCTGGATCAGGAACTCGTGATGCAACATTGCGCGTATTCGAATCGCAGGGGTTAAGGCCAAATATTCGCATGGAGCTCGGTAGTAACGAAGCAATTAAACACGCTGTTATCGCCAACTTAGGTCTATCGGTTTTGTCACTCCACTCGATGACCATTGAGGGCCCAGATGGACCACTTGGTATCGTTAAAGTGGATCAATTTCCGATGATTCGCCAGTGGAACATCGTGCATGCGTCGAATCGAAAGTTGTCACTTGTTGCGCGTGCATTTCTTGATTTTGCAATGGATGAAAAGCAGCGCATCACTCAAGAAATGAGAGCTCGATGGCCAGATGTTGTCATCAACTGATCGGTTGTTTTTCTCACTAAACGGACCACTGACGACGTATTATTGAATAACCGTACTTGATCGAGATTCACGAATCGAACGTCGTGGGACTCAGCATTGCCAGGTAACTCCTGATAATCCACCGTCAATGCGTATCTGATATCAAAATGCGTATGTTTCGGCTCATTTGGCCTCGCAGGAATGGTGTGTGCATCAATATCAAAAATCGCACGTGAGGCAAGATTAAAGTCAGAGACCTGTAGTCCGGTTTCTTCTGCGGCCTCTCTCAAGGCTGATTCCAGCAAATTTGGGCTTCCATCAACATGGCCTCCAGGCTGGAACCACCGATCGAGCTTTTTATGATGCAACAGAACGGCAGCCTGCAAATCAGAGGACAAGATCCACGCAGATGCGGTCAGATGACCTTGTAGGCATGATCGACGAAGGCAGTCGGGATACGCTCGGATGAAGGCGAGTGTTTGCGCTTTTGCACCCGCCTCAGCATGGTCAAATGCCCTGTGTGCTTCGATCTGGTTGATCATCTCGTCTAACACGCTAAGTTCCCATGGGGTAGTGAATCGCGGCAATTGCGGCGTCGGCTGCCGCATCAATATCAGCCTCTGATCCGGCGATCGTCAAACGTCCAAATGCACCCACCGCACGGACATCAACTAACGTGATATTAGCTGCTTTTTCGGCCTGATTGGCTGCATAGATAATATATCCAGCAGGTTCGGTCTCTAGAATAAACATGCTTTGCCCGGGCAGAATCATCGAACCACGCCGATCTTGTCGATTGATCAGAACGGTGTGATCAGGCGTCATTCCGCGAATCGTCTCTTGCCAGGCGATCGACGGATGCGTTCGATCCGAGACCTGCGCACCCATCCGTGCCAATAAAATATTTCCCGCCTCGCGGACGTCGCTTTGGTCTCGTTGGTGAATGACCATTGATCCATATGCCCGCTCAACGACTTGTTGTGCAAGATGCACTCGAGTGGCCTTCAGTGCGACGTCAGTTAGCTGGTGAATAGCCATTCCTGGCGAAACTTCAACCCATAGGCAGGCGTCTCCAGGTATAGGTAGAAAACCTTGAGAGACCGTTGCCATATAAGCTGCTAGCTGCGGTTGAAGTGAATCGCAATAGACATAGGTTCGAAGTCCGATTGAGGGGGTATTCACGCTAAGGACTCCTGAGCTTTAAGCATCTGAGTGGCCATTTGCAGAGCAGTGCTTCGGTCTTTCACCAAGGCATCGGCCGGTAATTCCTTTAATAAACCGAGGCGCTGTAGACGATCGATGACTGCAGCGTTCGCGCCAGTAATAAAGACGGGTTTTTTCGCTTTTAAATCGTCTTTGATCATGTCCTCAATCGCCATCGAGGATGATACGCCGATGGACGGCACGTCGGTAAAATCAATAATTAACGCTTGATGATCGGATAAGACCGCGCGTTGCCGAGAAATTGCTTTGGCGAGACCGAAAAATAGCGTGCCTCCCAAGGCAAAAATCAAAATACTTCCGTTGGTTTCTTTCAGGATCGTTTGCTCGTCACGTGAGAGTTCTTCTGCATTCGGATCGCGGATTGCTTTCACTGAGTCAGCATGGGCAGCTGTTAATCGTTCGATAGTTAACAGGTTGGCAATAAACACACCAACAGCAACCGCGATGATGAGATCGACAAAGACGGTCAACAAAATCACGCCGTACATAATCAAAGCGGCTTTTGACGAGACAATATGTGCTCGAGATAAGAAACGCCAGTCAATGATGTCGAGGCCGACTTTGAACGCAATCCCTGACAAGACCGCTAGCGGAATCATGGCGGTGAGATCACTAATCCACAACAGAACGACTATCAAGACAGCAACGCGTGACAGCCCGGACAGCGCTGACCGACCGCCTGATT
>CAJWFL010000074.1:0-7600 GCA_913031455.1 uncultured Gammaproteobacteria bacterium
AGAACGGCTAGCCCATTACGGCATTGAATTACTCGACCTTCATGCGACCGGAACCTTACCTGTCTATGTCGATGGAGCTGATGAAGCAGATCCGAAACTCAATCTGATCAAAGGTGGGGGCGCTGCCCTAACCCGCGAAAAAATTATTGCTGAAGCATCCGTCCAATTCGTGTGCATCGCCGACGACTCAAAACGCGTTAACATTCTTGGTCAATTTCCGCTACCGGTGGAAGTGATTCCCATGGCGAGAAGCTTGGTCGGCCGTGCATTGGTGGAGCTCGGCGGCGACCCTGAATATCGTCAAGGTGTTCTTACAGACAACGGCAACCTGATTTTAGATGTGCACGGCATGTCCATCACCGACCCAAAAGGCTTAGAATTAGCGATTAACCAAATACCCGGTGTTGTCACCTGCGGTTTATTTGCAAAACGCCCCGCCGACACTTTGTTGCTGGCATCAGATACCGACATTCTAGAGTTTTCACGAGACGCTTAATGACCACTTCATTCGATAAATCAAAGCTCAAAGTCCTTTTACTCGAAGGCATCCACCCCTCCGCAGAACGCATCTTCCGCGACGCGGGTTATGCGAACATTGAAACGGTGAAGACAGCGCTGACTGGCGAAGAACTGAAGGCTAAACTCGAGGGTGTTCATTTTTTGGGGATTCGTTCGAGAACGACGCTAACACGGGATATTTTTGAAGCCGCCGATAAGTTGGTTGCAGTCGGGTGTTACTGCATCGGTACCAATCAAGTCGACCTCACGGCTACGACCGAGCAGGGCATCGTCGTTTTCAATGCACCGTACTCAAATACGCGCTCTGTTGCTGAGCTCGTTCTGGCAGAAGCAATTCTGTTGCTTCGAGGTATCCCAGAAAAGAACGCAAAAGCACATCGCGGTGGCTGGGCAAAGACTGCGAATGCCTCATTTGAGATTCGCGGTAAGACACTCGGTATCGTTGGTTATGGATCCATCGGATCCCAACTGTCGGTAATTGCTGAGAGCCTCGGCATGCGGGTGATTTTCTACGATGTGGTGTCGAAACTCCCCCTCGGTAACGCATCACAAATTCCCTCACTCGAGGGACTGCTTGGTCAGGCGGACATTGTGACGCTTCACGTGCCAGATCTCCCATCGACTCGTAACTTGATGGATCAAGAGCGGATCAGTCAGATGAAGGCTAAGAGCATTCTGATTAATGCATCGCGAGGTACCGTGGTCGATATCGATGCACTCACCAAAGCACTGGAAGAAAAGCACCTGCTTGGCACGGCAATCGACGTGTTCCCAACCGAACCAAAGTCAAATAATGATGAGTTCGTCTCGCCTCTGCGTGGATTTGATAACGCCATCCTGACCCCTCACATCGGTGGATCAACGCAAGAAGCCCAAGAAAATATCGGTGTTGAAGTCGCTGAAAAGCTTGTTCGTTACTCAGATAATGGATCAACACTGACAAGCGTGAACTTCCCAGAGGTGGCATTACCGCCACACCCAAACCATCACCGGCTTCTGCACGTGCATGAGAATCGGCCAGGTGTGCTCTCGGCCATCAACTCAGTTTTTGCGGAGAATCACATCAATATTGGATCTCAGTTCCTACAAACATCAGACAAAATTGGTTATGTCGTGATTGACGTGGACCGAGACTACTCAGACATGGCGCTCGAGAAACTCTCTGAAATCGAAGGAACAATTCGCTGCCGCGTTTTATTTTAAGCGATCGAAGTAAATCCGGCTCCACCATAGGGGTCGGCTTACCGTAACCGCCCGGCAATCTGACCGCGACGAGACAACCGGATCTCGCCGCCAGTTATCCACCATACTCATCAATTTGCTGATTACACCAAATAAAAGCCCCAAGACTAGAGATGCGTAAGGTGCTCAGTTTACTTGCGCATAATTTATAGATTCTGGGGCACAAAATCTAATTTGCAGGTGAAAATCACAGCCTCGTCGCTTGGCTATATGCTCCCCTTCAAATGGCTATATTTCATTATTTTAAAATAGCTTCATAACCTGACGTGCCCCTCCGACTAGGCTTAACTCATTCCATAAATGCCCGCCTTTACGTTGAGGTAGTCGGTCATAATTTAATTCCCCCAAAGTGAAATACTTACCATCAAATTCTGAGTCATATTTTGGAGGCTCAGCAGCCTGACCTTTCTTGACGTTCTTATGAAATATAGGAATCTTTCCAATCACGCGTCCTTTTTTGTCTATCCTCAAATTCGACTCGTTTTGGAGATATTGGCGACCAGACATTCCACCTGTACCCCAGTGGTTCTCTTTAAATATCAAAACGCCATCAGTGGTCACATTCACAATCCCCACATTTGCAACGTATGCGTAATCACTTCCGAATTTTGCAATCCAATACATACAATTCACCGGCTCTGAAAGGGTCAGTGCTGAATAACCCGAAAAATCGTAGGCAGTAGAGCCAGATGAGGACATCAAATCTCGCATAGCACTCGAATCCATCACTGCGAACTTCAGAATACCCCCACTGGGTTTATCGAGTGTTTTAGTACTCTTTAATTCAGCGTAGGCGAGAGTCGGTATGACTATTGCGCTAAGCACCAATTTCAAGATCGAGTTCTTCATGGCTTATCCAAACATATACTTTGAAATATTTTGCAGACTTGGTTCTTTAAATATCTCTCGGGATCGGCGCACCCGCTCAGATACACTCATCAAACCTAGCTCCACCGAATTTCCTCTGTCGAACCATGACATGTGCGTGACATGTAACTTAAATCAAAACGGCTCACCGCCGGAGTGTAGAGCTTGTGAGAAATTTTGATTAAGCAAGTGCTGAGAACTCGGGGAGACTCATGGCCTCCCCAATCATGATCAGGAAATCCTTGGATCCAGTTCCCCTTCTAAATACCGATCGGCCATCGCTTCGAGGCCAAGCACCTTGATCTTTGAAGCTTGGCCAGCACAGCCAAAAGCCTCATAACGTGCTTTGACGATATCGCTCATCGCTCTCGTTGCCTCTTTGAAGTATTTCCGCGGATCGAATTCAGTTGGATTCTTCGCCAGGTAACGACGGATCGCACCTGTCGATGCCAAACGTAAATCCGTATCGATATTTACCTTGCGAACACCATACTTAATGCCTTCCTGAATCTCCTCGACTGGTACACCATAAGTTTCTGGGATTTCTCCGCCAAACTCATTGATGATCTGGAGCCAGTCTTGGGGAACAGAACTCGAACCATGCATCACCAGATGCGTATCTGGAATCCTTTGATGGATCGCTTTAATACGGTCGATCGCAAGAATATCTCCAGTCGGTGGTCGTGTGAACTTATACGCACCGTGTGATGTTCCGATCGCAATCGCCAATGCATCAACCTGTGTCGCTTTCACAAAATCAGCCGCCTCATCAGGATCAGTCAGCATCTGATCATGAGACAAGGTCCCTTCTGCGCCAACGCCATCTTCTTCGCCAGCTTGACCGGTTTCTAGTGAACCCAAACAACCAAGCTCTCCCTCAACTGAGACGCCGCAAGCATGTGCCATCCGAGTGGTTAACGCGGTGACTTCAACGTTGTAGTCATAGCTTGCAGGAGTTTTCTGATCAGCCATCAAAGAGCCATCCATCATGACTGAAGAAAAGCCCAATTGAATGGATTGCTGACAAATATCAGGGGATGCTCCATGGTCCTGGTGCATACACACCGGAATATGGGGAAACTCTTCAATGGCCGCTTCAATGAGATGACTTAAGAAGCGGCTACCCGCATATTTTCTCGCACCAGCCGAGGCCTGTACGATCACGGGCGCATCGACGGCATCTGCGGCTTCCATGATTGCGCGCATCTGCTCAAGATTATTCACATTGAACGCTGGAACGCCATACGCTTCCCCGGCAGCATGGTCCAGCATTTGGCGCAAACTGATTAAAGCCATAAAGACTCCTTATGAATCGTTTCTGGATTTCAACATCTGAACTGCCGGCAGCTCCTTCCCTTCCACAAATTCGAGGAAAGCACCACCGCCGGTTGAGATATAACTAATTTGATCGGCAATTCTAAACTGACCGATCGCGGCCAATGTGTCACCGCCACCTGCGAGACTAAAGCCATTACTCGCTGCAATCGCCATCGATAAAGCGCGCGTTCCACCCTCAAACTGTGGGAACTCAAACACACCCACCGGCCCATTCCATAAGATAGTTTTGGCAATCGCCATTATACCGTGGTACGAGGCCTGTGTCTCTGGCCCAACATCAAGAATCATGTCGTCATCAGCAACATCTTCAACTCGCTTAACTGTTGCCGTCGCATCAGCGGAAAATTCAGTGGCAACGACAACATCCACAGGTAATGGAATATCCACTTTCGACATCAATGCTTTAGCAGTATCGATCAAATCCGCTTCCATCAGGGATTTACCAGCAGGAAACCCTGCTGCCGCTAAAAAGGTGTTGGCAATCCCACCGCCAACGACGATTTGATCGACCTCGTTTGCAAGCTCTGTTAACACATCGAGCTTAGTCGACACTTTCGAACCACCCACGATGGCAACAGCTGGGCGCTCTGGGTTTGCAAGTGCTTTGCCGAGTGCATCTAGTTCGGCTGCCATCAATGGACCTGCGGCGATTTCTGGCGCAAATCGACCAACGCCGTGCGTCGATGCCTGAGCGCGATGGGCCGTACCAAAAGCGTCCATGAGATACACATCGCAGAGAGAGGCCATTTTCTTGGAAAGTGCCTCGTCATCTTTTTTCTCGCCTTTCAGATACCTGACGTTCTCTAGCAAAACCAAGTCATCGGTTTGATCAAACCCGTCAATCCAATCTATGATCAGGGGAACTTGTCTGCCCAGCTTGTCAGACAAGGTTGTCGCGACAGGTGCCAAGCTAAACTCTGGCTCACAAACACCCTCTTCAGGCCGCCCTAAGTGACTCATTACAGCAACCTTTGCACCTTGTTCCAGTAACGCGAGAAGGGTCGGTAGTGCTGCATCGATGCGAGCTGTTGATGTAACCTGACCATCTTTTACCGGTACATTTAGATCCTGACGAACTAAGACGCGCTTCCCCTGCACATTCAAATCGGACATGGTTTTTATCATTTGATTTGCTCCCTAGAAATGGACTGCCAATGCAGTAATAAATCAATGACACGATTGGAATAGCCCCATTCGTTGTCATACCAAAATAGCAACTTCACCAGTCGCCCATTCACCATCAACTGCGTCGCATCAAAGATCGATGACGCTGGATGGTGATTAAAATCGATCGATACCAGTGGCTCTTCATTGACGGCAAACATGCCCCCTTGGATTTGCGACCAATGATGCATCGCATCCAGAATCTCTGTCTCTGTCACCTCACGGCTGAATTCGACCGTTAAATCCACGCATGATACGTTTTGTGTCGGAACACGCATCGAGAAACCCTGAATGCGCCCCGACAACTCTGGCATCACCCACTCGAGCGCCTTGATTGCATTGGTACTGGTTGGAATCATTGAACTATGAGCGGATCGTCCACGGCGGGGATCACGATGGGCACTATCAATCAACACCTGATCATTCGTGACCGCATGAATGGTCGTGTAAAACCCACGTTCAATCTCAACAGACCGTGTCAGGCCAGAGACCCCCAATGCCAGGCAATTGGTTGTGCAACTTGCGGCTGAGACAACCTGATGTGATTCCTTCAGCTGATGGTGATTCAGACCAAACACCACCGTCAAATCGACATCCGGACCACCAGGAGCACCGATCAAGACCCGAGGAGCGCCCGCTCTAATGTGCGCATCTGCAGATTCGCGATTCGCAAACCGACCTGAACTCTCGAGGACAACATCGACTGGCGCCCCTTGATAATCAATCGTGGATGGTGTTAGCGATTGAGTTAAAGCGATCGAACGACCATTTAGTAGATACCCACCTGTTGGATCGTTTTGAAAGACGCGTTCTGATCGTCCATGGGTGGAATCATAATGTGTCAAATGCACCAGACTCTCAGCATCTGCAGGATCGTTGATCAAAACCGGCTGAATTCGATCAAATAGGCCTCGCTCGGCAAGCGCGCGAACAACACAGCTACCGATCCGACCATAGCCATTAATTCCGAGTCGCCAAGCCAATTAAAGTGCCTTCGCTCGAGTAACGACGTTCTCAACCGTGAACCCGAAGTGTTTCATCACCTCACCACCCGGGCCTGATTCACCAAAGCTCTGCATGCCAATGACACTGCCATTGAGTCCGACGTATTTATACCAACCATCGGGATGACCCGCTTCAATGGCTAAACGTTTGCTGCACGAGACCGGTAAGACTGACTCACGGAAAGCTGCGTCCTGCTGATCAAATCGACTTGTCGATGGCATCGAGACAACACGTACCCCCTGACCCAGCGCATCGGCGGCTGCAACTGCTAACTCAACCTCAGAGCCTGTGGCGATCAAGACCATCTCGAGTGCAGATGTCTCTTGCTTCAAAACATAACCACCACGAGCGATGTCTGCAATCTGTTGGGAAACACGCGGCTGATTTGTGAGCCCCTGACGCGACAGTGCAAGGGCGGTCGGCCCTCGATAACTGACCGCTTCTTTCCAGGCAACAAAGGTTTCAGTGGTGTCGCACGGACGCCAGGTCTCCAAGCCTGGAGTCGAGCGTAAACTCGCCAGCTGCTCGATCGGTTGGTGTGTCGGTCCATCTTCACCAAGACCAATCGAATCATGGGTGAAGACGTAGATCACGCGTTGCTTCATGAGAGCGGCCATACGCACCGCATTACGGGCATACTCCATGAAGATAAGGAAGGTTCCGCCGAAAGGAAGGAAGCCGCCGTGTAGCGCAACTCCATTCATCAGCGCACACATGCCGAACTCCCGCACGCCATAATGCATGTAGTTTCCACCAGGATTGTGTTGGCTATTTGCTTCGCAATCTGGCCAGACTGTGAGGTTTGAATGCCCCAAATCTGCAGAGCCACCAAGCGTTTCTGGTAAGAGTTTGGCAACCACTTCAATCGCATTCTGTGAGGCTTTTCGAGTGGCCAGTTTCGGCGATTCAGATTGCGTCTTACCAATCGCATCATCGAGAGCGGCAAGCGCGCCCTCGGGCAAATCACCCTGGATACGACGCTCAAATTCAGTCGCTAAATCTGGATACTTTTTTTGATAGCTAGCAAATAACTGGTCCCATTCAGCCTGTGCTTTGGCGCCCTGCTCTTTTGCATCCCATGCTGATTGGGTATCTTCTGGAATCTCAAACGGACCGTAACCCCAACCCAACGCCTGACGCGTAGCCTGAATCTCAGCATCACCAAGTGGTGCCCCATGGGTCTTTTCACTGCCTGCGAGATTCGGCGATCCAAAACCAATCACGGTCCGGCAACAAATAAGCGTAGGACGCGAAGTTTGCTGGCGCGCTGTTTTTAATGCGGTTTCAACTTCTGTGGCGTCATGTCCATCAACGCCACGAATCACTTGCCATCCATAGGACTCAAAACGTGCCGGTGTATCATCACTAAACCATCCACATACATCGCCATCGATTGAGATCCCGTTGTCATCATAGAAAACGATCAACTTACCGAGACCCAATGTACCTGCCAACGAGCATGCCT
>CAJWFL010000075.1:0-7589 GCA_913031455.1 uncultured Gammaproteobacteria bacterium
AGGCCGGGCGTGTATGGATTTCAGCAAACAGCGGCGCCGGGCTGGAGGACCTG
Source organism: uncultured Gammaproteobacteria bacterium (assembly GCA_913031455.1). Lineage (GTDB taxonomy): Bacteria > Pseudomonadota > Gammaproteobacteria > Pseudomonadales > Litorivicinaceae > HIMB30. The sequence continues at coordinate 54 of CAJWFL010000075.1, forward strand.
GGTTTGGCGCTCGCCGAAGCGATTGGTGAGACACCGAAAGAACATCATTTAGTGCTGCAACCGTCGGAAGGAAAGCTTCGTGCCAAGCTATATCAAGAGGCCGATGTGTTATCTGAATCAACGACTGAGCTTGGTGAGACGCAACTGACGATCAGAATCTCCGAGGATAGGCTGGCAACTCTGATGAGAGAGGTTGGTCGAAGTCCACTTCACTGAGTATGATGCAGGGCCTCATGGAGAAAGTATGGCAGCCGACGATTCAGCATTAGAACAGTTAAAAACCCCTCCCCACTCGAGAGAGGCAGAGCAATCGTTACTCGGTGGCTTATTGCTTGATACACAAACTTGGGATCAAGTTACTGAAATGGTGACTCAGGAAGATTTCTATCTGCCAGAGCATCGGCTCATTTTTGAGGCGATGTTTAAGGTGTCTGAACGGAATCGCCCATTGGACGTGCTCACTATTTCTGAGCAGCTTGATGTCATGGATGAGGCGGACAACGCGGGGGGTATTGCTTATTTATCTGAATTGGCAGCGAGCGCCTCAAGTGCCAGCAACGTCACCGCTTATGCAGAAATTATTCGTGATCGCGCAGTCCTTCGTCAGCTAATCCGTGTCGCTGGAGAGATGTCTGAGAATGCGCGCAAGCCTGCGGGCCGGAGCGTTAGCGAAATTCTCGATGAAGCAGAATCCAAAGTTTTCAAAATCAGTGAGGAGCGGCCGTCACGAGGTGGGCCTGAGGCGGTCAATCATTACTTAAAAGTCGCACTCAGAAAAATCGATGAGCTGTATGCGTCAGATTCGGAAATCACAGGCGTATCGACTGGATTCAAGAAACTCGATCAGATGACTGCGGGGCTCCAACAATCTGATCTGGTGATTATCGCAGGTCGTCCGTCGATGGGTAAAACCACCCTTGCGATGTGCTTGGTCGAATCCTGCGTCATCAAATCAGAAAAGCCAACACTGGTGTTTTCGATGGAAATGCCTGGTGAGTCAATCGTTATGCGGATGCTTTCATCCCTCGGTCGGATTGATCAGATCAAGGTGCGTACCGGTAAATTAAGCGATGAAGATTGGCCTCGTCTAACGTCGGCTTTTAGTTTGCTGAACGAAAAGCCTCTTTACATCGATGACACACCAGCGCTGACACCAACCGAATTACGAACTCGCGCACGGCGCATCGCGCGGCAGCATCCGGAAGGGCTTGGTATGATAATGATTGATTATCTTCAGTTAATGCAGGTCGCAGGTGGTAGCGAAAACCGGGCTGGTGAGATTTCAGAAATCTCGCGTTCCCTAAAGGCCCTAGCGAAAGAATTGAATTGTCCCGTCGTAGCACTTTCCCAGTTGAACCGCTCACTAGAGCAGCGACCAAACAAACGTCCGGTGATGTCTGACTTACGCGAATCTGGAGCTATTGAACAGGACGCAGATGTGATTTGCTTTATTTACCGCGACGAGGTGTATAACGAGAACACTGAAGCAAAGGGTATTGCTGAGATTATTATTGGTAAACAGCGTAATGGTCCGATCGGTACAATAAGACTTGCATTCCTCGGGCAGTATACGCGCTTTGAGGACCTGGCTGAGTCATATTACGAGGACTTCCCACATGGGTAAGTCACTGCACGATCAGTTACTCGCTCTCGGCGTCGCTGACAAAAAGAAAGCAAAGCAAGCCAAACATCAACAGCGAGTTGAGTCCAAGGAACCGAAAGGGCCAGGTATTCAGGAAAGCCTTCAAGAGGCGCAGCAAAAAGCGCAGGATGAGAAAAAAGCTCGAGATCAAGCGTTAGCTACGGAGCGTGAGGCGAAACGTTTGAAGGCGGAGAAGCTTGCTCAGGTCCGTGACATGGTGAAATCAAATCTCATTGATCGCGGCCCTGACGCTCAACGGGTTGATTTTCGCTTCCCTTACGGAAAAAAAATCAGACCCTTCCCAGTCAGTACCGACGTGAGGGATCAATTGGCCCGAGGAATGATCGGTCTGATTGAGATCGATGGTGCAATATGTATCGTTCCGAGAGGTGTCCTCGAAAAATGCATAGAACGACTTGAAGGCCAGGAAATCTTTTCTCATCTTGCGAAACTAGAGGTGCAAGATGATGACTATCCACCGATCCCCGACGATCTCGATTGGTAAATGCCAGTCCATGAACTAGCGGCGCTTGGTGCGTCACTATGTTTTGCGATTGCCGGTGTGCTTGCTGTCAAACCGTCGCGTGCGCTTGGGGCAATTCGATTCAATCGTATCCGTATGCTGATCATGGCTGTCGGTCTTTTCGTTGCCGCGATGGTCTCCGGCGGGCTACCTACGCTGACAGCTGAATCGCTACCGATTTTATTGATCTCAGGCCTTGTCGGAATTTTTCTGGGCGATACTTTTCTATTTGCTGGGCTCCGCCGAGTTGGACCGCGGCTGAATGCTGTGATGTTTGCGTTCAATGCACCATTGACGGCAGTTGCAGGTATTTTCTTTCTTGACGAGATATTGTCTTTCTCGGTGTTTCTGGGATGCATCCTGGTCACAACAGGAGTCGTCATAGCTGTTGTCTACGGACAAAAGCGATCATCTTCAAGCCATTGGGACGTGGTGCATGGATCGTTACCTGTTGGACTGCTTTTTGGATTTTTGGCTGCTGCTGGACAGGCTGGAGGGATTCTCTTATCACGACCGTTGATGGCACAGGGTGTCGATCCAATTGCAGCGTCAGCAGTTCGAGTTGCGATCGCAGCGGTTGCATTAGTCATTGTGTATGAAATTTCCAGTCGAGGTATGCAACGCGATCATTCTGCGTGGACCACAGAAGCCATACTGAAAACTTTGGGAAGCGGTGTGATTGGTATGGGCGTCGGGATGACACTTGTGATGTTCGCATTACAAGGTGGTGAGGCAGGAATTGTATCGACCCTTAGCTCGGCCGCCCCGGTTTTTATCTTGCCAGTTCTTTGGGTCATTTCAGCTCGTCGACCGGGAATTGGTGCATGGGTTGGCGCGAGCATTGTATTTTTTGGAACGGCGCTCATCTTCATTCAAGGCTGATGCACTGAATTTATGCAATTTATGCACAAATCTGGGGCTTTTTCGCTTGTGAAAGCAAAAGCCTAATGCTAGTTTTCTGAGCTATGGCGGCGGGCACACCCGAAGTTTGTCACGGCATAATAGTTGCTGATCCAAACGATGGGTGCCTACAAAATATTGATAAGGCCCGTATGAAGATTAAAACAAACCGCTTAATTCAGGAGTTATTCCATGAAATTGTCTGCAAAAATTGCAACTACCATCGCAGCGTCCGCTGTTGCAGTTGCTCAGGTCGCATCAGCTGGCACGCTGGATGATGTTAAAGCTCGTGGCGAGCTAAAGTGTGGCGTCAGTGGTGGCGTACCAGGATTCTCAGCACCAGATGATGCTGGTCGTATGCAAGGCATCGATGCAGCTGTCTGTGACGCGGTTGCGGCTGCAGTCCTCGGCGATGCAAGTAAAGTGACATTTATCCCACTGACAGCAAAGGAGCGTTTTACCGCGCTTGCATCGGGTGAAGTCGATGTGTTGTCGCGTAACACTACCCACACGCTGACTCGTGAAGCATCACTGGGTCTGAACTTCACGTACTACAACTACATTGATGGCCAAGGATTCATGGTCATGAAAGATTCTGGCATCAAGTCAACGCTTGAGCTGGATGGAGCGAGCATTTGTGTTCAAGCTGGTACAACAACTGAGCTGAACATGGCGGATTACTTCCGTAACAACAACATGTCATTCACTCCTGTTGGTTATGAGACATCAACACAAACACGTGAAGGCTTTGAAGGCGGTGCTTGTGATGTGTTGACATCTGATAAGTCTCAGCTGGCAGCCCTTTCAACTGAGATGAAGGTTGGTCCAGAAGGTGTGACGATTCTTCCAGAAACGATTTCAAAAGAGCCACTCGGGCCAGTCGTTCGTCAAGGCGACGACCAGTGGATGGACATCGTTGCGATGACACTGTACGCGTTGATCAATGCCGAAGAGCTTGGCATTACATCAGGCAATATCGATAAGTTGAAAGCGAACCCAAGTAATCCAAACGTAGCACGTTTGGTTGGAACCGAAGGTAATATGGGCGAGCTTCTAGGCCTCGGAGCTGACTGGTCGTATAACGCGATCAAGCAAGTTGGTAACTATGGTGAAATTTACGAGCGCACTGTTGCCAAGATCGGTATTCCACGTGCAGGTTCAGTAAATGATCTGTGGACTCGTGGTGGTATCCTTTACGCGCCACCGATTCGTTAATCGGATCGAATACCAGACCGGGCAAATGCCCGGTCTTTCTTTAATAATCGACGGATTGTATTGTGACAGAACGTGCCCGTGTTCCCCTGCATCGAGCCCCGAAGTTTAGAGCGTTAGTCTTTCAAATCCTGGCCTTGGGATTGGTGGTTTATGGGTTCCACTCGTTATTTCAAACGACAGTCGATAATTTAGTTGCTCGTGGCATCCAAACTGGAACCAGCTTCTTTGATGAAGTGGCACCGTTTCAAATTGGTTTCAGTCCGTTCTTCGACTACAAACTCGGCGAATCAACCTACATCGATGTATTTTTCGTCGGAATACAGAACACGATATTGGTCGCTGTACTCGGGATCATTGCGGCAACGATTCTCGGTTTCTTTATCGGGGTAATTCGCCTATCTCCTAACTGGCTTGTTTCTCGTGGCGCGCTTGCCTACATCGAGATTTTTAGAAACGTTCCACTGCTGTTACAGATTATGTTCTGGAACTTCGCAATCTTTTTGCCGTCGCTTCCGGCGCCAAAAAATTCGATCGAAATGGGCTCCTTTTATTTGAATGCTCGCGGCTTCCATACACCGCTGCCAGTGGTCGACGATTCGACTGGATTTACGATATGGATCGCGATGTTGGTGATTCTCTGTGCCGGCTTGGTTGTATTCGCGAGACGCGCAAAAGCGCGATTTGAGGATACTGGAGAGCAATTACCAATCGGATGGATCTCGTTGGGTGTAATCTTCGGTGGCGGCTATCTTCTCTATTTGATCGCTGGATCACCGCTGACATTCGACGAGCCGGTATTAGGACGTTTCAATTTCAAAGGGGGCGGACAACTTCCGCTACCGCTCTTCTCATTGTGGTTTGCGCTCACGCTCTACACGGCAGCCTTCATTGCAGAAAACGTACGAGCTGGTATTCAGGCGGTATCACAGGGTCAGAATGAAGCCGCGCATGCGCTTGGGTTGTCTCGTAAAGACACTGTACGCCTTATCACGATTCCACAGGCACTTCGCGTGATTATTCCGCCAACGATCAGCCAATACTTAAACCTGACAAAAAACTCATCATTGGCGGTTGCAGTCGGGTACGAGGAATTGGTTGCTGTTTGGGCGGGGATTACTCTCAATCAGACCGGGCAAGCATTGGTGATTATTGGAATGACAGTTGCCGTGTATGAATGTTTGAGTTTGTTTACCTCTTTTGTACTGAACTGGTACAACAAGCGAATTCAGTTGACGGAGCGATAACGTGGCTGATGTAAAAACCTTTGTTCCTACTCCTGACCGTGCCCCCCCAATTAACGCCATTGGTGCGTTTGCTTGGGTCCGTGACAACTTGTTTGGCTCGATCGGCAGTTCCGTTGCGACCTTGTTATTCTTTTATTTGTTCTTTAGTTACGTTCCGCCGTTCGTCGAATGGGCATTGATTAACGCGAACTGGACGGGCACTGATCGATCCGTTTGTGAAGCCAATACCGCTGGAGCCTGCTGGACGTTCATTAACGTGCGTTTTGAGCAGATTCTGTTTGGATTATATTTCGCGTCGAATCCGGATGAAATTTGGCGGCCAACGCTGATCTTTATGGTATTTTTTGCCCTATTGGTCCCTCTGCTTTTTGAGAAAACACCCGGTAAGAAGTGGCTGGTGATTGGGATTTTGGGTGTGTTTCCCGTGTTGTTTTACTTCATCGTCTATGGTGGATATTTCGGGATTTCGCAGTCGAATACGACACAGTGGGGTGGATTCTTACTGACCTTTGCGCTCGCCTTTGTTGGAATTTTATTAGCACTACCAATCGGCATTTTGCTGGCTTTAGGACGGCGGTCTGAGATGCCGGTGATCCGATCGATTTGTGTTGTTTACATTGAGTTTTGGCGCGGAACACCCCTGATTACAATTTTGTTTATGGCATCAGTTATGTTGCCCTTGTTTTTCCCGGCTGGAGTGGAGTTCGATAAGGTGGTCCGAGCGATGATTGGGATCACGATGTTCCAATCTGCCTATACAGCGGAAGCTGTGCGCGGCGGTCTGGCTGCGATTCCAAAAGGGCAGGCGGAAGCCGCGATGGCACTCGGACTCGGATACTGGCGGCGGACAGTCTTTATCACTTTGCCGCAAGCGTTAAAAATTTCGATTCCGTCGATTGTTAATACATTCATTGCGCTGTTCAAAGATACGTCGCTCGTGTCCATTATTGGTTTATTGGATCTTTTGAATATGGCGCAGACCGCGTCACGGTCGATGGAATGGAAAGGTTATGATATCGAAGCTTACTTATTTGCTGGATTTATTTATTGGGCATTCTGTTATGGCATGTCTCGATATAGTCAGAATTTAGAGCGCAAACTCGATACGAATCGGAGAAATTAATATGACCACAGAAACGCACATGGCGTCTGCTGAGCTGGGTGACACAATCATCAAGATTGATCGGCTGAATAAGTGGTATGGACAGTTTCACGTCTTGAAGGATATTGATCTTGATGTGAAGCGAGGTGAGCGAATCGTGATTTGTGGGCCATCAGGATCCGGCAAGTCGACCTTGATCCGGTGTATTAACCGGTTGGAGACTCACCAAGAAGGGTCGATTATCGTTGATGGGATTGAGCTGACCGAAGATACCAAGCACATTAACGATGTTCGTCGCGAAGTCGGCATGGTGTTTCAACACTTTAATCTGTTCCCTCATTTGACAGTGTTGGAAAACTGTACGCTTGCGCCAATCTGGGTGCGTAAAACGCCTAAGCGTGAAGCCGAAGAAACGGCCATGCGTTATCTTGAGCGCGTGAAGATTCCAGAGCAGGCCAATAAATACCCAGGTCAGTTATCTGGTGGACAGCAGCAGCGTGTTGCGATTGCACGCTCACTTTGCATGAACCCGCGCGTAATGTTGTTTGATGAGCCAACATCAGCGCTGGATCCTGAGATGATCGCTGAAGTACTTGATGTCATGGTCGGCCTTGCCGAAGACGGCATGACCATGTTATGTGTTACCCATGAAATGGGCTTTGCTCGTAAAGTCGCGAACCGCGTGATTTTTATGGATGGCGGTCAGATTGTCGAACAAAACGAGCCTGAAGAGTTCTTTAATAATCCTCAAAACGACCGGACGCAGTTGTTCCTCTCACAAATCTTGCAACACTAAACACCTAACGGTGGAAAACCCGATCACTGCCCCTATGATAGTGCTGTGATCAATTTAACTGGCTAAGGAGTCTCCATGGCTTGGAATGAGCCCGGAAATAACGGCCGCGACCCT
>CAJWFL010000076.1:0-7581 GCA_913031455.1 uncultured Gammaproteobacteria bacterium
TTTATCAAGTATTTCCGCAAGTTGTTGTCTATCCGAAGAATCGCCAGGATCTGATTCGGATCACCCGAGCCGCACATGAAAATGAAGTCACCCTATATCCTCGCGGAGGCGGGACAGGAACGAATGCACAAAGCCTAGGTGCAGGCGTGGTCGTCGACACCAGTAAACACATGAATGCCATCCTCGAGGTGAATATTGAAGAGCGTTGGGCACGAATTCAATGCGGAGCTGTCAAAGATCACTTAAATGCTGAGATTCGACAGCACGGCCTATTTTTTGCGCCAGATTTATCGACGTCAAACCGCGCGACAATCGGTGGCATGATCAACACAGATGCCAGTGGGCAAGGATCGGTGAAATACGGTAAGACGCGAGATCATGTGATTCGGTTGAAGGCTGTTTTGCTCACTGGCGAAGAATTTGAAGCTCAGGTCTTGAGTGATTCAGAGTTGGATGCATTGCCTACGGACTCGGCAGAATCTCGGATTGGAAAAGCGCTGCGAGAGATTCATGATTCGAACAAGGAGCAGATTACAGCCGGCTTCCCTGAACTCAATCGATGCCTAACTGGATACGATCTGAAGCATTTGAGAACCAATGATGGGCACATCGATCTGAATGCTGTGCTGTGTGGTTCTGAAGGAACATTAGCCTTCATCAGTGAAGCGGTCATTAATTTAGAACCGCTGCCAACAGAAGTTGCCCTGGTCGCTGTCCAATATGAATCCTTTATGGATGCTCTATTCGATGCGCGAGAACTGATGACTCATGGCGCAACATCGATCGAGACAGTGGACTCGAAGGTACTGAATCTCGCGATGAACGACTTCATATGGGATAGCGTTGCCGAATTTTTCCCCGCGTCAAATAAAATATTGCAAGGCACCAATCTCGTTGAATTTACTGATTTTGATTCAGCGTCTCTTGCCCATAAGGTCGATCAGTTTAGTCGCTATCTTGAAACAGTTGCCCAGAGTGGTGGTCGGTCATTTGCGCACGCGATTGCTCGAGGACGAAGCCAAGTTTCTCAGATCTGGGTAATGCGAAAGCGTGCTGTTGGACTACTTGGTGGGGTTGAAGGTGTCAAAAAGCCTGTAGCGTTTGTCGAAGATACCTGTGTCCCGCCTGAGAATCTTGCGCCTTACATCGGCGAGTTCCGTGATCTGCTCGACGATCATGAGTTGGATTACGGCATGTTCGGACACGTAGATGCTGGCGTGTTGCATGTCCGTCCATTGCTCGATCTGAAGACTCCTGAAAGCATGGAGATGGTGCGGAAGATTACCGATCAGGTTGTTGATTTAACAAAGAAATATCACGGTCTTCTATGGGGTGAACACGGTAAAGGTGTGCGCTCGGAATATGCGCCCGTGTTCTTTGGAACACTGTACCCTGTGATCTGCCAAGTCAAAGCGCTGTTCGATCCGATGAACCGCTTAAATCCGGGTAAGATCGCTGGCCCCACTGCCGATTCAATGCTTTTAAAAATTGATGAGGTTCCCACGCGCGGGGCAAACGATCGTCGAATCACATCGGGCCTGCAATTATCAGCGAGTACAGCACTCTTCTGTAACGGTAACGGCGCTTGCCATAATTACGATCTTGATGACCGCATGTGTCCTAGCTGGAAAGCTACTCGCGATCGACGTTACACCCCAAAAGGACGCGCAGGATTGATGCGAGAATGGGTTACTCGCATGTCAGATCAAGGTGTTCAATCAATCCCAACACCAACATTGGCTCAGTACATACTAGGGATGCCAACGCGAATTATCAGAACATTAAGTCAATTGAGTTCCAGGTATGATTTTAATCATGAAGTATTTGAGGCGATGTCGACCTGCCTAGCCTGTAAATCATGTACTGGACAATGCCCGATCAAAGTCAGTGTTCCGACATTTAGAAGTCAGTTTTTGAGCGCATATTATACGCGCTACTCGCGACCGTTGAAAGATTGGATCGTCGGTACGCTCGAATACGTGTTACCCGTTGTTGCGCAGATTCCTCGGTTGTATAACGGTGTTGTGGAATCTCGCCTGGGTCAATGGCTATTTGCTCGCTTGGGTCTTGTCGACTCCCCTTCTCTATCGGGAATTGATCCTCACCGTGCGATTGCTGAAGCCGGATTTCATGTCACTGACCTCAATCGGCTCAGCGAGATGAAGCGTCAAGATGGTGATCGCTTCAATCGTCAGGTTGTTGTCGTTCAGGATGCTTTTACGAGTTATTTCGAAACGCCTGTAATCGTCGATCTTTTCGAGCTTTTAAAAATACTTGGTTTGGAGCCTTCATTGATGCCATTTCATCCGAATGGGAAGCCGCTTCATGTTCACGGATTTTTGGATTGGTTCAAGCGACTTGGTGAGTCGAATGCCAAAAAATTACGGCAGATTGAGGCGCTGGGCGTTCCCATGATTGGGATCGATCCGTCAATGACGATGACCTACCGATCTGAGTATAAAGAGGCAGCGATTGATGTTCCTTCGGTCCAGCTGGTTCAGGAATTTCTTGCCGCACGCCTCGATGAGGGCGTGGTCATAACGAAACTGCCTGTTAAACGTTTTCGTTTGTTTGCCCATTGCACAGAGGCCACAAATGCGAAGGATTCGCTTACGCTATGGCGATCGATTTTTGCGATGGCTGGCCAGTCACTTGAGATTGCGGCTGTTGGGTGTTGTGGAATGGCTGGAACCTACGGTCACGAAAAAGCAAACCTAGCGACTTCGAAGACGATCTATGCCCAGAGTTGGCAAGCTAAAGTGGAGTCCACAGGTGATGATGGTGACGAAATCTTAGCTACAGGATATTCGTGTCGTTCTCAAGTTAAACGCCTGTCAGGTCGCTCGATGCGTCATCCTGTTTCGGTACTACGCGCAATATTGGCTTCCGACGCAATCCCACCGCAGGCTTAAACGTTTTCCCAACAGAAGCCAACCGGCCAAGTGGACTCGGCTTTCCAGGGATGTAGACGTTTCTTTCTTTCTTTGCGCGCACGCAGTAGATCGCACCTGTCGGCCATTCATTTACCGCCATACGGTGTTCAAACAGTTTAAACAACTGTCTGATCCCCGTCTTAACAAGCGGTAGACTATACACCGCATGCTTCGATATTTCTGGCGCAAGGTCGAGTAGACGACACCAATCTTCAATTTGTGATCGGCGCATGAAGCGGGCTTGCCAAGGTAAGAGGCTTCCGAGTGGCGTGCTCAGCATGCGCCTGAGTCCCCAGCTGGATATCGGATTGAAGCCAAACAGAAGAAGCCGCCCTCCCGGACGGAGAATTCGCTCTGCCTCGCGCAACACCTGGTGCGGATGCGCACTGATATCCAGCGAATGCTGAAGCACAAGAATATCCACTGAATCAGTCGGAAATGGTAATAGATTATCCTCAGCTACAATCACGGGACAATGCGAAACCTTGGGTAGATCGCCACCTAAAACCACATGAAAACGAATAGGCGCCAGCGAGTCTGCAATCAGGGGGAAGCCAGCAGACCCGCCAACTTGAACAACGACTTGACCGAATAACCGGCGCAACTCAGACCGAGCAAGTCTTCGCTCCTCGACCTGAATTCGATGCCCAAGACGCCCACTCATCCAGCGATCCCACGCTCGCTGTTTTTCTTGGGAACTAAGTCGAAACACACTCTGAACTGCCATCAGTTCATGGTAACATTCTCGCAATAAGCTTCAATACACGAAAAAGGAATTTGTGATGGGAATGCTCTCTGGTAAGCGCGCGTTGATCGTCGGAGTCGCGAGTAAGTTATCAATCGCATACGGCATTGCTGAAGCAATGCGTCGCGAGGGTGCTGACCTGGCATTCACCTATCAGAATGAAAAGTTGAAAAGTCGTGTATTGGGGTTCGCAGAGGGCTGGGGTACGGGCTTAGAGCTCTGTTTTCCATGCGATGTCGGAAGTGACGACGAGATCGACGCTGTCTTTGAGGGTTTAGCCAAACATTGGGACGGGATTGATATTGTGGTTCACGCGGTTGGATTCGCGCCCGGTGATCAACTGAGTGGGAGTTTTGTCGACGTTACAACGCGCGAAGGGTTTCAGATCGCTCATGATATTTCGTCTTATAGTCTGATCGCGCTTTCGAAAGCGGCGCAACCGATGCTTGAAGGGCGTGATGGCAGCATTATTACACTGTCATATTTAGGGGCTGTTCAGACCATGCCAAACTACAATGTCATGGGGCTTGCAAAAGCGTCTTTGGAAGCCGGAGTGCGTTTCCTGGCGACATCGATGGGGCCAAAAGGACATCGTGTGAATGCGATTTCGGCGGGGCCTATTCGGACTCTAGCTGCCAGTGGGATTAAAGACTTCCGTTCGATGCTGAATTACAACGCTTCACGGACACCACTCCGCCGCAATACAAACATTGAAGAAGTTGGGAATACAGCTGCGTTTTTAGCGTCTGATCTGGCTGCTGGGATCACAGGGCAAACAATTTATGTGGATAATGGATTTAACATCACAGCAATGGCAGATTCGGATAACGCCTGATGCTAAGAATCCATCGAATCCACGCATTCAGCGATAATTACATCTGGGTCATCGCAGATGATAAGCATGCATGGGTAGTTGATCCCGGTGATGCATCACCCGTTATTGAATTCCTCGAAGCGCATCAGCTGTTCCTCATTGGAATATTGCTAACGCACTGGCACGGTGATCATCAAGGCGGTGTCGAAGATCTATGTACCCGTTATCCTGAACTGCAAATCATCGGTTCGAAGAAAACGCTCAAAGGACCCTCTCGTCCGGTGGTTGAAGGGGATATGGTCGAAGTGCTCGGTGCGTTATTTCGAGCAATCGAAGTCCCAGGGCATACACTTGATCACATCGCATTTTTCTCGGATTCAGATCTATTTGAGACGCCAGTTGCGTTTACTGGGGATACATTGTTTGTCGCAGGATGTGGTCGATTATTCGAAGGGACTGCGGAGAATATGTTCGAAAGTCTCCAGAAGCTCGATCAGCTACCCGGCAATACCGCGATCTACTGTGCTCATGAGTACACACTAGCCAACTTAAAATATGCGACGATTGCCGAACCTGAGAATCTGGAGATTCAAAAGCGTTTAGCCAAAGTTGAAGAGCTTCGCTCACAACAGCGCGCAACAGTGCCGACCACATTGGTCATGGAGCGGCTCACTAATCCATTTCTCCGTGCGAAAGATGCTTTAGAACTTGCTGCTCGCCGTTTGCAAAAAGACAATTTTTAATGCAATTGAATGATGTCTTAAAAGTAGCACTGATCTCATCCTTCGCTGTATTGGTTGGCTGTCAGACTGTACAAACCACAAATGGAACCGTGAGTGAAACGCGCATCACCGAAGATCGCGTAGAAAGCACGGAACCATCAGCTGAATCCGCTTCAGTCGATAACGCGTTGAGCGAAGGTGAGCCCGATGCAGTCGAGGACACGCCCACTGACTCTGAGCCGATTTTGACCGACGAGTCCATGTACGATCCGTTAGCGATCGTTCGTGAACTTGGAGAAGCTGTTGATAGTCCAAACGTGGTTGAAACGTCTAAAGACGAAGAACCTACAATTGAACCGTCCCCCGATCTTGCCGCAATTGAAGGAACTATCTGGGCTGAAATTATCGGTCGATTTGATCTTGGGAATCTAAAAAATACGAGATATGCAAATTTACATCGTCGTCGTCTAACGCACAGCCCCGGTTTTTTTGCAGAATTCCTAGTCAAAGCTGATCTTTATCTTCCCTATGTCTGGGGGGAAGTTAAACGCCGTAATCTCCCATCGGAAATCGCCCTATTGCCCTATGTTGAATCTGCATATAGCCCGTGGGCTGTCTCGCGGATGGGCGCAGTTGGTATGTGGCAAATCATGCCGCGAACTGCAAGAGTCCTTAAACTGAAACTCGGTCAAACCTGTGATCAGCGAAGAGACGTGATCCATTCGACACGCGCGGCGCTCGATTACTTAGAACAAATGCACGCCAAATTTGGAGATTGGTTGCTGGCGATTGCGGCCTACAACGCTGGTCCTGGTCGTATTGAGCGTGCAATCAGGCATAATCGGCGTGCGGGTAAGCCAACAGACTTTTGGTCTCTCAAGCTGCCTCGAGAGACTCGCCGCTATGTACCGCGTCTGCTTGTCACTCGGGATTTGATTCTCGACGCGAAGGCACGGGGTATTGAGCTTCCAAACATCGAGCCTGAGATTGGATTTAAAACATTGGCGCTTGAAGCTCCAATGGAAGTGTCATTGGTGCAAGAATTAAGTGGCCTGTCGTTAGAAGAGATCCGTCGTTACAACCCATGTATTCGTTCCTGGATTACGCCTGCTCAGGAGCCTTATCAATTGGTGCTCCCCAAGTCAGCAGTCCAGGGATTCTCGACCCGACTTGTCAGCGTCTCGGTCCGCGATTACGTGAGAACACGACCCTACAAAGTTCGATCTGGCGATACCTTAAGTGAAATCGCTGCGAGAATTGGGGCAACTGTTCCTGAGTTGATGATGCTTAATGGAATGTCAAATTCGCGTATCGTCGCTGGACGAACGATTCGTGTGCCCAGCACGAGTGAAAACATATCCAAGCAATTGATCAACTTGGAGCTCGGTAATGCGTATGGCGAAACGATTCGATACAAGGTCAGAAGTGGCGATTCGTTGTGGAAAATCGCCCGACGTTTCCGCACCACTGTGAAAGATCTTAGAAAACTCAACGCAACGTCGAACCTCATTCGACCCGGTCAATGGCTCGTTGTTCCCGTTAACTGAGACGCTCTGTGATATAGGCATCGATCATTCCCCGCGAAATTGACGCATGCGGTGGAAGTTTGGGTAAGTGCTTGATGTTGAACCACCGTGCATCAACAATTTCAATCCCGTCAATCACAATATCCCCCGAAAGCCACTCAGCTCGATAGCCGAGCATCAACGAATGCTTAAATGGCCAACTCTGACTACCCTGATAAATCGGAGATTTGATACGCACCCCAACCTCCTCTCCGATCTCCCGATGACAGGCATGTTCGGCAGACTCTCCAGCCTCGACAAAACCTGCGAGCGTAGAATACATGCCATCAACAAATCGTGGCGCCCGCGCTAGTAGAATCTCATCTCCTCGTGTAATTAAAACAATGACACATGGGGAAATACGGGGATACTGTGTCAGTCCGCAAGGCTCACAATATCGGCCTCGATCAGATTTTGAAGCGCTCATTTGGTTGCCACAACGGCCACAAAATCGATGTTCTTCAAAAAAATCGAGCACCTGCATGACTGCGTTGACTGGTATGAAGTCTTCGCTATTGAGTTGGACTAACACAGGTCTCAACGGCTCGTAACTTAATTCAGCCATCTGAGGGGCGCGGACGCCATAGTAGGTCAACCCGTTTAATGTGCCAGCAAGACAAGGTTCTTGATCCGATATCAGTGGACTATTCAGAGACACAAATAGAGGAGCGCCGTCCTCATCAACCGCTACACGTCGATCGGCAGTCGTTATTAGAACTCGGTGACTCGCCCCTTCGTCGAGTCCAGGTAACCACTCTTGATCATGATCACCAAGCCAATTCATCTGTCACTCGAGTCCCAA
>CAJWFL010000077.1:0-7342 GCA_913031455.1 uncultured Gammaproteobacteria bacterium
AAGCCCCCCAACTGAAAACAATGGCCATGGCAACGCGAACGGCATTACTCGAACAATTACCGTTTCACTTAACCCTGGCCCAGCAGCGTGTTCTGAACGAAATTGATCAAGACCTGACGCATGGACACCCGATGTTACGGCTCTTACAAGGTGATGTTGGCTCGGGAAAGACCTTGGTCGCGGCATTGGTCGCTCTGCCTATGATTCAAGCGGGCTTTCAGGTCGCCTTGATGGCGCCTACCGAGCTGCTGTCAGAACAGCATGCAGTACAATTTTCAGAATGGTTCCGGCCGCTTGGTGTTGCTGTCGGGTGGCTTACCGGTTCTATGAAAGCACAACCGAGACGCACCATACTTGAGCAACTCAAAAATGGAACCTGTCAAATGGTCATCGGAACACATGCTCTCTTTCAGGATGAGATCGTCTTCAAACACCTTGGATTGGTGATCATCGACGAACAACATCGCTTTGGAGTGGCGCAACGGCTCTTGTTGCGCGAAAAAGGACAAAGCCTGACCCCTCACCAACTGATCATGACGGCAACACCCATCCCGCGGACGTTGGCGATGACGCATTTTGCTGATCTTGATGTTTCGACAATTGATGAGCTGCCACCAGGACGGACATCGGTTGAAACACGCGTCTTAAGCCAAGCCAGAGCATCTGAAATTACTGAACGCCTTGATTCACAATTTGATGATGGTGGACAGGCCTATTGGGTTTGCACGCTGATTGAGGAAACCGAACAAAGCGTCGCTGAGGCCGCTGAGAGTCGCACCGAAAAACTCAGACTCCAGTTACCACATCGACGAATCGGACTAGTCCACGGCCGAATGAAAGCCGATGAAAAATCTCAGGTGATGGCTGCATTTGCAGATGGCAACCTTGACTTGCTCGTCGCTACAACCGTGATTGAAGTTGGTGTCAATGTTCCAAATGCCAACATTATGGTGATTGAAAATCCCGAACGATTAGGGCTTGCCCAACTCCACCAGTTGAGGGGCCGAGTTGGCCGTGGTGCACGGGTTAGCTTCTGTATTTTACTCGCTGGTGATGCAATCTCTCAGCAATCTAGGGACCGGCTGAATCTCGTCAAAGATACCAATGATGGCTTTTTACTTGCTGAAGCCGACCTCAGGCTTCGAGGTCCTGGTGATGTGACCGGTACGCGACAAACCGGTGAACTCTCTTTTCGAGTTGCCAATTTAGCTGACCATGCGGACCTGCTTGACGAGATCGCTGGACTCGCAGAAACGATTCGCCGCAAACACCCGAATATTCGTCAACAACTCATTGCAAGATGGATCGGACATGAGGAACACTTTGCGCATGTCTGATATTCGCACGATCGCTTCTCAAGCTCCGTTTTGGATTCAGGTCACACGCCTTGATCGACCGGTCGGCTGGATTGTGCTCCTCTGGCCAACCTGGATTGCGCTGACGCTGGCAGGCTACCTTGCTAATGCGTTTCATATCGAAACGTGGGTCATCTTTACCCTGGGCATGATCATTACCCGCAGTGCTGGCTGCGTCATCAATGATCTGACTGACCGAAAGTTCGATAAGCACGTCAAACGGACCAAAACTCGTCCGATCACAACGGGAAACCTGCGCATTAAAGACGCAATCATTTTAGCCGTTGTATTGTTGCTTGTAGCATTTGGACTGGTTCTGCAAACCAATCGTGAGACAGTCTACTTATCGTTCGTTGCACTCGGTCTCGCCATCCTTTATCCATGGTTGAAACGGATCACCTTTTGGCCACAGATTGGCTTAGGCCTCGCGTTTTCAATGGCCATCCCCATGGCCTTTGCAGCGTATGAGCAACCGCTAAATCAAGTGGTTTGGGCGTTGTTTACTGGCAATGTCGCTTGGACGCTTGCTTATGATACGTTTTACGCAATGGTCGATCGTGACGACGATCTGCAAATTGGAGTCAAATCCACCGCCATCGTATTCGGGCGCTTTGACCTCTTTGCAATCGCCTGTTGCCAGTTGATTGCGCTCGCCGCCTTCACTTATGCGTTTTGGCTAGCCAACTTATCTCCTCTCATTATCTTTGGTGTTATTACGGCAGCTGGATTTGCGATTCAACATCAACACATTGCCAAAACGCGCGCTCGTGACGCCTGTTTCCGAGCGTTCTTAGAAAACCACCGATTCGGAGCTGCACTGTTTATCGGTACGGTCTTGGGTGTTTTGTGACGTTTCTATTTCAGTCGTAACCTTTTTGTAATATTCCTATGGTTTTATTTAATGTATTCAAGTAGTCAGGAAAAAATATGAGTCCACAGCCTCTCCGCAGAGTGCTTATCGTCGACGACGAGCCCCCAGTTCGAGAAATGTTAGCTGTTGCCCTAGAAATGGCTGGTTTTGAAGTCACCGAGGCTGACAATGCAGCGACAGCACTCAATCAAGTTGCATCATCGATCCCTGACTTAATGCTGATCGACTGGATGATGCCGCAGGTATCTGGCCTTGAACTATGCAGAAGACTGCGACGTAATCCAAATACTGCGAGCATCCCACTGATTTTATTAACGGCTCGTGGCGAGGAAGATGCCAAAATCAAAGGGCTTGAAGTAGCAGATGACTACATTACGAAGCCCTTTTCTCCGCGTGAACTTGTCGCACGGCTCAAAGCAATTTTGAGACGTACAACACCAAAAGGCATTGAAGAACCTGTCGAGTTTACTGAGTTACGATTAGACCCTATCGGTCAACGAGTCACGGCCTTTGGACGGCTTCTGACGTTAAGTCCTATTGAGTACCGACTACTTCAATTGTTTATGACCAATCCTGATCGCGCGTTTTCAAGAACTCAGCTTCTAGATCGTGTGTGGGGCGGAGACGTCTATGTCGAAGAACGAACCGTAGATGTCCATATTCGGAGGTTACGAAAAGCTCTAGGTTCAGCGCATGAGGATCTGATTCAAACAGTCCGAGGAACAGGATATCGCTTTACGACACCAGATCTCGATAAGGCTCATTGAATGACAAGTTGGAGGCCTTCATCCCTCTGTCTCCGGACCTCTTCTTGAAGATCAAGTAGCAAGACTGGATGCGAAGCAAACACCGATTGATCGAATGTTAAAACGATTGTTTCTTGATCGACTGTCACCTCAAATTTAGGAATATTGGACTCCCGACCCACGTGCATTGCGTAGGCAATACGAATCAGACGAACCAGCCGAATGATCCAATTTTCGGACCAATACCGAAGCCGCGGTATCAGTTCGCGACTTAATTTCTTACGATGCATGCGAATCAACGTAGCTAACACAGACTGTTGCTCTCGGTTGAACCCGGGCATCGTTGTATTGAGTACAATATAGGAGCCATGGCGGTGGTACCCGGAATAATTGATCTGTAGCCCGATTTCGTGAAGCATCGCTGCCCACACAAGCATTTGTTTATCGTCTTTGCTCATTGACCAAGAGCGACATGCAACTTCAAAAATCTTCTCGACGGTTTCTCGAACTCTTGTTGCCTGCACACGATCAACGCCATAATTCCTGACTAAATCAAGTGCGGTTCTCTCTCGTACATCCGATGCCTTTAATCGATCATCCATCCCATAGAGCACGCCTTCACGAAGTGCAGCATCCGCAAAATGAATTTCACTTAATCGGAGCTCATCCATCACCGCGGAGATGATTCCGAGACCAGCGGGTAATACTTGCATCCGCTCAAGACTCACGTCAGGGATATCGAGAATCAGCCGATTCGCATCTTTCATCACAAATCGCTTACACGCCTCAATTGAATCTCGCGTAATCACTGGTCCCAAACCCAAAAAGTTTCCAAGTGCACTCACGCCTTTGGCAGAACCCGAGGACGCAAAACATTTGTCGACATGGAATGCCCTGATCCGTGATGCAATCGGTTCGATTGCCTGACGAGTTGCAAGTTCAACCCGGGCAAACGCTTTCTTATTGATTTTTCGCATATATCGATGCGTAAAGGTGACACATCCAAGCGTTCGAGAGGAGAGAAACTCACTGTCATAATCATGCCCGACCGCAAACTCGGTTGAGCCACCTCCAACATCAAAAACCAGGAATCTGCCATCAATAGACTGAGTATGCGCAACCGCTTGGAAGATTAATCGAGCTTCCTCGGGGCCTGAAATCACTTCAATAGGTGCCCTGAGATGCTGGCTGGCACTTTCAATAAACTCATCTACGTTTCGTGCCTCACGTAGGGTATGGGTGGCGACCACACGAATGTCATCAGTTGCCACCCCAGATAGCCTGGCATCAAATCGTGCAAGTGCTTCAACACCGCGAGCAATCGATTGTTTATCAAGGACATTCTTATGATTGAGCCCAGATGCCAGTCGCACACGCTCTCGATCACGGATCAGCGTTATCACGCCCGACGAAGTAAGTTTGGCAACGGTCATATGAAAGCTGTTTGAGCCCAGATCTACGGCCGCAACTAAACGCCCTTCAGTGGTCTTATTTATCTGAGGCACTTTCTATTTGCTTTATGTAGTTGTAGGTGCTGACTTGGACCCTCAGCTTACGTCGATTACCGCGAGCCACGTAACCATTTAACTGATCTTCGTCGACGATCCGTGCTTTTGTGGTGTCTTTAAACTGCAGATCCATGAGGTCAATCACTACTTGCTTCAGTGTTGGATCATAGATGGGTGTTGTCACTTCGATCCGATTATCGAGGTTTCGGGTCATCCAGTCGGCCGAACTGATAAACACTTCCTGATCTCCATTATTTTGGAAAATCATAACTCGAGGATGCTCCAAAAAGCGGTCAACAATGCTAATAACGTCGATACGATCACTCATACCAGACACATTCGGAACAAGCGTACACATGCCACGGACGCAGGCGCGGATTCTGACACCAGATCTGCTCGCCTCATATAGCTTTTCGACGAGGTCATCATCGGCAAGATTATTTACCTTCAGAGTCAATTGTGCACGTTTACCAGACTTTGCATTGTCTATTTCACGATCAATACGGCGATAAATCTGTTCACGCTGAGTTGTTGGGCTAAGCCACAAATGACGGAATGAATAACTGCGGTAAGGAGCTTTAATAAACGAAAATACCTGACGGACTTCAGCTGTAATCTCTGGATGAGCTGTCAAAAGGCTGAAATCAGTATAAATTCGCGCCGTTTTTTCATTGAAATTACCGGTACCGATGTGCGCATATCTGACACGACGGTCACCCTCTTTTCTGGTAATCAGACATAGTTTCGAATGCACTTTGAGATTCATGATCCCAAACGTGACGCGAACGCCGGCGTCGGTCAGTAGCTTCGACCAACGAATATTCGCCTCCTCGTCAAAGCGTGCCTGCAGTTCAACAACGACGGATACGTCTTTGCCGTTTGCAGTTGCATCGAGCAACGCTTTAATGACTAATGAGGAACTAGCCACTCGATAAAGACTGATCCGAATTGATTCAACAGCTGGATCATGAGCGGCCTGACGTAACCACTCCGTGAAATGATAAAAATCATGATACGGATAGTGAAGAAGGACATCTTTCTTTTTGATAATCGAAAAATAGTTCCGCTGATTATCAAGCACTTTTGATGCTATCGGAGGTAATTCAGTATTTTGAAGCGACGACCTTCCAATTGCTGGAAAACTTAAAAAGTCCTTCATGTTGTGATAGCGACCACCTGGGATTATCGCGTCGATTCGTGTGATACCAAGCTCGCGTTTTAACATCTCGACCACGCGCTCGGGCATTCCACGATCATGCACGAGTCGCGTCGGTTCTGCTGTCAGCCGTTGCTTCAAGCCCGAAGATAATCGATCCATCAAACTGTCATCAATTTCTCCAGTCAGGTCGTATTCTGCGTCACGTGTCAATTTCATTGACCAGGCCCTGACTTCCTCAAACTCAAAATATCCCTCGAATATTTCAGCTAAACCCACACGAATCGCATTATCCAAAAGGACCAATGGTTTTTTGCGTCGAGATGTCTCTGCTGGTAATTCAATGAACCGCGTATGATGATTAGTAGGGACTTCAATTAGCGCGTAAGTAAAGGTTTCACGGAGGCGCAGTTCGGCAACCAAATAAGTCGCATCATCAGCAAGGACATCACCGAGATCGACACGATCACAGACGATAATCGGGCAAATGAATTTTCGAATTTTTGAGTGAAAATAGCGACGCAACCACCCTTTATGCCCATCGCTCAGTTGGTCCTCATTTTCTAAGAAAATATCATGACGTGCTAACGTGCGAATCACTTCTAAATGCGCAAGCTCAAATTCAGCGTTCAGTTCCACAGTTCTTTTCTGAATCGCACTTAATAACCGGCGGGCTTCCGGATCACCACCAAATTCTTGATGCAGCAATATTCGACGGCGAACATCCGCCACTCTCACACGGTAAAATTCGTCGAGATTATTTGAGTAAATCCCCAGAAATCGAGCCCGCTCAATTGGTGGATTGGTCTTATCCATCGCTTCTTGCAATACGCGATGATTGAATGCCAACCAGCTCAGCTCCTTGTCATATGTGGGGTAATGTACCAACCTGTCTTCCTTAATATGCGGTCTACCCTTGATGGTAAAGCATTTCGATTACAAACTTGTAACATCAATCATGTAAAAGACTTTTATGAGAAACGCTGGTTCCACGACAATAATAGAAATTGTCTCGTTACTACTTCTGACAATCACGATAGGCACGATTTCTGATCATTTTACGGCATCAGCACTCGCCGTCACAACAATGTACCTCAGCTTAACGCTTTGGCGTCGAAACGGCCTCTACCGTTGGCTTGAAGAGGGTAAAAGAAACGAGACGCTACTCTCCTCAGACTTGTGGCGAGACATCGTGAGGCGGATCGAACTCGATCGCGAAGATGCGAAACGACAGGAAAAAGCACTCTCTGAGAAACTGGAAAACCTACAACATGCCCTGAGCAGTCTCAACATCGGTATCGTTTTAACCGATAGCATGTGGTCGTTAACCTGGTGGAATAGCCGTTGTGCAGAATTGCTCGGCCTCAAATACCCAGATGACCTCGATGCCTACCTTTTTGCCCTACTAAGATCCCCGGCATTAAAAAGTTATGTGTCTGCGAAACAATTTGATGATCCACTGATCGTTGACAACTTCCGCAATCAACAATCCTCCATCGAGTTTTTCGTTGGTCCGGTGACCTCAAGTGGTTATATCATTTTGGTAAGAGACGTAACTCGATTCCAAAAGCTCAATCAAATGCGCTCTGACTTTATTGCGAACGTCTCACATGAGCTGAAGACACCTCTGACTGTTATCAATGGTTATCTCGAAACACTCATCGATAACGAGTTAGTCGAGGGTGTTGCAAGTAAGGCCATCACGA
>CAJWFL010000078.1:0-7327 GCA_913031455.1 uncultured Gammaproteobacteria bacterium
TTGGAATACACACATTGCGCAATATTGGGCGCCTAAAAACTTTAACGTTTGGTATTTCTTCGGCTCACTCGCACTAGTGGTGTTGGTGAATCAAATCCTCACAGGTATTTGGCTGACCATGAGCTATGAGCCGAGCGCCGAAGGTGCATTTGCCTCTGTCGAATATATCATGCGTGATGTGGAGATGGGATGGTTAATTCGCTATATGCACTCGACTGGTGCGTCTGCCTTCTTCGTCGTTGTCTATCTGCACATGCTGCGAGGCATCATGTACGGCTCGTATCAGAAGCCGCGTGAGCTGATCTGGATCTTTGGTATGTCAATCTACTTGCTGTTGATGGCCGAAGCATTCATGGGTTATCTGCTGCCTTGGGGCCAAATGTCATACTGGGGTGCACAGGTGATTGTGTCATTGTTCTCTGCGATTCCTGTGATTGGTGCAGATTTGGCGCAGTGGGTACGTGGTGACTATCTCATCAGTGGAATCACGCTGAATCGTTTCTTCGCATTGCATGTCATTGCGTTACCGTTGGTCATTGCTGGCCTTGTGGTACTTCATATTTTGGCGTTGCATGAAGTTGGCTCGAACAACCCAGACGGCATTGACATAAAAGACAATAAAGACGGGAATGGTAAACCACTCG
This sequence comes from uncultured Gammaproteobacteria bacterium, assembly GCA_913031455.1. Lineage (GTDB taxonomy): Bacteria > Pseudomonadota > Gammaproteobacteria > Pseudomonadales > Litorivicinaceae > HIMB30. The sequence goes on from CAJWFL010000078.1 coordinate 645, forward strand.
ATGGAATTGCCTTCCACCCGTATTACACGGTGAAAGACGTTACTGGTCTTGCGGTGTTTTTGTTTGTGTTCTCAGTGGTGATTTTCTTTTTCCCTGAGATGGGCGGGTACTTTATTGAGTACGCAAATTTCGAACCAGCGAACCCATTGAAGACACCAGAGCACATCGCGCCTGTTTGGTATTTCACTCCGTTCTACGCGATGCTTCGCGCGATCACGTTCCCAATGTTTGGTCTTGATGCCAAGTTCTGGGGTGTCGTAGTCATGGGTGCTGCCATTGCGATTTTGTTTGTTCTGCCATGGCTTGATCGGAGCGCGGTCCGTTCAATTCGTTACAAAGGCAATTTGTCGAAGATCATGTTGGTGTTGTTTGCAATCGCCTTTGTGATGTTGGGTATTCTAGGTGCGTTGCCATCTACACCAGTGCGAACAGCGTTGGCTCAGTTAGGGACTGCGATCTACTTCCTATTCTTCCTTGCTATGCCTTGGTACACCCGATGGGAGTCGACGAAGCCTGTTCCAGCGAGGGTGACGAAATGAAATTGGTAGCGGCCTTGGTCTTTTCATGGATGTCGACCGCAGCTGTTGCAGCTGGTGGTCCAGGATACCCGCTTGAGTCGATTCAACCCGATTATAGTGACAAAGTGTCGTTGCAGCGTGGCTTGGCGACCTATAGTCATTACTGTATGGGGTGTCATTCGCTTGAGTATCAGCGCTATGAACGGACCGCGATGGATTTGGGAATTGACACTGACATCATGGTCCAATCCATTGTGCCTACGGATCAGAAGATTGGTGATTTAGGGACGATTGCCATGCCATCGAAAGGAGCTGCTGAGTGGTTCGGCGCACCGCCCCCTGATTTAACACTCGTCGCTCGGAAGCGCTCACCAGACTGGATCTACACGTATCTAAAGACATTCTATGTCGATCCATCGCGTCCACTGGGTGTTAACAACAAAGTATTCCCGAAAGTTGGGATGCCGCACGTACTGGAGCCGCTTCAGGGTGTCCAGCGCACAGTCTGCAAGGAAGCGCCGATTCGTGTGAACGGAACGGTGCAAACAGATTCAATTTCGGGACAGCCACTCACTGAAAATCAGTGCGGAATTCTAGAAGTTGTTGAAGGCTCCGGACAGTTGACACCAGCTGAATACGATAGGTTGATCTACGATCTGGTAAACTTCTTGGAATATGTTGGAGAGCCTTCGAAAGCGAAAGCCCACGACATGGGAATATACGTGCTGTTGTTTATCATGATCTTCTTTGTATTTGCTTACTTACTGAAGCGTGAATACTGGAAAGACGTGCATTAAGCACAACCAAGCCTAAGTTCTACGAACAGCCGGCTCACGCCGGCTGTTTTGTCTGTTTACGGAGATTGAAATATTTATGTCACTCGTGACGAAACGCTCAACCATGACCTTTTTCTCGGATCCAACGGATCACATGTCCCATCGTGTACGGATCGTGCTGGCGGAAAAGGGAGTCACCGTGGATATCGATGATTGCGATGCGGATGACATTCCAGAGGAAGTGTCAGAGATTAATCCGTATAACAATCTCCCAACATTGCTAGATCGTGATTTGGTGTTGTACGAACCCAACACAATGATGGAGTATCTTGATGAACGCTTTCCGCATCCACCGTTACTGCCTGTCTATCCGGTGGCGCGCGCCAATGCGCGGATGTTTTTGCACCGGATTGAGAAAGAGTGGACGCCATTGATCCGAACGATCGAAGCTGCCAAGCGCAATAACAAGCGCTCACCATCAGCAGCTAAAGAGCTGAAAGAGCAATTGGTCGCTGTCGCTCCAATCTTTGAGGAAATGCCATATTTCATGAGCGAGGAGTTTTCACTTGTTGATTGCACTGTCGCGCCGATTTTATGGCGACTACCACATTTGGGTGTCGAATTACCCCCGAAGCAAACCCGTGGACTGCAAGATTATCAATATCGTATGTTCAACCGGGATGCGTTCCAGGCGAGTCTGTCTGAGGCCGAACGGGAAATGCCGCGTTCTTAAATTATGGCCCTCGGTTCCTCGCGCCCATATTTGATCCGTGCTCTCTATGACTGGATAGTCGACGGGGGCGAAGATCCTTATGTGGTTGTTGACTGCTTCTACCCAGGTGTGGAAGTGCCGGAATCGCACGTGAAGGATGGTCAAATTGTTCTCAATCTTGCGCCGAGGGCTTTGAACGCCTGGAATACGTCAGACTTCGGCTTGATGTTCCAGACACGGTTTAGTGGGGTCCCAACCGACTTGGTTTTACCCTACGGTGCAATTACTGCGATTTATGGGAAGGAATCAGGTCTTGGAATGGCGTTCGGTCGGGAGCCAGGTGGGGTGCCTGAATTACCCAACACCGATGGCTCTGCGCCGACCTTTGAGCCCGCTCAGGATGAAGTTCCTGCGGAATCTGAGCCGCCCAAGCGCGAGCGGCCCGCATTACGAATCGTGAAATCAGACGACTAATCGATATACTCGAATACACGTACGATTCGTTTCACCCCTCGCACTGAACTCACGACATTCTCAAGCGCAGCAGCTTCGGTTCTCGAAACAAAACCCATCACATAGACCACACTGTTTTCGGTTGTGATCAAGGTTCGCTGATACACGTTGCGTCCCAGGTCTTTGAGAACGAGCGCTTTGACTTGTGTTGAAATGGTGAGGTCATTGATTTCGGAAATAATCGTCGCTTTTCCTGCGATCTCGAGCTGATTAATCACACGGACGACACCGCGATGTTGTGAAGTCACTTTTTCAGTGAGCTGTCGTGCATTCTCAGACGGAACCTGTCCCGCAATTAACACCACCCCATTGTAGACTTTAACATTGATGTTGCTGACTTTAAGCTCAGGTGACGCCTTTTTAAGATTCACTGCAATCGTCACTTCAGCTGTTTCATCATCGATAAATTGCCCAGCTGTCCGACTGCCTCGGCTATCCGAAATCGGCTCTGCTGTAGTTGAATCGATGACTGTCGCACAGCCCGTCAAAAGACCAAGCGTAAGAATTGCCAGGATCAAAGGTAAACGCATCATCAACTCCTTGAGTTAGCCAAATATTTGTAGATCAATTAATTCGCTTAGGCAATGCACGAGCATCAAATGCTGTTCGCGAACTGTGATGGGATGATCAGAGTTTACTCGAATCTCTATGTCTCCGTAATTGAGTAATGGTGCAATTTCACCACCACCACCGCCAGTTAAGGCAATCACCGGTAATTCGAGCTCGTGAGCCGCAATCACCGACTGAACCAAACTTGAGCGTGTACCGGTGGCTGAAACGATCAGCATGCTATCACCGGCTTTTCCGAGCGCTTTGACTTGTCGCGAATACTTTTCTGAACGGGATTCATCAGCGAGGGAGCTCATGGTGATCGCATCGGCATTCAAGGCAATTGCCGGAAGCCCAGGCCGGTCTCGTTCAAATCGATGCATCAGATGTGTTGCAAAGATTTGACCGATTGCAGCAGACGAGCCAGATCCGATGACCAGGATTTTCCCATCATTCAAAATACAATTGGTGAGTTGAGTGGCAGCAGTCACCAACCGTGGCGCAAGTTCGAAACTTTGCTGTAACGCGTCAGTCGCTTTGGCAATCCGCATCGCGATCCGTTCTTCCATAATCTCGTCAGTTCGCATGAAGCAACTCCGAGTCTAGCAGTGAGGGCGCAGGCTCCCAGTCGGTCGCTATGACTTGTTCGGTATTGGTAATTCGAATTGTTGATAGTTGACGATGGATCATTGAGTCAGGACCCAGCGTTAGATATCCGGTTTGTCCTCGGATCGAGGTCGAGCCACCAAACCCGAGTTGCATGGCCATGCGGACTGCATCAATACCAATACCAACCAGCGAGCCAAAGACGCCTTGGGCATTTGTTCGATCTGCCAGCATTTGTTTTTCGTCTGTTCCGAGGTCCCAGGGGGTGACCATTAACTGGCTATTTCGAAGATCTTCAGTAATCTCGTTGATGTCAGGCCGATAGGCACCGATAAGGTAAACGGGAGTCTCATCCAGATAATAGAAATCAAGAAGGGGACGAATTTGTTGCGCTCTTTTTGGATCTGTATGGACAACGACCGCAGTCATATCTTGTCGAATTCTGGTGGTATGTTCGAGGCGTAAACCTAATGCTTTCGATAATTGTCGGCGCCTATTATCGCTATCTGTGACCCCAAACGCTGCAGTGATTGCTGTTTCAGGTTTTTTGCTATCGAGAGCGAATTGACCGCCAGACGTGCCGCCAACCGCTGTGAGTTGGCTCTGAATAGCATTTGCCGCACGCTCACCGAGCAGTGAATCGGTATGGAACACTAAAACCCGAGGCTGATCCACCTCACGCGCGACATGATTGATCGTCGATTGCGCGTCATCCTCGATCGCGAGGCTGAGAGTGTAAAACGGCGTTGATAGATCCAGCGCATCTGCTTGGACACGATTCAGTGCGAGAACAGGTACGCGTGGCTTTGACTCAAGTAATTCGACCACCTTATCTTTTTGCAGCGGGCCGATGATGAACTCTGTCTCTGCGGATTGTCCAATCGCAATCATATCTGCGTTCGATAGTTTTTCTGTGTCAAGGATCCGCAGTGCAACGCCGAAGTCAGATTGCTGCTGTTGGTGTTCATAGAGTATGCCATCACGGATTGCGCGTCCAGCGTTTCCAAGATCCCCGGAAAGCGGGAGTAATACAGTGACATGGAAGTCCTTAGGTGGATTGACGCTGGTGAGGAAACTGTACTCAGGAAGTTCCGCGCGAAGCAGTGGGTGAGTCCGGTACTTTCGAAGCCATTGCCATATTGCGTCTTCGGACGGAGCCATTCGCAAGGATAATGCGTGGGCCAGGCCCGCTAATGGATCAGTTCCAGCACTCAAATCCTGTCGTAAACTATCGGGTAGGTCGGCCAGCGCTTCAAGCATATTGCGTGCGGCCGTGCTGAGTGTCTGATCATCGAGATATCGCAAACGCTCCGCATCGAAACGAAGGGCGGCAATCGACATATTCAGTTGTCGGTATGCCTCTCCTTTCATCCGAAGGACTTCAGCTCGCTGAGTTCTCGAGAGTGATTTTGAGTTGATCGCGTTGATTGTCAGTATCGCCAGTTCAGGCTCATTTTCGGCCAACTTGTCGGCTACTGTCCTCACTGAGTCATCGACTGTAAGCTGGTTCTGATCAGGCCGCTCGGTTGTTATGACTTCACGATCTGATTCTGGTTGGCGAATGTCAGTCGACGTCGCTGGTTGCGCTGCGATTGCTGGTGTTTCATCGATCGGCTTGATCGAGGGTATGACCGCCAGTGCAATTGCTTCTGAAGATCCTGGTTCGTTCGGTTCAATCGTCGTTGATGGATTAAGTGAGATCACGCCTTCTTGTTGAGGTGTTTGGAAATCGTCACGGGTTGATTGGGTGCTGTTGCGACCCATTGGCGATACCTCGGTTCGCGCAATCTCACGGGAACCGCGGTTCCAATCGATTTGCTTTGGCAATACGTCGATCCGCGGCTGTTCGTCCGGCTCAACAGGCGGTTCAGGCGCTTTTGTCGTTTGCTCCGCGCGAGGGATCTCGACCACTGGGGGCTTCACCTGTTGCTGACATCCGGCGATGAACACCAGACCGACTAAAGCGCTTGTTCTCATCGTGGGTTTTCGTGCAGGCTTGACGAGTAACAACAAATGGATCCCTACAGTGTCGCAAAATGATCAAGCCATCACTTTACCATCAGCGCTTTATGTTGTCGCAATGCCGATTGGCCAATGGACTGATCTCTCTCAGAGAGCGATAGATATCTTGGATCGTGTCGATGTGATTTTAGCGGAAGATACTCGAGTGAGTGGCCAGATTTTAAAATTTGTCAATGTCTCGACTCGGATGGTCTCAATGAATGCTCATTCTGAAGCGGGGAAAGCGGATCGAGTCATCGAGTCACTCGATTCAGGCCAATCGTTAGCCCTTATTTCAGATGCTGGGACCCCCGGGATTAGCGATCCGGGACGTTTGCTTGTTGAAAGAGTCGTTGAAAAAGGATTTCAGGTGATTCCTGTTCCGGGTCCCTCTGCGTTGACAGCAGCGCTGTCAGTGAGTGGTTTTCCAGCCGCGCCATCCCATTTTTTTGGCTTTCTATCAACCAAATCGAGTGCGCGTGAGCAAGAGCTTGAACGCGCGCTATCTTACGACGGGACGTTGATTTTCTACGAAGCCCCACACCGTATTGTGGACTTTGCAGAACGACTGGATCGGACAGCTTATGGACGAAAAGTTGTATTTGCTCGAGAGCTTACAAAAATCCATGAACAACTGATTCGTGTCGCTGCGGGACAGTGCGCGGACTGGTTTGCGGCTAATCCTGATCGGATCCGAGGAGAATTTGTTGTACTGGTGGGGCCTGCGAGTGCTGATCGAACCCAATCGAGTGTTGATGCGGAGCGGATTCTTCGTGTACTTGCTCGTGCATTACCACCCTCAAAAGCGGCCGCATTGGCGTCTGAGCTCACTGGAGTATCGAAACGAATCTTGTACCGCCAATTGACTGACGAGCCCGGAGCATAGACACTGCGCGCGAGTTAGCCAGGCAATCGCTGCTGTTTGACAGGAGAGGAAAGTCCGGGCTCCTCGAGGCAAGGTGCCAGGTAATCCCTGGGGGGCGTGAGCCTACGGAAAGTGCAGCAGAG
>CAJWFL010000079.1:0-7219 GCA_913031455.1 uncultured Gammaproteobacteria bacterium
GCTGAAGCAAAGCATGTGGTCACTTTATTCTACGGAGATCGTCATTAACCAGGTTCACCTGATGCCGGAGCTCATGGAAACAGAGATTCCTTCAAATTTAAAACCCTTGATGGTTCTTGAGTTTGTGGCCGATCATGACGGTGATTTGACGTTGACCGAGATTGCCGATGAGCTTGGTCTTCCGAAGCCCACTGTGCATCGATTGCTACACCTTCTTGAGCGACACGACTTTTTACGCCAAGTGGATGGCGGTCGGTCCTATATCTTGGGTGAGCGAGCGCAAATATTTGCTGTCAATGTGTTGGGCTCGCGTCGTGCCCAAACTTCTCGAAAGCAGATTTTGTTGTGGTTACGCGATCAACTCAATGAAACCTGCACATTAGTGATTCCATCAGATGAAGGCATGCGCTATGTCGATCGTGCAGAGGTCGACTCGCCACTGAGAATCAGTTTTCCAGTTGGGAGTATTGTGCCTTTTCACTGCACAGCATCTGGCAAACTGTATCTCTCCACGCTGTCGAAAGACGAGGTGCGGCATCTCATTGAGGTGGCAGGTCTGACGCAGTTTAGTGTGGAAACGATTACCTCGATCGATGCCTTAGAGGCAGAGCTTGAGGTGATTCGTGGACAGGGTTTTGCAATCGACCACCAGGAATTTCTAGCGGGAACGATTGCCGTTGGAGTTCCTGTCTTCGACTTCAAGCGTCGCCTGTCGCTGATTCTGACGGTTCAGGCACCGATCTTTCGATTGCCGTTGGATGCGGTTGAGCGTTGCCTGCCAGTCCTGCGTGAAGCCGCAAATCGTCTTGAATTGATGATGCAACCGGATGCGGCTAGTTGAGTGAACACGCGTAGACGAAGTCTCCGGTGACGCATTGGCTGATGCGGATCTCAACCGGTTGATTGTGCAAATCATAAGCAATGCGTTGAATCTCAATCAACGGAGTGGTCTTGTCGATCTCGAGATGGTGTTGCATCGTTGCATCCGGCAGGATGCCTTTGATCTGTTCCTCAGCGCGCGTGATGTAGACGTTGTATTCATCCCCGTAGAGCTCGTAGAGCGTATTGGGTAAACCGCGCTTGTTGAGATCGGGAAACAGTTGCTGGCTAACCAGAATGGTTTCCAAGATCACCGGTTGGCCATCAAGCCGTCTGAGCCTCAGAATCTCGATGAGCCGTTCCCCGGTGGGTCGCTGGAGTGCGGCGCATTCATGTTTCAGTCCTTTGCGAGTTTTGCAATGGAGATTCATGCTTTCAGGGACTGGCTTTGATCCATCAGCTCGCGCCAGATTAAAAAATCGAAACAGGCTTTGTTGTTCATCATGCCGGCGGATGAAAGTGCCACGGCCCTGGTGTCGGTAAAGAATGTTCTGAGCAACCAAGTCATCAATGGCTTTGCGAATGGTTCCTTGGCTGACTTCAAATTCGGATGCCAGCTTGGTTTCTGAGGGAAGTGGATCGTTCGCAGCCCATCGTCCAGAACGCAAGGCATCGAAAATCTGCTCGCGGATCTGTAGATACAATGGAGTGTTGAACATTTGCTGCATGTCAAAACCTTACCTGAAGATTGAAATGATGTTAACTGAATTTCGGACACATTGATATAATTCATCTATAAGACTTAGATGACTTAGTTGTATTATTGCTGGGTTGGGAGTAAGCTCGATGCACAACAATAATCTGGTTCACGTACGGAGGATTTATGTCGCAACCTGATTTTCTAGTCCACGATAAGGCTGACAATGTTGGTGTCATCGTGGTCGAAACGGTGGAAGCCGGTAAACAACTCAGTGGTTTGATCATGGAAACAGGTGAGAAAGTCGAGGTGAAAGCCCTTGACGCGATTCCCCTGGGTCACAAGATCGCTCTGATCGAAATGAGTGAGAACGACACGGTGCTCAAGTATTCAAGCGACATCGGCCGAATGACCGCTGATGCGAAAATGGGTAATCACGTCCACGTCCACAACTGTAAAACAAAGAGGTGGTAAGCATGAGTCTTCCAAAATCATTCCTTGGCTATCGCCGTGAAAATGGCCGTGTTGGTGTCCGTAACTACGTTGTGATTCTGCCCCTCGACGATCTGTCAAACGCGGCAGCTGAAAAAGTGGCTTCAAATACCGCCGGTTGTATCGCTCTTCCTCACCATTACGGTCGTCTACAGTTCGGCGCAGACCTTGATCTGCATTTCAGAACATTGATCGGAACTGGATGTAATCCAAACGTCGCCGCTGTAATCGTGATCGGTATCGAAGCCGGATGGACTGGACGTGTCGTCGACGGAATCCGGACGACTGGCAAGCCAGTCGAAGGCTTCGGGATCTCGGGTAATGGCGAAATCCAAGTGGTTGCCGATGCATCTCGGAAAGCGAAAGAATTGGTTCATTGGGCGTCTGAGCTTCAGCGTGAGCCCTGTGACATCAGCGAGCTCTGGATCAGCATGAAGTGTGGTGAGTCAGATACAACCTCTGGCCTTGCATCAAATCCAACCGTTGGCAATTTGGTTGATAAGCTCGATCCGTTGGGTGTGACAACCTGTTTCGGTGAAACCTCAGAGTTGACCGGTGCCGAAGCGGCCTGTGCACAACGCGCAGTGACACCTGAAATTGGTGAAAAGTTCATGAACACCTGGCAGGCGTATATGGACGAGGTCATTGAGCCTCACAAGACGTCGGATTTGTCGGAGTCTCAGCCAACGAAAGGTAACATCGCTGGCGGTCTGACAACGATCGAAGAGAAAGCGTTCGGTAATTTGCAGAAAATTGGTAAGAAGACGAAGTTTGTTGATGTCTTGGAACCAGCCGAGATGCCAACTGGTGGCAAAGGCCTCTACTTTATGGACAGCTCTTCCGCTGCTGCTGAATGCGTCACATTGCAAGCTGCCGCAGGGTTCGTTGTGCACCTGTTTCCGACAGGTCAGGGCAATATTATTGGTAATCCCATTGAGCCTGTGATCAAGCTGACTGCGAATCCAAAGACTGTTCGTACTATGGGTGAGCACGTCGATGTCGATGTCTCTGGTATTTTGCGTGGAGACATGACCCTGGATCAGGCAGGAGACGCATTGATCGATATGACAATCCGGACCTGTAACGGTCGCATGACAGCTGCGGAAGTGTTGAAGCATCGGGAATTCGTGATGACAAAACTGTACCGAAGCGCATAAATCGGACGTTAAGGGGGCCTTCGGGTCCCCTTTTTTTTGGAGAAAACGATGGCCACAGTATTAGTGAGTGAATTCATGGACGGCTCAGCTCTCGCCTTCTTGAAAAATCGCTTATCGGTCGACTACGAACCAAATCTTTTCGACGATCAACAAACCTTGATGCAGCGCATTTCGGTAGTTGACGCGTTGATTGTTCGGAATCGAACACCGGTGACCCGTGACTTACTGAACCATGCTGGTCAGTTGAAGGTGATTGGTCGCCTTGGTGTTGGTTTGGATAACATCGATCTCGACGCAGCGAAACGAGCCAACATCCAAGTCTTGCCAGCAACCGGTGCGAACGCTGTGGCAGTGGCTGAGTATGTGATGAGTGCCTTGCTGCATCTACGTCGTCCGATGACCAGTGGATTCCAGGCGATGGTCGGCGGGGATTGGCCGCGGGAGCAATTTATCGGTGGTGAGATTAGTGGCAAAACACTCGGACTGATTGGATTCGGACAGATTGCGCAGATCGTCGCGAAGCGAGCCGCTGCTTTTGGAATGCGGATAGCGTATTTTGACCCCTATATTGACGCATCAGAGCACCATTCGGTCGCGACTGCTGTCTCATCCTTGGACGAATTGTTGGCGTTTTCAGACAGTGTCAGTATTCATGTTCCGTTAACGGAAGACACGCACTGCTTGATGAATTCACAGCGGCTGGCGTTGATGAAGAGTGGGGCGATTTTGATCAACACATCGCGTGGTGGAATTGTTGACGAGAGAGCTCTCATTCACCATATCCAGACAGGACATCTTGGCGGAGCTGCTCTCGATGTTTTTGAGCATGAGCCATTGGATGAGCTCAAGGGCGCGCGTTTCGATGGTATTGATGCATTGATTCTCACGCCTCACATCGCTGGTGTGACACACGAGTCGAACCGGCGCGTGAGCCAGGTGACTGCAGAAAATGTATTAAGGGCCCTAGGTTATGAGTGATGTTTACCTGTTTCGAGACCAATTACAGTCGTTGATTCAACGAGCCCTTGAGAGCTCTAATGTCTCTCAGGAGAACGCGTTGAGCGTGGCTGCGGCCCTGACCCAAGCGCAGATCGATGGACAAGTGGGGCATGGGATCTCAAGAGTCGCGAGTTATTGCGCCCAAGCCCGCTCGGGCAAGGTTCATGGGCATGCCACACCGCATATTGCTGCTGAGACCGCAAGCGCGCTTCGCATTGATGCCCAACATGGATTTGCCTTTCCAGCCATTGACCTTGCGATCAAGGAACTGCCCAATAAAGCCAAGTCCATGGGGATTGCGGCGGCGACGATCTTCCGCTCGCATCACTTTGGTGTCGCCGGCTGGCATGTTGAACGTTTGGCGATGCAAGACACTCTGGGATTAATCGTGGGTAACAGTCCTGCTGCGATCGCGCCGTTTGGCGGATCGACCCCCATTTTTGGAACCAATCCCATCGCTTTTGCTGCGCCACGTCATAGCAATCATCCATTAGTGATTGATTTGTCATTAAGCCAAGTTGCACGCGGCAAGGTCATGGTCGCTGCCAAGGAAGGTCAATCCATTCCTGAAGGTTGGGGCCTTGATCAGGACGGTCAGCCGACAACGGATCCGAAAGCAGTGTTGCAGGGATCGATGCTACCGATGGGTGGTGCGAAAGGGGCGGCTTTGGTGTTATTGGTTGAAATATTGGCAGCTGCCCTTGGTGGAGCTCATTTTGGCTTTGAGGCTTCTTCCTTCTTCGACGCTGAGGGCGAACCACCGGCTGTCGGTCAAACCCTCCTGTGTATTGATCCTGAGCTGTTTTCCGGTGGGGGCTTTAGCAATCGGCTCGAGGTGTTGCTTGAGCAGATTTTGATGCAGGAGGGAACGAGACTCCCTGGAACAAAGCGCTTGACGCTTCGCGAGCGTTCGGCGACCGAAGGGATCGCTGTTTCACAAGTATCGCTTCAAGAAGTCGAACAGTTAGTCCGCTAGATCCAGTGGGATTGCGGCTTGGCACCAGGTGTTGAGGACCTCGGGCCGAGGCTCAATCCCAAGACCTGGCCGATCACTGATCTGATAATGCCCTTGCTTGATCGGAAGTGGTTCTGTTCCGAGAGCGTCGCGAAGCGCGTTAGGTTGGATGTCGTATTCTAAAAGTCCGCCACCCCCCTCGGCAGCCAGCAAGTGAGCCGAGGCCGCGAGCCCAATTGCACTGCCTAAAAAATGCGGGTAGTACTGGGTCTGCTGTGGATCGATATTCGGAAATAACCGACTGACACCTGTAATCCCGCCCCATTTGCAGACATCGGGTTGAAGAATCGGAAAGGGTTTTTCGATGCTTTGGAAGTAGCGATCGTAATCGTCTTGATGCAGAAAGTTTTCGCCACCTGACAGCCGGATGGAGGTCAGCTCTTGTAAACGAAGCCAATGATCAAACGGCTCATCAGCGAGAATCGGTTCTTCAATCCAGGAAAGCTCACTTGGAAGATCTGGCAATAGTGACATCGCAGTTGCCAGTGACCACCCTTGGTTGGCATCGACAGCTAAGCGTTCTTCAGGCGCCAATTGCGTTAAACATGATGTGATTGCGTCGAGATCAGTGACGGGATCAAACCCCACTTTGAGCTTGAATCGCTCAATTCCCAATGATCGAGCGGCATCAAGTCGAACAGCGATTTCCCTGCGATCAATCCCGGATGCATACATGGGTACCTGGCTCGTATGATGAGGATTCAAGACAGCAGCTAACGGCAGGTCCAATTGTTTTGCTCGTAAATCCCACAAGGCAATGTCCAAGCCTGCCAGGATTTGCGCAACAGATCCACGGTCCCCGGTTTGACACGCAATGACTCGTAATGACTGGTGAAGGGCGGTGGTGATTTCGTGAGGCTCGGCATCTTTCTCAAATCGTAAATGAGGCGCTAGGGTGTCTTGATACAGCCTTTGCTTGTATGCCATACCGCCGCTTGGAAAGTTACACCAGCATTCTCCCCATCCAGTATGACCTTGGGGATCCTCGACTTCGATCAGCAACGACGACCGTGCTGTCATTTTCCCGAAAGACGTGATCACCGGGCGATCGAGTGGAATTCGACATGGATATAACCTGATCGCTTGAATGATCATCCGAGACCCCGGAGAAAAATATTGAATCCGAGAATAAATAATCCACAGAGCACTAATTTACGGAAAAACTCCCGGTCGATAAACTGAACTAACCAGTCGCCGATTCGCATACCCAGCATCGCAAAGCCTGCACAGGCCACGCCGAGAAGCGCACGCTCGGTCGTTAAGATTCCGAATAAGCTAAAAAAGACCGTGAAACAGAGTCCTGAGACGATGAATAACAAGCCGAGAGACGCCAGCATTTCGCGTCGATTGATCTGGAGTCCTAACAGATACATGATAAAAAACGGACCATTGACCGTGGTCATGGTGCCAATCACTCCAGCCGATAAACCCACAGTCAAACCAAGACTTTTCTCACTTCGTGGCGCGACTTTGAGACTTGGGTTGAACAGAGTGACAAAGACGAAGCACATCACAAATAGTCCGAGAAGCAATTCGATGATGTGAATGTCCATGGCGCTGAGGAGATATGCACCAATCGGTGCTCCAAGAAGAATACCAACCACGACCAACCGGTACCTCTCAAAAGTGGGCCTGACTAAGCCGCTTTGTGTGTATTGCAAAAAGTTGGCGATCGGCAAGACCACGGCATTGACCGCAAGAGCGACATCCAGCGGTGCGAACAGTGGAATTATTGAGACGGTGACAAAGGGTAACCCGAATCCCAGTGCGCCTTTGGCTGCGCCACCCAAGATGAAAATACAGGGGATCAACCCCAGTTGAAACCAGCTCAGACCGAGCATCTCAGGAAGGTGATTGACCATTAGGACCTGATCAGCAGTGATCGAAGAAGACGCACTGCGTCTGCCGTTTGTTCACAAACAAGGTTGTTCTGTGCATGCAGATGACCGGTCAAACGATGGATCTGGACAGTGGGTACACAGTCCTCCAGTCTCGCAATATGCGCTAAAGCATCTTCTTCATCGTCGTTGAAAACACCGT
>CAJWFL010000080.1:0-7186 GCA_913031455.1 uncultured Gammaproteobacteria bacterium
AGGCGAAACGCACAGCACTCGCGGCCGATGTCTCTGTTGTTCCAGGGGTCAACAACCTCACCGTCCGAACACTACTCGCCAAAGCAGAACGCGATGGCGGGCTCGAGGCAATTGCCAAGGCTCACAAGCTCGCTACACCTCAGGGCTCAACCGAAGTAGAGAAAGCTGAAGCCCTGTTAGGCGCCAGTTACGACGCGCTGGTTGATGTCATCACGATCGATGAGATCGCCCTGCAAGCCGAAATTGAAGTCGCAAAACTCTTTGACCAACAACCGAACAACCGAATTCGACTGAAAGCAATTGGCGGCGGCGGCGGGAAAGGCCAACGTATCTTAGTGGCGCCAAAAGACCATGCAGGTGACCACAAAATACAGGTCAAAGAAGCCTCGTCTAAAGTCCCCGAGCTTCTCCGTGAAGTCTTAAATGAAGTGAAAGCAACCGGTCGTGGTGATAACAAAAACGTCTTGATCGAACTGAATATCGAGACCACTCGCCATCAGGAAATTCAGGTGATCGGTAATGGCGACTGGTGTCTCACACTAGGTGGTCGTGACTGTTCACTGCAGATGCATGAGCAAAAATTGCTTGAAGTCTCGACCACCATTGAGAGTCTCAAACAGGCGATCGATGCATCCAGTGACAGCCCGTCACAAAAGAAAGCCCTTGAGTCTGACCTGACCATTCTCGAGCGCATGGAAGACGAAGCGACACGGTTTGGTACAGCCGTTGGCCTCGATTCGGTCTCGACATTCGAATGTATCGTTGATGCCGACCAGCATTTCTTTATGGAAATGAATACACGGATTCAGGTCGAGCACCGGGTCAGCGAACTGTGCTACGGGCTGCGCTTTGAAAATCCAAACGACCCTTCGGATGCGTTCGTCGTGAATTCCCTGGTTGAAGCCATGGCGATAATCGCCTGGCATAGACACAAACTCCCAAAGCCAACACGTGTCGCTCGTGTGACGGCATCAGTGGAAGCGCGCCTCAATGCAACCAACGCCGGCCTCGCACCACACACCGGTGGAGTCATTGAGTATTGGTCATCACCAATCGATGGCGAAATCCGTGATGACCAGGGTATCTGTGTGAAGAATCCAGATACTGGTGCATTCATGAAATACACCCTAGCGGGCGCTTATGACTCAAATGTCGCACTCCTCCTAACCGTCGGTGATGATCGATTGGTCAGCTATGAGCGGATGGCAGAAGTCTTACGGAAAATGACAATTGATGGTCAGGATATGCAAACCAATCTTGAGTTTCATTACGGCCTCGTCCATTGGTTCTTGGCGCAAAATCCGTATGCAAAATCAACAACAGCGTTCATCCAGCCCTATCTGACACTGACCGGACTGTTATTCGAAGAAGCCAGAAAGCTCGATCTGGATGCAGGATTTCATCATTTAGCGAGTCAGTCGGCATATCCCGAGGTGTTTGCGCGTAAGCACACACTGATCACTCGACCGCTGAAGCGGCTTCTGACCAATCCGCATCGGTTGATGGGTTGGATTGCCAAAGTCCGCCAGGATTGGGCAGTCGAGGCGGGTCAATTTGTTTGGAAAACAAATCCTTTCAATGTGTTAGCCGACCTCTATCACTATCTGAATATGGATTTGATTGAGAACGCCCCTGCGCTTGAGGTGATTTGGGATCACGATCAGATCATTCTTGAGCAAGGCCTCAGTTTTTATCAAGACTTGGAAGATCGAATCGGCGCGCATCGCTGGAACAAATTGTCACACATGCTCTCAACCGATCAAGCACCAACGGCAATTGACGCTGCACTTTGGGGCGACATCCAAGCAGCTCATCGAGGATTCCAAGCAGGCTTGGAATTGATGGGTGCTGTTGCTAAATCAGCGCTCGCTGTCGGCTTTGATGAGCTAAAGGTCAATGATGACCTAACGGTCACCATTCCGGATCGTCTGAAAGATACCGAGCTGACAGAACGCGCACGGAAAATTCTGGTGCCACCACCTGTCGCCTCTGCAAATGAAATTGTGGCGATCTCTGGTGGTATGTTCTATGCCCAAGAAACACCGGGCGCAGCAAATTTCCTCGATGTCGGAACACACTTTGACATGGGTGATCCACTTTACGTCATTGAAGTCATGAAAATGTTTAACAAGGTGTATGCTGAATTTGCAGGAACTGTGACTGAGGTGCTCATTGAGCGCGGCGACGGCGTCATCGTGAAACAAGGCGAGCCCTTGTATCGAATCGAGCCTGACGAAATCGCTGAAGAGATTGACGACGAAGCACTTGCTAATTCGCGCCTTTCTCATACAGTCGAACAGCTGCGAACGTTGTGAGGATTGCATGACAGACAAAAAGCAATGGGAAGCGCTGGTTGCGAGAGAGTCAAAGGGACTAACACCGGATGAAATGACCTGGTTCACGCCTGAGGGTATCGGCCTGAAGATTCTTTACACAGATGACGATGTCAAAGATCTCGATACCCGCAAGAGCATGCCTGGAATGGCTCCGTTTATGCGCGGTCCTAAAGCGACAATGTACGCCGGTCGTGCTTGGACAATTCGTCAATACGCCGGTTTCTCCACGGCAGAAGAGTCCAACGCCTTTTACCGAAAAGCGCTTGCTGCCGGAGGTCAGGGCGTGTCTGTCGCATTTGATCTAGCAACACACCGTGGATACGACTCTGATCATCCCCGTGTCTCAGGTGATGTCGGAAAGGCCGGTGTTGCGATCGATTCTGTTGAAGACATGAAGATCTTGTTTGATGGAATTCCACTCGATCAAGTGTCAGTGTCAATGACAATGAATGGTGCCGTGCTTCCTGTGTTGGCAGGCTATATCGTTGCTGCCGAAGAGCAAGGTGTATCGCAGGACAAACTGTCAGGAACAATCCAGAACGACATCCTGAAAGAGTTTATGGTTCGGAACACCTATATCTATCCACCAGAACCTTCCATGCGCATCATCGGCGATATCATCAGTTATTGTTCTGACAATATGCCGAGGTTCAATTCCATTTCGATCTCTGGCTATCATATTCAGGAAGCAGGTGCCGATGCCGCTCTCGAGCTCGCCTATACGCTTGCTGACGGCAAAGAATACATTCGGACAGCGCTCGCAGCAGGGCTCGATATCGACCAGTTTGCGCCTCGCTTATCGTTCTTTTTTGGTATCGGAATGAACTTCTACATGGAGATCGCAAAGCTCAGAGCTGCGCGTCTTTTGTGGAACGAGATTGTGAATGAGTTCAATCCAAAATCGGAGCGCTCAACAGTTCTAAGAACACATTGTCAAACCTCAGGTTGGTCACTCACAGAACAAGATCCCTACAACAACGTGGTCAGAACCACCATTGAGGCCATGGCTGCGGTATTCGGCGGAACACAATCATTGCATACCAATTCATTCGATGAAGCGATCGCGCTACCGACTGAATTTTCAGCACGCATTGCTCGGAATACCCAGCTCATCCTGCAAGAAGAAACAGGAATTCGTCAGGTAGTGGATCCCTGGGGCGGTTCTTACATGATGGAATCACTGACCAACGAACTTGCAGAGCGAGCACGTGAATTGATCGCTGAAGTTGAAAAAGAAGGCGGCATGGCCAAAGCGATCGAAGCAGGTCTTCCGAAACTCCGGATCGAAGAATCCGCGACCAATAAACAAGCGCGGATTGATCGCGGTGAAGATGTCATCGTCGGAGTCAACAAATATACCCTACCTAACGGTGCAGCGGATGAATTTGAGGTTCTCTCGATCGATAATGCGAAGGTCCGTGATGCACAAATTGAATGCCTCCAGTCAATCAAAGCATCGCGTGATTCAACAGAAGCTGAGGCCTGTCTGAAGGCCATCACTGACTGTGCCTCGGGTGGTGGTCCCGGCAATCTTCTCGGCCTTGCTGTCGAAGCAACACGTGCACGGTGTACAGTGGGAGAAATCTCTGATGCAATGGAGGTCGTATTTAAACGATTCCAAGCAACACACCAGAGTGTTTCAGGCGTGTATGGTAGCCACTTCAAAGATGATGCAGACTGGCTTGCTCTCGCGGGACGGATTACCGAGTTCGAATCCCGTGACGGACGGCGCCCGCGCATCCTAGTCGCAAAGATGGGACAGGATGGTCACGATCGTGGCGCAAAGGTTGTTGCGACGGCCTTTGCTGATCTCGGATTCGATGTGGACTTGAGCCCCATGTTCTCAACGCCGGAAGAAGTGGCGCGTCAGGCGATCGAAAACGATGTGCATGCAATTGGTGTGAGCTCACTAGCAGCCGGTCATCTGACTCTCATTCCCGAATTAAAAGCTGCGCTGACAGCAGAGGGTGCAGACGATATCGTTGTCTTTGCAGGCGGCGTGATCCCAAGAAAGGACTATGAAGCACTCTATGATCACGGCGTCGCTGCGATCTTTGGTCCGGGAACCAAAATTTCGGCGTGCGCTGAATCAGTCCTCGATGCGATTGAGAAAACAGGTGCCTGACATCGATTTTGAAGCATTACGCAAAGGCCAGCGTCGAGCGCTGGCCAAGGCGATTACGCTCATTGAATCAACCAATCCGGTGCATCGTCGGGACGCTGCTGCATTATTAGAACAATGCCTTCCTCATGCTGGTAATAGCCTGCGTATTGGGATCTCAGGTGTTCCTGGCGTTGGAAAATCAACATTTATTGAAGCGTTTGGCTTATTTCTAATCAGTCTCGGTAAACGCGTTGGTGTGCTGGCAGTCGATCCGTCGTCTCCGCTCCATGGTGGATCCATTTTGGGCGATAAGACGCGGATGGAGCACCTGTCTCGGAAAGACAATGCGTTCATCAGACCATCACCGGCCGGCCGCTCTTTAGGTGGTGTCGCAAACAGAACACGCGAAGCGATCCTGGTTGCCGAAACTGCCGGGTTCGACGTCATCTTAGTTGAAACTGTCGGTGTTGGACAAAGTGAATACGAAGTGCATTCGATGACCGATTTATTCCTTGTCCTCATGCAACCTGGTGCAGGTGATGAGCTTCAAGGAATCAAGAAAGGCATTCTTGAACTTGCCGATTTTATCGTTGTCAATAAGGCCGATGGCGACGCGGAACCGTTGGCCAGTCAATCCGTCGTGCACTACAAAAACGCCATGGGATTTTTAAATCATCAAGGATTTTGGACCCCGGAGGTATTATCCGTCAGCTCACGTGAGCCACGCGGGATTGACAGCTTGTGGGCTCGGATGGAGGCGTATTGCGAAGCGGGGCTCGAGGCGATTCCTGAGCGACGTTCCAAACAAGCGAATCAATGGTTTGAGCGTTTACTCAACGATGGCATCACCGACCTCCTTAAAGCGAATGCAACCTGGGCTGCGCTCTATCATGAGCAGAAAGCGCGCGTGGCCTCAGGCGAGGTTACGCCACCAAACGCTGCGCTCGCATGCATCAAACCGCTGGAAAAGGCTTTATCGTCCTAGCGCGCAGGCTCATCTTCAGGGATTTCATAGGCTCTTACAGCACGAAGGAGATCTCTTCTCGAAATCTGACCCCTCAGATTTCCTTCAGAGTCGACCACCGGAAATCGACGCCGATTGGTTCGTATCATCCGCTCAACCACCTCAACAATATTTTCCCCGAGTTGGATCGTCTCCACTGGACTGCTCATGACGTCGCCAACCTGTCCACCAATATCGCCTTGATAGGTACCGACAAGTATCGCTCTGAGGCAATCCTGCTCTGAAATCATGCCGATCAACTTGCCGTCGTCATCGACAACTGGAGCACCCGAAATCCCCTGAATCAGCAATAAATCAACCAAGGACAGTAAATCCATGCTGGGTTTTGCCGTCGCTAAGTGTGTAGTCATAAAATCGTCCACAACGATTGATCTAAACATCACCACATCCTTTTTCTTATATGCTTACGCAAAGAATACGCCGACACGGCAGGAGAACAATAGGCATGTTACACAAAATCGATCATGTTGGGATCGCCGTCACCGACATCGAAGAAGCAATCAGAACATACCAGGGACTTGGATTTACGCTGACCGGCCGTGATCGAGTCGATTCACAGAAAGTCGAGACAGCCTTTTTTCAGATTGGTGAATCATGTATCGAACTGATTGCGGCCACTGAAGCGGACAGCCCGATCGCGAAGTTCATCGAGAAGAATGCCGGCAAAGGTGGCCTTCAGCAATTAGCAATTACCGTCACCGACATCGAAGCCGAACTCGCACGGCTCAAAGCTGAAGGCTACACCTTGATAAACGAATCACCTGTGCCAGGCGCACATGGGACCAAGGTGGCCTTTGTTCACCCCAAAGATACCGAAGGTGTTCTACTGGAACTATGCGAACATCCAACGGAGAGTCATTAGTGAAGCTTCAGTCGATTACTCGGTATCCGCTCAAGGGATTTGCTGGAGAACGCCTTAACAAGTCGTCAACACATCGCTTTCAAACACTCCAAGGTGATCGACAATATGCCCTTCAGTATGCGGAGCGTAACCCAGCTGCGCGGGAAGGATGGCGGCCGAAGAAATTTTTCGTGCAATCAGTACAGACGGATCTGTGCTCCCAAATCAAAGTGGATTGGACATCAGAGAACGTCCATTTCGATTATCAGGGAAACGGATTAACAATTGATCGAAATCCTTTCGATGGCGACACATTAATTGAATGGATCCGCTGCCTGAGCCCTGATCTTGATCAATTAACTCTTGAGACCCTAACTACAGGCTTCACTGACGAACGTGAAGCCTATGTCTCGTTACTGAATCGCTCCACTGTCACAGCAATCGCGAAGGCAACAGGTACCAGTGATCACCCGGAACGCTACCGAGGTAATTTACTGATCGATGGAGTCGATCCGTTTGAAGAGCTCTCATGGGTCGGAAGTACCTTACAGATCGGTAATGCAACATTTGAAGTGGTCGAACCGATTGTGCGTTGCCTGGCAACTGAGTGTGATTGGCACGGGTCACGTACAGCAGATTTTCTGGATCGGCTGGATAGACAACTCGATACGGATGTCTGTGGGCTATTTTTACGATCGCTCGACAACAGTGAAATCGTCGAAGGCGATCAACTGATCATGGTCAATTAGAGGTATGTTAAATCTTGCTTTCTGAATTTGAGTTTTGGCTGGCTCATGAGGATCGGGACGATCCGCGTGATGGACTCAACCCATTCGTCTTCATCAAAGGATTCTGACTTGAGGGCCGATTCCATCTCCAAG
>CAJWFL010000081.1:0-7175 GCA_913031455.1 uncultured Gammaproteobacteria bacterium
ATATGGCTGCTGCTGGTGGAGCTATTGCCGCTGCTGTTGTCACTAAAATTTTATTTGGCAAGGCTGATTTGTCGATGGCTCTGAACGGCGCACTTGCCGGCCTTGTGTCTATTACTGCGGAGCCATTGGCGCCAACTGCGTTGCTAGCGACCATAATCGGTGTTGTTGGTGGAGTGATCGTTGTTTTTTCCATCCTCTCTCTTGATAGGTTGAAGATTGATGATCCTGTCGGAGCTATTTCGGTCCATGGTGTGGCAGGAATTTGGGGTCTATTTGCGGTCTTGTTGTCGAATTCTGACGCAACGATGGGCGCTCAGATCTTGGGTATCGTTAGTATCTTTGCTTTTACGTTTATTGCTTCATTAGTCGTCTGGTTTATCTTAAAAGCGATCATGGGCATTCGAGTAACAGAAGAAGAAGAAATTAACGGAGTAGATGTTTCTGAGATGGGAATGGAAGCCTATCCTGAATTCACAATGCGTTCTTAAATATCCTCCTTTGGGACATTGTTTGGGCGGCTTTGCCGCCCTTTTTTTATTTGTGAATTTGCGTACACTCTCCGACTTCCTGAAACATAGGAGAAAAAAACGTGCGCGCTGTATTCCTTGACTACCAATCGATGAAGCCTGACGAGTTGGACTTCGAAAAATTTTCGGGTGCGACTTCAGAGTTTGTGTCTCACGATGTGACTTCTCCTGAGTACGTTACTGAGCGAATTCAGGGGTTTGAGGTGGTCATCTTGAATAAAGTGAAGTTTGAGCGTGCCCACTTTGAAGCAGCGCCTGACCTGAAGTTGATTTTAGTGTCGGCCACGGGGACGGACAACGTTGATAAGCAGGCCGCTTCGGATCATGGTGTTGTTGTTTGCAATGTTACGGCTTATGGCACACGATCAGTGAGCCAGCACACGTTGATGTTAATGTTGATGGTTGCAACTCAATCAGAACGATATCGGAATGATGTCAAGGCAGGACGATGGTCGGAGAGTTCAATGTTCTGTTTGATGGATTATCCAATTATTGATCTCGGTGGTCGCACGCTTGGTTTGGTCGGCTATGGCGAATTGGGTCAAGCCGTTGGCAAACTCGCCGAGGCCTTTGGTATGCGCGTACTTGTGATGGGCCGCGACGGCGTCGACTATAATGATGGGGGCCAGCGGGTCGATTTTGATACGCTCCTCGAGCAATCAGATTTCGTCAGTCTGCATGGTTTATTGAACGCACAAACTCAAAAAATGATGAATCGCGACGCGTTTCAGAAAATGAAACCGGGTTCATTTTTTATTAATACGGCGCGTGGTGGTTTGGTTGATGAAGAGGCGCTTTGCGATGCGCTTGAGTCAGGGCACTTGGCAGGTGCCGGTCTTGATGTTGTGACCACAGAGCCGCCAGCGAGGGATTCTCGTGTTCTTAACTGCCAGCATCCGAATCTAGTTATCACGCCACATTCCGCATGGGCTAGTCGTGAGTCACGGCAACGGATCGTCGATATCATGCAGGCGAACCTTGAGGCCTTTATCGAGGGCGCTCCGATTAATCGAGTTATTTAAGTATGTTGAGCAGTTGCTTAAGGTTTGTGATGGTGTGATCCGCAGGAACATCGTCTTCTGGGACTTGAGCGCGCGTGGTGAACCAGACGGTTCGTATGCCTAACCGGTTCGCACCCATCACATCGTGTTCAATATCGTCGCCGATATGCAGACACTCATTTGGCTGAATCGCGAGCCGCTTAAGCGCTTCTTCGAACATCACCGGGTCCGGTTTTGGCTTTGGGAAGTGCTGAGACTGCAATGAGAACTGAAAATATTGCCCCAAGGGCATTGCCATCAGATCCGCGTTGCCATTGGTAATCGCAGCGAGTGGATATGTTTTTGCCAATATCTCAAGTGTTTCGACTGTGTCTGGATACGGTTCGACCTTCTGTCGTTCCTCATAGAATATGCGAAACCCCTCAATTGCCAACTCTTCAGCAATCGATCGTGTCGCGCCTTTATTTTCAAACCAACGAATCAACGTTTCTCGGCGAACCACCGTCAGGTTATGTGCAATCGTAGGCTGTTCCTCAACAATTTGTTTTCTGACTGCACGAAACGTATCGAGACTAAATCCAGCCATCCAGGCGGGTGGCGACAGACGACGCAAGTGAGCTGCCATTGCATCCTCTGCTTTTAAAATTGATAAATCGGTTTCCCAAAGGGTGTTATCGAGATCAAAGGTCAGTGCGCGAATTGACTTCATGATTTTGTCTTTGCCCTCGGATGCGCTCTGTCGTAGACCTCTGCGAGATGCTGAAAATCGAGGTGAGTGTAGATCTGTGTTGTGGAAAGGCTTTGATGCCCCAGAAACTCCTGGATTGCACGAAGATCGCCTGAGGACTCGAGAAGATGTGTCGCAGCTGAATGTCTTAGGGCATGGGGATGCACATGTTGGTCAAGTCCAGCTGCTTGCGCTCGAAGGTTGAGACGCCGCTGAACAGTTCGTGGCGATACGCCGACCCCTTTTTTTGTTATAAACGCCTGATCAGTGTGACCATGATCCCACTCGGATCGTTGTTTTAGCCACTGTGATAGCGCCTCTCTCGCCTTAAAGCCCACCGGGACAATCCGCTCCTTATTTCCTTTGCCGGAGACTCTGATTTCTTCTGGGTTTCCGTGCATATCCTTGACGGTCAGACCTAAAACTTCCGCAAGTCGAAGCCCGGATGAATAAAGTAATTCATAAATTGCTTGGTCTCGAATGGCTTCGATATCGTTTGGATTAATCGCGAAGTCCAGTAGGCGTTGCATCGCGTCTGGGCTCAACGCGTTGGGTAGATGTTTTCCTGTTTTTGGGGGTCTGACATCGACTGCAGGATTGACTTTGATCAACCGTTGATTGATCGCTTCTTGAAAGACTCCGCGCAGCGCAGATAGTTTGCGACCGATTGAGCGTCCAGCTATACGTCGTGCGCTCAATGATCGGACCCAGCGAATGACAGACAGTGTATCAAGTGACTGGATCTCGGCGTCTTCTCCAAAAAAACCAATTGCCTGCTGAAGATCGCGTGCATAGGCCTCGATTGTTCTACTGCTCCGTCGTTGCGTCTGACGCATGTCATCAAGATATCGCGTGACGAATGCGTGAAAGGTCATGAACTATTTCGCCTTATCGAGAAGCCGAGGAAGGATCAGCGCAAGTGCTTCGCCAATATGATCGAGGAAGAGCGTGTCCTGATTGGATTGAAAATGGGTGGGATCTGGATGGCCGAGAGCGAGTAAACCGTAGGTGTGACCTCGGACCAGTGCAAGTGTCGCAGAACTTTCGATCGTATCAGCATCCTCGCCAAATAATGCTGTTCGACGATCTCTTGTTAGGCGTCCGATCGACGGTGCTTTATCAGACACGCTTTGTGCAAGTTTGCCGCCTTCTTCGAGTGATTCTGCTTCGACAGCCTGAATCAAAGACAGCCCATCAACGATGTTGAATTGATCCGATAAAAAAAGCCGTACCACTGGGATATCGAATCCGTTGGCAAGCTTTTCATCAAGCACGATTGCCAGATCAGCCAGATCTCGCGCATCGAGTAGCGATAAAACAAGCGACCGAGTTTTTTCAAATAACACACTATTAATTCGCGCGGTCTCGATCATATGATCATTTTCTTTTTCGAGCTGGCGGATATGATCGCGTAATCTCCGTATTTGAAATTCAACCAACGAGATCGCATCGCCGGAGTCTGTGGGAAGTTTGAGTTCTCGAACGAGCTCCGGGTGCTGTTCAAAAAAATCTAAATGATCCTGAAGGTATTCAGCGATCTGATCAGCTGTGATCGTCATAGGCGAAACTCTCCTTCAAAAACAGACTCTGCAGGACCGGTCATCATCAAATTGTACCCCTCTCCCTGCCACTCAATCTGCAGGTTTCCGCCTCGAGTTGCAACAATCACGTCGTGATCGAGTTGTCCAAGTAAGCGGCCATAAGTCATCGCAGCACAGGCACCTGTTCCGCAGGCTAGTGTCTCGCCGACGCCTCGCTCAAAAACGCGCAGTCGGATTTCCTTGGGAGATATGATTTCCATGAATCCAACATTCACTGAATCTGGAAATTGCGGCGAATCTTGAATCGCTTGACCAATATCGGCCACGGCAGCCGCATCGACAGAATCGACCACAGTCACGGCGTGAGGATTGCCAATGCTAATTAGACCAAAGGAGTGCGATCCATTGGATGTTTCAAACACGACTGTGTGTCTCTGATCGGGTTCTGGAGGCCCTTGGTAAGGGAGTATTTTTGGATCGAGTGCTGGTTGCCCCATGTTGACGCGGACAAGGCCTGTCTCTGTGAGTGTCAACTCGATTAAGCCGCGCGAGGTATTCACGGTGATGACAGGTTTGGTTGTCAATTCTCTATCCGTGACGAATTTAGCGAAACAGCGCGCACCATTACCACAATGCTCCACTTCGCCGCCGTCTGAATTAAAGATACGATAGTCAAAATCCGCGTCAGGCCTCGATGGTGGCTCGACCAATAACAGTTGATCAAAGCCGATACCTGTATTGCGATCAGCCAACTTTTGGATCTGGCTCGATCTTAAGCTGACATGCTGACTGACTGCATCAATGACGACGAAGTCATTACTCAGACCGTGCATTTTTGTGAAGTGAACGCGCATTAGTCATCCACCGTATGTTCAAGCGCCCAGAGACTATCAATCGTCTCTCGCTCACGAATGAGATGAACTTGGTCTTGATCGACCAAAATCTCTGGTGCCCTTCCGCGAGTGTTGTAATTAGATCCCATGACAAAGCCATATGCGCCGGCAGACCGGACAGCGAGTAAATCACCCTCTTGGATCCTCAGCGTGCGTGCTTTGCCGAGAAAGTCTCCTGATTCACACACAGGCCCAACGATGTCAAAACTGGCCTCAATTTGTCCCGGTTTTTCAGTGGTATCAACCGGAACAATATTTTGCCAAGCACCGTAAAGACTTGGCCTGATGAGGTCGTTCATCGCGCCATCAACAATCGCAAAGTGCTGGTCCTCGTTTGTTTTTGTCAAAATCGTTTTGGTGACGAATATTCCTGCGTTGGCTGCAATCGAACGTCCAGGCTCAAGGACCAAGGTGAGATCATGCCCAGCGAGTCGCTCTTTGACCAACGCCAAATATTCAGATGGGTGCGGTGGTGTTTCTTGGTCGTAAGTTACGCCGAGCCCGCCACCGAGATCGATGTGTTTTAAATGAATTCCGATATCGGCGAGTTGGTCAATGAGGCTCAATAATTTATCCAGTGATTCAATGAGCGGTGAAACGTCGGTGAGCTGGCTACCAATGTGACAATCGATTCCAACAGGACTCAATCCAGGTAATTCACTGGAGCGTCGATACGCTGCGATCGCATCCTCGTGAGCGATACCGAATTTATTTGCCTTCAATCCTGTTGAAATATAGGGGTGAGTCTTTGGGTCGACGTCAGGGTTGATGCGTAGTGATACAGGTGCCACTTTTCCCATCTCAAGTGCGATCGCGTTCAGATGTTCGAGCTCCGCAGTTGACTCGACATTAAAGCAGTGGATTCCAACTTCAAGGGCGCGTCGCAGCTCAAAGGCTTGCTTTCCAACACCTGAGAACACCACTTTGGCGGGATCGCCGCCGGCCTTGATAACACGTTCGAGCTCTCCGATGGAGACGATGTCGAAACCTGCCCCCTCTTTTGCCAATGTTTGAAGCACAGCAAGGTTGGAATTCGCTTTCATGCCATAACAAATTAAGTGTGAAATATCAGACAATGAATCGGCATAGGCATGGAGGTGTCTGATCAGCGTTGCCTTGGAATAAATGAAACACGGTGTTCCAAATTGAGAGGCAATGTTGGAAACAGAGACATCTTCGGCAAATAAAGCGCCGTCACGGTACTGAAAATGGTCCATGACTAGCGGCCGTCAACTGTTTTATCAGGTTGATCGGGCAGAAATAGCGGCCCAGTTTGCCCGCAAGCTCCAACGAATAGGCTTGCACTGATAATGAGAGTGGTCAGTAATTTTTTCATTGATGGAGTATACCCGGATTTGCCCTGAAACCGGCTACACTGTTTTGAAACTTAGGGTGGAAAATGTACGCAAATATTCTAACTATTGCTGGTTCAGACTCAGGTGGTGGAGCCGGGATTCAGGCAGACCTGAAAGCCATTTCGGCAACAGGCGCATATGGTCTTAGCGTGATTACAGCGCTCACGGCTCAGAACACGGTTGGTGTTGACGCGATCTACCCAGTTACCATGGATTTTTTGAAGCAGCAAATGCGAACGGTTGCGCACGATATTCAGATCGATGCGGTGAAAGTGGGCATGCTTGGAACTTCCGAGGTGACCGAGGCGGTTGCTGAATTTCTAGAAACCCTGTCATGCCCTGTGGTTGTTGATCCTGTGATGGTCGCGAAGAGTGGTGATCGGTTATTGCATGCAGATGCGATTTCGGCCTTACGTGGTGTTCTGATTCCAAAAGCAACTGTAATCACTCCGAATTTGCCTGAAGCTGCTGATCTTCTCGACACGTCTGAGGCAATAAATCGTGATTTGATGCAGCATCAAGCGCAGATGCTCCTTGCACTGGGATCAGAGGCCGTGCTGTTAAAAGGAGGGCATCTGTTAACGGATGAGTCCCCCGATTTGTTGATCTCTGAAGGTCAAGCTCAGTGGTTTGATACTGCGAGAGTTGAAACAACGAACACGCATGGAACTGGTTGTACCCTGTCGAGCGCCCTAGCATCGTATTTGGGGCAGGGGCATCCGGTTGATGTTGCCGTCGCCAAAGCGAAGGATTACATCAGCGGCGCGATCGCCGCCGCTGATCAATTGAATGTGGGTGGAGGACATGGACCTGTGAACCATTTTTGGGCGCTCTGGGGGAATAATGACTGAATGGCCGAAGCCGCAATTTGGAGCGAATGATTGGAACCTTCAAGCGACCAGTCGACAAGCTGATGGCTTTTTTCAACTAGACCAACTGACGCTCACGCATCGCGGGTACCAAGCTGAGTTGATTGGACCGATGCATCGAGAGCTATTCATTAGAACACCCGCCGTTGTTGTGATTTTGTGTGATCTAGCGCGCAAAGAGCTTGTGATGGTGGAGCAGTTTCGGATTGGCGCAGCCATGTCAGATCTGAAAGACAGTCCTTGGATGCTTGAGTGGGTGGCG
>CAJWFL010000082.1:0-7015 GCA_913031455.1 uncultured Gammaproteobacteria bacterium
ATGTTTTGATCACCGTTGATGCCGGAAACTTGCACCGTGCGAAGGAGGCAGGAGTGCTCGCAACAGTAGACAGCACAACGTTGTCCGAAAAAATCCCTGAAAACCTTCGCGATACTGATAATCAATGGTTTGGATTGACCGTCAGATCCCGCCCCATTTTCTATGCCAAGGATCGCGTTAATCCATCGGAGCTCTCGACCTATGAGGCATTATCGGATTCGCAATGGAAAAACCGTATTTGTATCCGGTCATCAAGTAACATCTACAACCAGTCGTTGGTTGCGTCGATGATTAAAGCCAATGGTGAAGAGACGACTCTCGAGTGGGCTAAAGGTCTGATGTCTAACCTTGCTCGTAAGCCAGTAGGCGGTGATACAGACCAACTTCGCGCAGCCGCGGCCGGTCAATGTGACCTTGCGATTGCCAATACCTACTATTTTGGGCGTTTAATTGATTCAAAGAAGCCTGAAGACCGCCAAGTTGTTGACAAGCTTGGGGTGTTTTGGCCGAACCAAACTGACCGTGGCGCGCATATTAACGTCTCAGGGATGGCTTTGACTCAACACGCAAAGAACCGTGCCGAGGCAGTTCAATTACTCGAATTTATGGTCTCAGACGATGCGCAAGCCTATTATGCTGCCATCAATCACGAATATCCGGTCGTTCCGGGTGTCGAACCGTCACCCACCATCGCTTCATTGGGCGAATTCAAATCGGACGCCTTGAATTTGAGTATCTTGGGGGTCAATAACAAGCGGGCTGTTAAATTAATGGATCGCGCCGGTTGGCAATAACTTCAAATCATCAACCAGTCCGTTGGGCATTCAACCGGCCTAACGGATTGCTCTTAACTACGATCATTGCCGCACTCTGTGTGGCATTACCTATTTTGGTGGTTGTCAGTTTTGTGATCACAGGCGTGTCCGACGCGTGGTCTCATCTGTTTGATACGTTATTAGGTCGATACGCCCTCAACTCTCTATTGTTGTCGACCTTAGTGGCCATTGGGGTCGTCATGCTTGGTGTCCCCGCTGCGTGGATAATTTCATTTTATCGATTCAAAGGGCGGGGAATTTTGTCGTGGTTGTTATTACTTCCAATGGCTTATCCGGCTTACATCCTCGCTTACACCTATACCGGAGTGCTTGATTTCAGTGGCCCAGTCCTCACATTTTTGAGGGATGCTGGTGCACCTTATTGGCTGATAAGCCCGTTGTTGAATATCCGCTCATTACCCGGCGCCGCTTTGATGTTGAGTTTGGTGTTGTACCCCTATGTGTACCTGCTTGCTCGTGCCGCCTTTCTGGAGCAATCCGCGAATCTAATGGAGGCCGCCTACACGCTTGGGCAACGTCGCTGGCGAGTATTAACCCGTATTGTCATCCCGATGGCTCGTCCTGCTATTGCAGCTGGGATCTTGCTGGCAGTCATGGAGACTTTGGCTGATTTCGGAACCGTTCAATTTTTTGGTGTGCAAACGTTTACCACTGGGATTGTCCGAACATATTACGGGTTTGGCGATCCTACTGGTGCTGCTCAATTGAGTACCTTACTCGTAGGCTGTGTGTTCTTTTTAGTTGTTTTCGAAAAAGCCTCGCGGAGTAAGGTTCGGTATTACTCAGACCGACTTCGGAGGCTGAATCAGACCAGTGTGGTTCTGACCGGCTGGAGACAAACTGTCGCTCAAATCTTATGTATCCTGCCGGTATTTTTTGGGTTCCTATTACCAACAGGAATCCTCAGTTATTGGGCATTGTTTTTCGCCGAACTGCAGTCGATGTGGAGCTTGATTGTCAGTAGTTTCTTTTTGGCGGGCTTTGCATCTATTTTTATTGTGACGGTCGCTCTAATGATCTGTTATGCCAATCGCTTGTATCCATCTCAGTTGCTCAATCATACGACCACATTCGTTGGGCTCGGGTATGCGCTACCCGGCGTTGTCGTTGCGATTGGCGTGTTGATTCCTTTTGGTGCTGTCGACCGATTCATCTCTGGTGCCCTTGCTCCTTTCGGAGTTGCTCCATCGCTATGGCTATCGGGGACTTTGGTGGCTTTGGTTTTTGCATATCTTGTGCGATTCTTAACTGTAGCGACCGGGAATCTAACAAGCGGCTTATCTCGCATACGTCCGAGTATTGATCAAAGCGGGCGACTTTTGGGATTGAATCAGTTTGGCGTCATTTCAAAATTACATGTTCCATTGATCCGAGGTTCTGTGTTCACTGCGATCTTGGTTTGTTTTGTCGATGTTTTGAAAGAGTTGCCGGCGACACTGATCTTGCGTCCTTTTGATTTCAACACGCTAGCTGTCAAAGCTTACGAGCTCGCAGGTGATGAGCGTCTAGTTGATGCGTCTGTCCCATCAATATTGATCGTGCTGGTGGGCCTCGTCCCTGTTATTTGGTTAAACCGATCAGTGACTCAGGAATAAACGTGGATACAGCTGCTTTAATGATCAGGAACGTTAACCTGTCATACCAAGACGGATTAATTGTTGACGATGTCACATTGGGACTTAAACCACAGGAACTTGGTTGCTTACTGGGCCCGAGTGGTTGTGGGAAGTCGACGCTATTGCGAGCGATTGCGGGATTTCAAGAGCTCGACTCGGGCGAAATTTGGCTGGACAACGAGTTACTGTCCACCGAACGTCACCGCACCCCACCCGAGGAGCGTGGCGTGGGCATGGTCTTCCAAGATATTGCGCTTTTCCCCCACCTCACTGTTGCAGACAACATTGCCTTCGGATTGACGGGTTGGTCAGAAACGAGCCAGTACAAACGGATTGCTGAATTACTTGATTTGATTGGTTTGACCGGATTGGGTCAACGGTATCCGCATGAACTCTCAGGCGGACAGCAGCAACGTGTGGCTTTGGCTCGAGCGATGGCACCAAAGCCAAAGTTACTCCTACTGGACGAACCGTTTTCGGGCCTCGATACGGAGCTTCGCGGTCGTCTTGCCAGTGAGGTGAGAACGATTCTGAAAAGTGATGGAATCTGTTCGTTGTTGGTAACCCACGATCAACGTGAAGCATTCGATTTTGCCGACCGCATTGCCGTGATGCACGACGGACATATCTGCCAGTTCAATACGCCATTTAATCTTTATCATGAGCCCACCGATCCATTTGTCGCGCATTTTGTCGGCCCAGGGGAAATGATTGATGCGACGATCGAGGGTCCTCGTTCGGTCTCAAGCCCGCTGGGTCTGTTGACGAATGATGAGGACCTTGAGTATCCCATTGATTCGGATGTGCAAATATTCCTGAGGCCAGATGATCTCATACATGATGATGATTCGAGCTATCAGGCGACGCTCGTCGGTAAGCACTTTCGGGGCGCTCATCACCTGTATGAAGTGAAGCTAGATAATGGGGTAATCCTTGGGTGCTTGGCTCCATCACATCACAATCATACGATTGGAGAATTGATTGGTGTCAGTCTCGATATTGAGCATTTGGTGGTTTTCCCGAAATGACCAGTGCTGACCCCTCAGCGTCTGGCTATCAAGCTACGCTTCGGGAGCTACGTCAGCGTTTACGTCTGGCGCAAATCGCAATCTTTCGTTACAACAGTCAAGCCATCATCGTACTCGAAGGTTACGATGCAGCTGGCAAGGGTGGTGTGATCCAAGAATTGTCGCATGCCTGGGATCCTCGTGGATTTGAGGTCCATTCGATTGGTCCGCCGAGCAAGAAAGAGGCTGGTCATTCATTTATGTGGCGTTTCTGGAATTGACTTCCCGCACCTGGTCAGATCGCGATATTTGACCGGTCATGGTACGGACGTCTAATTGTTGAGCGGGTTGAGCACGGATTGCCAGATGGTGAGTACGAATCGAGTATTTCTGAATTTAATGCCTTTGAGAAAATGCTTCTGGATAACCAGATCACGCTGCTCAAGCTGTGTCTAGAAACTGATGCTGAGACTCATCGCGCGCGATTGTTACGTCGTGCTACGGAGACTCAAAAACGGTGGAAGCTCACGGTCAGTGACATCGAAAGTTTCGCTCATCGAGCCGATTACGAACTTGCTTTTGATGCCATGGCTTCACGATGTGCAGTCAGTCCCTGGCAACGGATTGATACCAATCGAAAGAAGCCGGGACGTTTGGCTGCGCTACGCGCTGTCAGTGATTCTTGGAAGCCAACCTAACGCCAAGAACTTTCGTATACAATTCAGGTGTGGTTGAACGATTGGGAGAGTTATCGAAATAATGATGCCAATTGAGCTAAAGCTCGGTAGAGTCGGTGCAATGAACGCTCCATTATTTTGTTTAGTGACCTGTGCGGTTCTAGCGACTTCGGCAATGGCCGAAGGACTGTATCGCTCGGACATTACTTATGTTTCGAACGCAGACAGGCAGGCTGAGATCGAGAAACTGATCGCGATTGAAACGCCATCGGAACAGCAATACCTGACTCAAATCGCGTTAGAGAAGCCGGATGTATTTGCTCGGCAACTCAGGCAGGCTCGAGAGATCCTTCGCATTGGAGGTGAGCCTTCCCAAATTAGTTCAAAACTGAGGGCCGAAGGTTTTTATTCTCCGGATACTCAGTCTGCATTAAAGGCGTTTGTTTTGAGCCTTCACCCGGACGATGTGATTAACCGCTCGCACGCGATGAATTTTGTGATGCGTGTGAACAACCCGGCGGATGTGTGGACACACCTATTGAATGCGACGGGGAAGCTCGACGATTATGCTGCGTTGGAGTGCGCACCAAATCAGGCGCCAACAGAGCTTCTCGGTCCACCTGAGCATCAATATGTGATGCAAGTCGCGCATCCGAATATGGAGTTATCGTTATGGCGCTTTGATGCAAAAGAAGCAATCACTTACCCAATCGCTACAGCAACGGAGACAACGGTTGAAACATACCGATTCGTTGATCGGTTTGGAGCGGAACTTGGGATGTTGGATCGCGAAAATCTGTCGATGCAGTTGTCGTCCGGGGATGTCTTACAATGCCAAAAAGTGGATGCATCAATTATGCGCGCGTATCAGGATCATCGTCGCGAACTGATTCTGTCTGAGAAACAGCTTTAATTCTCATTCCGACACGGAAAACGACCCATCATGGCAACTCGAATGACGCCTTGAGCGGGGGCTGCAAGGTCAGGATCTCGATCACTGATATAGTCTTTGACTACTTCCATCAAATTTCGAATTTGCATTTGATCTACTGGCGCGTCGAAGCACAAAGTTCGCGAGTTTTGCTCACGGCGATTGTTCCAACTGTGCACAACTCCCGCGAGAAACCCATGCGCGAGCATGCTTGCAGGTGTTCCGAATGCTTGGTTTGCTTGCGACAACCAGAGTTCGCCTGAATACGCCGATGCATGCGTACCAAAGCTTGTGGTGATCAGAAAAATGAGCACGCAAGTCGTTCGTTTCATTGAGACCTCAAACACGTCCAATGCTTAAAGTTATCGGATGAATTGTCGATATTTTTAACATGAAATCAGTGATGTTGGCATTGCTGAACGCAAACAAGTCGTTACATGGATGTTGATCCATGTGCGGATCTACGTTTCGGAACAATTGGTGCTCTGCAATCATGGTGTTAGCCCATATTGTAGTTGAAACGATGTGCAATCTAGCCAACAATGTTTATCCGAATTGGAGCAAAGACCACGATTTGCTCTGCCCCAATTTGGTAAGACTGATAACAAGTGGATCTTATGCTAACGGCTATCCGAACAATTATTGCGCGATTCCCAGAACGGTCACTGGTCATTCGGTCTGGGTCTGATACGCGTTATTTAGTGCTGAAGACATGGCATCAGCTGTCGGTGATCGGTGCAGCGGCGCTTATTGTTATCTGGTCGAGCGTTGCATCAATCGGATTTTCTTGGAATTACGATGCTCGTTTGGCGGTCGAGTCAGAACTCGCCATGACAGTCGCTGAGAATCAAGCATTTATCGCGCAACTCGAAGCCGATCAGAAAAATGCTTATGAATTGCGTCAAGCCTATAACGCAGAGATTCGTAAAAATGAAGAATGGGCCTCGCGATTTAATGCGATTCGAAATGCGTCAGATGTTGTTCTGGAACAGTCGTCCCCAGAGACCATCATCGCGTTTATTCCGTGGTTCCAAGGCCAATTGGACACACGGATCCGTGAGGTTGAGCAATCGAACACAGATTTGACTCAGCTCGTCCTGGATATGTCGGATTCAGTGGCTGAAATTTCAGGCCGGAAGGCGCCGGAGTCACTCGATGCTGTTGGCTCATGGTTGAGTAACGTCGCAGCAGATCTGGCAAATGCCTACGAAACGCAGACAGAAGCCATGGAAGTACTGCACGATACGATGAGCCAAACGTTGTCCAAAGGGTTCGCTACCATTGATGGAACGCCGTTATCGGATCCTGAATTTGCTGGTTTTTCACCGTCTTTTGGAAGAGGTGGTCCGCTACGAAAGACGAGTGGGGGCGAGCACACTTTTGAAAAATTTCAGGATCGATCAGACCGTTTAATGATATTGAGTCAAGATCTGCAAGCACTGCAGTCTTTACTGGCGTGCGCACCGCTCTCTCCGCCCGTCGATTATTACAACCTCACCAGTAAATTTGGAAACCGTAAAGATCCATTTACAAAAAAACCAGATTGGCATGAAGGTGTCGATTTGGGAGCGTGGCCCGGAACGCGAGTTCGAGCAACCGCACCTGGTGTTGTGACCTTTGCTGGTCGCAAGGGTGGGTATGGTCGATTTGTTATTGTTGATCACGGATGCGGTATCGAAACGGCTTACGGGCATTTGAAGAAGATTCATGTGAAAAAAGGCGATTCGTTGGATCACCGCGACATTCTTGGCGAGGTGGGCAGTACTGGTCGTTCCACAGGCCCACATGTACACTATGAAGTGCGTGTACAAGGCAAACCAGTCGATCCCTATCAATTTATCGAAGCAGGACGTTATGTTTTCAAAGAACAAGAACTCACAGTCGCAGAAGCGAAGTGATAACAGGAGTAAAGCAATGAAGTCACCCAATGAAACTTTTGCAGTCCTCG
>CAJWFL010000083.1:0-6941 GCA_913031455.1 uncultured Gammaproteobacteria bacterium
GAACACCCGCCGTTGTTGTGATTTTGTGTGATCTAGCGCACAAAGAGCTTGTGATGGTGGAGCAGTTTCGGATTGGCGCTGCCATGTCAGATTGGGACGACAGTCCTTGGATGCTTGAATGGGTGGCGGGAATTTGTGATGACAACGAGTCTCCGTTACAAACTTGTCATCGGGAAGTGCTTGAGGAGACCGGGCTCACGCTTCTCGAAGATC
Source organism: uncultured Gammaproteobacteria bacterium (assembly GCA_913031455.1). GTDB lineage: Bacteria > Pseudomonadota > Gammaproteobacteria > Pseudomonadales > Litorivicinaceae > HIMB30. The sequence goes on from CAJWFL010000083.1 coordinate 214, forward strand.
CCGAACTCTTGTTTACTTATTATCCGAGTCCTGGCGGCTCTAATGAGTTGATTCATTTATTTTTTGCATCTTGCGATGTCTCCGGAATCTCTCGTTATAGAGGTCAAGCTGGAGAGTACGAGGATCTCAAAGTTCATGTGATTTCCATTGCGTCAGCCCTAGAAGCGTTGCAGACTGGAAAGGTAAACAACGGAGCCGCAATCATCGGGTTACAGTGGCTCAAAATGAACTATTTGCATTTACTGGAAGGAGAGTGACTTGCCTCAGAAGGCTCGCCACGTGCCGAATTTAAGAAAGCATCATGCAAGCTGTGGATTGAATTACAGTTTGTTGTTGCGCCTTGCGCGTCGCTTTGGTCCCGACGATAACCTCCAGTTTGTATTACCTTTCGGTGGCCAAGACTGTCTTGTGAGGATGCGTTTTACCGATCTTGGTCCCTACACGGGATTGTGTGAAAGTCAGTGCAGTGTGTTGCGTGGAGGATGTACCTGGGTTCCTTTGCCCGCATTCACAGTCCGGCTTTATCACGATATGCAGTTGGCTGAAGTGACAGACGAGAGCTCGTCGGACTTTATTCAAGGCGCATACCCCTATCCAAATCCATCCATGGTCCAACCGAACGAGCGAGAGCAATTGGATCAGTTTTTAAGCGAATGGCTCTCATATTGTTTACATCATGGCCTCGCCGATCTATCAGCATACGGAATCAACACGAATGAGTTATCAGGCACAGGATATTGAGGTCCTTTCAGGACTAGATCCCGTTAAACGCCGCCCAGGCATGTACACAGACACAACCCGTCCTAATCATATGGCACAAGAGGTCATCGATAACTCGGTAGATGAAGCACTTGCTGGTCATGCAAATTGTATTGATGTTGTGCTCTCGTCTGATGGGTCTGTCTCTGTGACTGATAACGGGCGAGGTATGCCTGTCGACCTACACCCTGAAGAAGGCATTCCAGGCGTTGAGCTGATTCTTACAAAGCTTCATGCCGGAGGTAAGTTCTCCAATAAGAATTACCAATTCTCAGGTGGTTTGCATGGTGTAGGTGTCAGCGTGGTGAATGCACTATCGACGGCAGTGGATGTTGAAGTTCGTCGCGACGGAAAGCGATATGACATCGGATTTGCAAACGGTGACAAGGTTCGTGACTTGAGTGAAATCGGTTCATGTTTGAAGAAAGACGTGGGTACGACTGTACGTTTCAAACCCGACCCACAATATTTCGATTCGGCGAATATTTCTGTGGTGCGTTTGCGCCATTTGTTACGAGCAAAAGCCGTTTTGTGTTCAGGTCTGACAATTTGTCTGAATGACGAAAAAACTGGCGAGTCGGAAAGTTGGTGCTTCGAGAATGGCCTGACTGATTATCTGCAGTCGGAGGTCGGTGAGTCTTTTGCGGTGCCAGAGATTCCCTACACAGGTGCATTTTCTGCAGAGCATGAAGCGGTGGAATGGGCATTGACTTGGTTGCCAGAGGGCGGTGATTTAGTCACAGAGTCATACGTCAATCTGATTCCGACTGCTCAAGGTGGCACGCACGTGAACGGCTTGAGAACAGGTTTGATGGACGCGCTACGCGAGTTCTGTGAGTTCCGAAATCTGATTCCACGTGGGCTGAAACTCTCCCCCGACGATTTATGGGAACGATGTGCTTATGTGCTGAGCGTCAAACTTGAGGATCCGCAATTTTCCGGGCAGACCAAAGAGCGATTAAGTTCGCGCGAGTGTGCAGTGTTTGTCAGTGGTGTTGTTCGGGATGCCTTCAGTTTGTATCTGAATTCCAATACCGCGATTGGTGACCAATTGGCAGAGATCGCCATCGTAGCAGCGCAGCGTCGCCTGAAATCTCGGAAACAGGTCGCGCGTAAAAAAGTTACTCAAGGACCAGCGCTACCAGGCAAGCTTGCAGACTGTGCCGGTGGTGATGCACTTGCTGGTGAGCTGTTCCTAGTGGAGGGTGATTCTGCTGGCGGTTCGGCGAAGCAAGCACGTGATCGTGAATTCCAAGCAGTGATGCCGCTTCGTGGCAAGATCTTGAATACCTGGGAAGTCGAGTCAGATGAGATCTTGGCTTCGCAGGAAGTCCATGACATCGCGGTCGCGCTTGGTGTCGACCCGAGCTCTTCAGATCTCACTGGTCTTCGATACGGTAAGATATGTATTTTGGCTGATGCCGATAGTGATGGACTGCATATTGCGACGCTTTTATGTGCGCTGTTTGTGAAGCATTTTAGGCCGCTTGTTGAGCAGGGTCATGTCTTTGTTGCGATGCCTCCGCTCTACCGGATTGATGTGGGTAAAGAAGTGTTCTACGCGCTCGACGACGCTGAGAAGCAAGGTGTTTTGGATCGCCTGAGTGCAGAAAAGCGGAATGGAAAAATGAGTGTGACCCGCTTCAAGGGGTTGGGCGAGATGAATCCAGGCCAGTTGCGCGTTACAACCATGGATCCTGATACAAGACGACTGGTGCAGTTGGTCCTTGACGACTCGGACGCATCAGCCGGGACAGACGAAGTGATGGATCGGTTGCTGGGTAAGAAGCGAGCATCAGATCGGAAGCAATGGCTGGAAGCGAGTGGTCATATGGCAGATATTGCTTAATCTCCTTGAAATTTCGGTTAATTTCTCTATGATGCCGCGTCCCTAAACCGATTTGAGGATTTGTTATTGATCAACGTCTTTCCGCGTGAATCTGCATCGAGTTGGCTCGGTTTGATTGAGACAACACCCTCGTTGGTATTTGACCCCGACATCTGTCGTCGGCAGTGGCATGAATTGTCGAGTGCTCTTCCGGGGGTCACCTTATATTATGCAGTGAAATCGAATCCTTACCCGGGCTTGTTACAAACCGTGGCTAATGAGGGTGGGTGTTTCGACGTAGCGAGTGCAGCTGAGATCAGGATGCTCGAGCACGAGGGGATTCACGCATCGCGAATGATTCATACCCATCCGATCAAAACAGACACCGAGATCGAAAAAGCGGTTGCTGCCGGTGTCACCACCTTTGTTGTGGATAATGTGGATGAGTTATGGAAATTGATCCCCTATCGGCACTCGATTCGGGTGATGTTGCGATTGTCATTTATTGCCCCTGATGCTCCGATTGATTTGAGTCGCAAGTTTGGAGCACCGCAGCAGGATGCGTTGAGTATTTTGGATGTGGCCAACGATTCTGGAATTCGGGTTGATGGCCTGTGCTTTCATGTGGGGTCACAGGCTGCGACGGCAAATACGCATGCAGATGCGCTTGGTGTGTGTTTGGATTTGTGTGCGCAGATTAGAGATGAGGGCCTACCTGAAATTCTTCGAATTGACATCGGCGGCGGTTTCCCAGCGCACTACATCGGTGAGTCAGTCAATCTCGATGCATTTTGTCATCCGATTCGTGAGGTTCTCAAGCGAGTCCCTGAGCATCTTGAAATCCTAGCGGAGCCTGGTCGAGTAATCTCCGCACCATCGATGGCTTTGGTTTGCAAGGTCGTTGGCCGTGCGAAGCGTCGTGACGGTTGGTGGTTCTACCTCGATGATGGCGTCTATGGAGCACAGTCTGGTCGGTTGTTCGACGGAATGCAGTATCGCATGTCAGTCTTTACCTCGAGTGATGAGTTGTCTCCTTGCGTGTTTGCAGGACCGACCTGTGATTCGATTGATGAGCTTGGTCGCTACCCTGAATTTCCGATACTGAATATGAACGATGTGATTGTTTTTCATGAGATGGGAGCATATACCTTGGCGAGTGCAACGCAGTTTAATGGAATCGCGCTGCCTGCGGTGGTGACACGAGCGCTTCCGGAACTACGGCAAAGATACGGACACTTGGTATGAAGCTGATTGCATTGATTGATGGAGGCGGCACCAAGACTCGGGTTCGGTTTATCAATCAAGCAGATCAGACAGCCATATCAGAGGTTGTGACCGGCCCCTCAAATCTCGGTCTTGGGGCTGATGTTTGCTGGGAGCAGATCATGCAGGCAATCACTCTGGCTGGCGTACCGATGCCGGTGAGATGTGTTGCTGGTCTGGCTGGATCAGAGTACGCCAAACAGCGATCAGCATTTTTATCCAATTCTCCCTGTGAAATATTGTTGGTTTCAGATCGCGACTCTGGGTTATTTGGTGCGCATTGTGGAATGCCTGGCGGCTGTTTGACCGTCGGGACGGGTGTTACCTTTGCGTGGTTGGACGAATCCCGGGAGTTTTTTAGACGGGGCGGCTTTGGTTTTATGCTGGCCGATCAGGGTGGCGGCGCTTGGATTGGGTTGCGCTTTCTACAGGAACTGGTTCGCCTTGTTGATCGAGGCTTGATCGATCAATCGCATCAGGTTTTGATTGATCGATTGGGTATTGGCCAATCTGTGATTCAGTGGATGGAATTTGCGAACGCCGCTCAGCCCAGACAATTTGCCTCATTGGCCAAAGCGATCGTGGAAGCTGAGGGTCAAGTCTCTTTGGGCGCCGATATTGTTTCAGAGGGACTGATGGCGTTGATTGATTTGATCGAAGATTTTCCAAAACATCTTCCCATTGCCCTCGTTGGCGGTTTATCTCCTGTTTATTCGCCCCGAATCCAATCGTTGGGTTATCACGTAGTCGAGTCGCAGGGCGATGCACTTGATGGTCTTGCCTATATCGATCAACATCGACCGCAGTTGACGATTGATTATTGGGAGTCGTATGCCTGAGTTATCTGGTCATCTTGTCACTCCGGGTGGAGTGCTCAGAGGATCGATTGAATTTAGTTCGACCATTCAATCCATATCCGAGTCGGCACAGGTGGATGATCGAATTGTTCTACCAGGAATTATTGACTGCCATATTCATGGCGGGGGTGGCGGAGACGTCATGGACGGAATGGCCGGTATCCGCCAGCTTGCTCGTACGCATGCCCGATACGGTCTGACTGCATTTTTGGCGACGACTGTTACAGCCGACGATGCATCGATTGATCAAGTCATCGAGGCGACAAAAGTGGTGATGGACAACCGCGATCATTTTGAAGCGCGTTGCCTTGGTGTTCATCTCGAGGGACCGTATTTGAGTGAAGGAAAGCTTGGTGCGCAACCCGCACTGACACGTCATGTTGACCCATCGAAGGTTCGATCTTGGTTCGAGTCCGGCGTTGTTCGTGTTATGACCTATGCGCCAGAACAAGACCCAGATGGCGTTCTTCCTGTGCTTGCCGACGAATTTGCCGTGAGATTGCAGATTGGGCATTCGGGATGTAACTATCATCGTGCTCGCGAGTTGTTTGAACGAGGGGCTGGGGTAACACACCTCTTTAATGCAATGACCGGCGTTCATCATCGTTGTCCTGGAGTTTCGCAAGCTGCATTGTTAGTGGCTCAGTATTCGGAAATCATTTGTGATGGTGTTCATGTCACAGAACCATGTTTTCAGTTAGCAAGGCAGCAAATCTCACAGTTGTATTCTGTGACTGATTCCACCTCTGCTGCTGGCATGCCTGATGGTGAATATCAGTTGGGAGCGCATCAGGTATTCAAAGAAGATGATGTTGTGCGTTTGAGCGATGGAACACTTGCAGGAAGTGCTGCCACGGCGGAAGTCACTGTGAATACCTTGCGTCAATTTGGATTGGAATGGCCAGAAATCGCAGCAATGACAAGTGCACGATCTGCATCCTGGCTCGGCTTGGCTAACCAGGGGGCGATTGCCCGTGGGAACCTGTCTGATTTTGTGACGTTTCGGGGCCGAACCCTCGAATCGGTGTGGATTAATGGGCAGCCGATATATGAGGTTTGATCGTTAAGGGCGACAACAGCGCTTGGTTGATGTTCAATAGCGGTATTGAAACAGAAAGGGTTTAACATGCGATTACTCATTATCCTCTTGGCATCTTTCAGTCTGACAGCCTGTTCGATGATTCCGGAATCGATGATATTCGATATGAAATTTTGGACGTCAGATGAAGACTCCGCGATAGCTGAACCAACGATGGACGCCTCACCTTCAGAGGAAACGGCGGTCGTTTCAGAGCCTGCAACAGCGAATGATGTTGTGCTCGAGCTGAATGCTGATCGACTTGCAAAAGTTGAGGTAGGGCAAACGAAGGATAAGGTGCTGGAGATTCTTGGGCCTGCTGCGAATGTTGATCATGGAACCACCCTGGCGGATCACTATATTAAAGGTGGCGAGGTGTATGACGTGCTGTATTTTCGAGTCCAAGTGGATGGTGTGGAAGAGCTTCGTGCACTGCTATTTAAGGCAAACCAATTAGTTGGAATTGGCTGGTCTGAAGTCGATTGAACATACAAATCTAAATGCGAATGTGTTGCATTTAATTTTGCATTTACGTAATCTCTCCTCAACTGAATAAGAGGAGAGATGAAATGCCTACCCCCCGAATACTGTTAACCCTGATAGCTCTATCTTTTGCTTGTCAAACCCTGGCGGCTGAAGTGAATGTGTATTCTGCGCGTAAAGACGCGTTGATTGTTCCCCTTCTTGACCGCTTCACAGCAAAAACTGGAATCGAAGTGAATCTGATTACTGGTAAAGCGAATACGTTGTTATCTCGGATTCAGGCTGAGGGCGCCGCGACGCCTGCAGATGTGCTAGTCACTGTTGATGCCGGAAACTTGCACCGTGCGAAGGAGGCAGGGGTGCTCGCAACAGTCGACAGCACAACGTTGTCCGAAAAAATCCCTGAAAACCTTCGCGATGTTGATAATCAATGGTTTGGATTGACCGTCAGATCCCGCCC
>CAJWFL010000084.1:0-6924 GCA_913031455.1 uncultured Gammaproteobacteria bacterium
GGCGGGCCTATTTGGCATTGGCGGTGGGATTATTTTTGTGCCCGTTTTACTCTTGGGCTTTGAATTGCTTGATATGAATCGTGACGTACTGGCACATTTGGCCATTGGAACAAGCCTTGCGTGCGTTGTATTCACTGGATTGAGTTCGACTGTTGCGCATCACAAGAAAGGTGCAGTGATGTGGCCGTGGGTCATTCGTATGGGACCGTTTCTAATCGGTGGTGGCTTGATTGGCGGGTGGACGGCTGATCAGTTACCAGGACATATTCTGATTGTGATACTCGGTACATTTTTGTTGTTGATGTCGTTTCAGTTGTTTATCAAAAATCCGGGTCATTCGGAGGGTGGAACGATTCGGATGCCATCGATTCCGGTATTCGCTTTTGCTGGGACGTTGACGGGCTGGATCAGTTCAATGATGGGTATTGCTGGCGGAGCTTTAATTGTACCGTTTATGACATCCCATGGTGCGCTGGTACGCGACGCGATTGGAACAGCTTCAGCATTCGGTATACCGACGGCATTTGCCGGCACCATTGCATTTGTCGTTGCAGGTCTCGACCATCCAGGAAGGCCTGATTGGGCATTTGGCTACGTGTATCTGCCGGCACTGATTGGCATTATTGCAACATCCACAGTCTCTGCCCGTTTAGGGGCTCGGCTTGCCCATTCTCTTGACCAAAAATTGCTTCAACGACTGTTTGCGACTTTTCTTGCTGTACTGTCAGCTCGTTTGATTTGGACGTCCGTGGGATGAGTGACTGGATGATTAACCCAGTCGCCCTCGATCTGGGATTTATTCAGATTCATTGGTATGGGTTGATGTATGTGTTCGGTTTTTTGGGTGGGTATGGGCTTGCGATTTATCGGATTGATCGCGGGTTTTTTCCAATCAATCGAGAACAGATGTCTGATTTTTTGAGCTGGATTGCTTTTGGTGTGATCATTGGTGGCCGCGCGGGCTATATGGTCTTTTATCAGCCAGATCGCCTGCTCGATAATCCACTGTCGTTATTCTATGTTTGGGAAGGTGGCATGGCTTTCCATGGTGGGTTGGTTGGCGTGATCGTGTTTACCTGGATTTTTGCTCGCAAGCACCAGATTGCACCACTTGCTCTCGGTGACGCATTAGCGCCTCTCATTCCGATCGGCTTGGGCTTTGGTCGGCTCGGTAATTTTATCGGTGGCGAGTTGTGGGGTCGACCAACAGATTTACCCTGGGCGATGGTTTTTTCGAAAGCAGATGAGCTGGCACGTCACCCGAGTCAGCTGTACCAGTTTGCCCTCGAGGGCGTCGTACTTTTCGTGGTGTTATGGCTATTCTCGTCCAAGCCGCGGAGACGCGGACAAGTGACGGGTCTTTTCTTGTTGGGTTAGGGGGTATTTCGTTTTATGGTGGAGTTTGTTCGCGAGCCGGACTCACATCTTGGATTTATTGCACTGAATTGGATGACGATGGGTCAATTGCTGACAGTTCCCATGATCGCGATCGGTGTGTGGTTATTGTTCATATGGAAGGAGTCGCCGGGTGCGCGCATATCTTGATTTACTCCAACTGTTATTGGATGGAGGTACCGCGAAGGACGACCGAACTGGTACAGGGACTTTGAGCCGTTTTGGTCATCAGATGCGATTTAATTTGGATGCGGGCTTCCCCCTGGTGACAACCAAAAAGGTCCATTTGAAATCTGTGATCCATGAGCTTCTGTGGTTCATGCAGGGCGACACCAACACGCAGTATCTTCGCGATCACGGTGTGTCGATCTGGGATGAATGGGCGACAGAGGACGGTGATTTAGGCCCTTTATACGGAGCACAGTGGCGTTCTTGGCCAACTCCCGATGGAGGCACGATTGATCAGTTGACGGAGGTGGTTGAATCCATCAAAGTCCGACCAAACTCCAGGCGTCTTTTGGTCTCTGCGTGGAATCCATCGTTATTGCCTGATGAAAGCCAATCGCCGCCGGACAATGTCCGCGCAGGACGGATGGCGCTCGCTCCTTGTCACACGCTGTTTCAGTTTTACGTTGCTGATAATCAATTGTCATGTCAGCTGTATCAGCGTTCTGCTGACGTGTTTCTCGGGGTGCCTTTTAACATCGCAAGCTACGCATTACTGACACATCTGGTTGCTGACCAATGTGGTCTCGGTGTGGGCGATTTTATTTGGACCGGTGGCGACGTGCATTTGTATCAGAATCATGTCGATCAAGCGCGTGAACAGCTCTCTCGTGAACCTCGGCCGCTACCAAAACTCACTTTGCTACGAACACCTGATTCGATTCTGGATTACTGCGAAGAGGATATTGTGATTGATGGCTATGAACCACACCCTCATATCAAAGCACCGGTGGCCATATGATACGAACAGCATTAATCGTTGCACGCGCCGATAACGGCGTCATTGGAGTCGATAACCAAATTCCATGGCATCTGCCGTGTGATTTGAAGTACTTCAAGCAAGTCACAATGGGGAAACCGGTTGTGATGGGCCGAAAAACCTTTGAGTCGATCGGGCGTCCACTCCCTGGACGAACCAACGTCGTGATTACGCGCAACGCGATATGGTCGGCACCAGGGACTCGGGTTGTTGGGAGTTTGGCGGATGCATTGATGCTTGCAACAGCACAGGCGGATCTTGATGGCGCCGATGAGGTGATGGTGATCGGCGGAGCCACCCTATATCGTGAAGCGATTGACCAAGTCGATCGGATGTATGTGACACAGGTACATGTGTCACCCTATGGGGACGCTTTTTTTGAAGCACCTGATCAAGAGAAGTTCACGCGAACTACAGTTGAAGGCCATGCCGGCGATGACGCGTCACCGGCCCACAGTTACGAGGTCTGGGACCGGGTCTCCCATTAATTATTCGCCGTCAGTGACTGCTCCAAGACTGGCGGAAGACACTAATCGTGCATACTTTGCAAGAACACCACGGGTTGGCGTTTCTTTTTCCATCGTCCATGATGCTTTCCGACGAGTTAATTCTGAGTCATCAACATCAACGATCAGAGCGTTTGTTTCAGCGTCGATCATGATCGTATCTCCGTCTTCGAGCAGTCCGATAGGACCGCCGACTGCAGCTTCCGGAGTCACATGGCCAATCACAAAACCATGAGAACCACCGGAGAAACGACCATCAGTGATTAGTGCAACGTCTCTGCCAAGGCCGGCGCCCATGATGGCACTGGTTGGTGAGAGCATTTCCCGCATACCTGGTCCGCCTTTCGGGCCTTCATAACGAATCACGATGACCGAGCCTTTCTCAATTTTCCGATCGAGGATGGCTTGAAGCGCCTCCTCTTCTGAATTGAAGCATCGCGCAGTCCCGGTGAAAGAGAGTCCTTCCTTACCAGAAATCTTTGCAACCGCCCCTTCGGGCGCCAGATTGCCGTAAAGAATTCGGAGATGACTGTCTTTTTTCACTGGGTTTTCGAACGCGCGAACAATGTCTTGTGATTCAGGGTATGGCAACACATCGGCAAGGTTTTCGGCCATTGTTTTGCCGGTACACGTCATAACATCACAGTGCATTAAACCACGGTCGAGTAGCATCTTCATTAGTGGTTGAATACCACCAATCTCAATGAGCTCGCTCATCAGATATTTACCAGACGGCTTAACGTCTGCCAAAACAGGGACCCGTTCACCAATGGTTGTAAAGTCGTCTAGAGTCACATCAATTCCGGCACATTGTGCCATTCCGAGGATGTGAAGAACTGCATTGGTCGAACCTCCCAGCGCAATGACGACGGTAATGGCATTTTCAAATGACTTTTTACTCACAATATCCGATGGCTTGAGATCCATCTCGATCATTCGCATGACAGCTGCGCCTGCTCGTTCACAGTCGTCTTTTTTGTCGCTTGAGACTGCTTCTTGAGCAGATGAATTTGGCAGTGATAAACCAAGCGCTTCAATTGCGCTTGCCATGGTGTTTGCGGTGTACATCCCACCACAAGAGCCAGGTCCTGGGATCGCTGTTTTTTCGACGGCAATTAACTGTGAGTCATCAATCGTACCAGCCGCGCGTTGCCCAACAGCCTCGAAGACCGACACAATATCTCGACGCTCTTCGCCTGGTTTAATGGTTCCACCATAAACAAAGACCGATGGGCGATTCAGTCGAAGCATTGCCATGACGCAAGCCGGCATATTTTTGTCACAACCGCCGATCGTGACGACACCATCGAATCCTTGGCCTGCAACAACAGTTTCGATCGAATCACAAATCACCTCGCGGCTGACAAGTGAGTAACGCATGCTAGGTGTACCCATACTGATACCATCGCTGACAGTAATGGTATTGAAGACGACAGCCTTTGCGCCGGCGGCATTGGCACCCGCTTCCGCATGATCAGCAAGTTCGTTGATGTGCATATTGCAAGGAGTCACCATGCTCCATGTACTGGCGATACCGATCTGTGGCTTTTTGAAATCGTCATCACCAAAGCCCACCGCACGTAACATGGCGCGCGAGGGAGTTTGTGCGAGTCCATCAACAATAACAGACGAATAAGGGCGACGTTTGTCGGTCATAGTGGGTCCTATAGTTCTTTCTTCAGAATCAGCGAATTTCGCTGAAAGTTATACAAAGCCTGCCGATTTGCGGGTAAAGCTTCAATTGATGACATCACAAAGCCGCGCTCTTTGAACCAGTCGCTTGCTTGCGTTGTTAATACGAAAAGATGTTCGATAGAGAGCATACGTGCTTGCTCTTCAACATGCTCCAACAATTTGCTGCCGATTTGTTGTTCGGATATCGCATGGTCAACTGCCAAGGCTGCCAGTTCCGCGCATTGTTGATCGAGCGGATAGAGTGCTGCAGATCCGAGGATGCGATCATCTTGCTCAATCACACAGAAGTGATCGATCTCTGCTTCCAGCTTACCGCGAGAACGTTGCACCAAGGCTCCACGTTCTTCCATCGGAGCCAGTAAATGAATCAAACCAGGCAGGTCATCAACGCGGGCTTGCCGGACAGGCGCCGTGGGCTGTGAGGCGATCAGGGTGCCGTTTCCATCCGTTGTCATCAACTCCGTTAATATTGCACCATCGATTCCTGCGCCAAGCAGATGGCACCGGTTCACTCCTCCACGGATGGCACGCTCAGCTGCATCAAGTCTACGCTGCATTTCTTCGTTTTGATGCGCGCGTATGGTGCCGACTAGTGCCATCGCGAGTTCGGAGATCCGTTCATTGTGTGCATCAATACAGTGTGGCGTGCTACCCATCAGAATCAGTTTATCGGCATTCAAGGCGACGGCTGTTTCTGCTGCGACCTCTTCGCTTGCGAGATTATAAAGTTCCCCCGCTGGGGAGTGCGAAAGATGATCAAGGTAGACAATTGAGCCGATTTCTAATTGACGACTTATCCCTGATGCATCAATCCGCCGAATCGATCCAGTGAATTGATGGTTCACACCTTCATGAATACCCAAGGGCTTTGCTGAAATAAAATTTCCTGACATCAATGAAGATTGGCCGTGGTTTCTATGTTGAGCGCGCATAAACAAACCGCGGAATGTCAGTCGGATTTGACTGACCAATTCGACGATGCGTTTGAGGAGCGCCCGATCCGTGATACGACGATGGCCATGAAAGGTACTCTGTAATCCTTGTTCACTAATGTACGAGTCGATGGCATGCCGTGTACTCTGTATCAGAACAAGGTGAACGCCTAGTGCGTTGAGCAGGACTAGATCTTCCACCAAACGACTCATGGTGGATTCGGTCTGGTCGGAATCTGATAGCAAAACGACAAAGGTTTTGCCCCTGAATTGCTCAATGTAAGGTCCGGCTTCACGAAGCCATGCGACTAAGGGCTGTGTTTGAATGGTTAAACTCCTCTTCTCACAGGGAATTGTGCGATGAATCGGGCATCAACTCCAGATACGATTGAAGTCGAGCTCAAATTGGGATTGCGAGATTGCGACCCGTCAAGAGTATCTGATGCGCTGCATTCCGTTTTGGGTCGAGTGATTCCAAGGCATACAGCTGTGCTACAAAACGTCTACTTTGATTATAAAGGATTATTACACCGGACTGGTGTCGCCATCCGCACGCGCTCTGTGAATGACTTTCATGAAATGACTGTGAAGATGAGAGAGCCCGACGAAGGAGGTTTGTCGCAACGGCGTGAGTGGAATTTTCCAATCGATACTCCTTCGCTGAATTATGCTCATCTTGAGAGTTTGGATCTTCCGGTGTCTGTCGTTTCGGTAATACAGGACCGGTTACTTGATGTCGTATTTCAGGATGCCTTTGAGCGCACGGATTGGCATGTCACAGAAGAAAATTGTGATGTGATGATGTCCTTAGACCTTGGCTCTGTCCAAGTTGACGGTCGTGAGTCTCAAGTATCGGAATTGGAGCTTGAACTGCTCTCAGGAGAAGTCGAGCGGTTAATATCACTCGGCTGTGAGGTATCTGAGTGCTTACCCGCATTTATGGGTGTGATCTCAAAAGCAGAGCGAGGTGATCGATTGATTCGCAACGCTAACCCGATGGACGACCCGATCGCCGGGACTCAAGAGCATTGGCTTTATTGGTTGAGCCGTGCATTGGATCCGTTATCTGGGCCGGCTCCAGATGAAGCGATTCGGGCATTGCAAGCGGTCGGTGATCATGAGGCCATTGCGCGCTATTACGATGGTTTGAAACGCGGGGATCTTCCAAAAGGACTTGCCAGTTGGATGATCATGCAATCGTTGGAGTCAATGAATGCAGGCAGTTGAGTACTCACAGTTTTTAAAACGTTGGGTTGAAAAGTTTGATCCTGAACAAGCGTGGTTGCGAGACTCCGGTGCAACGCCACCAACGGCTTCTGCAATACAGGCCTCCTGCCAACAGCTGGTTACAGCCAGCACACACGAATTCGATCGTGAAGCTCGATTATTGAGAAATCAAACGCAAGCCGGT
>CAJWFL010000085.1:0-6779 GCA_913031455.1 uncultured Gammaproteobacteria bacterium
ACCCCGCCGGTCACGAACACGAATCGATTCATGTTGACCTACAATCCTTTTGGTGAGACCGCCAACGGTATGACGGAAACGTCGTCTTGGGATGGGTAATTAAGATACAGTGGAATCACTTGTATTCCTAGCGACAAAGCGCCACTGCCAGTGTAAAGAATGCGGAATCAATCCCTCATCTCTGCAATCGATCGCACCCCAGCCAATGATTTGGTCAGAAATCGCGATTAAAGGAGTTCGCTGGCGTAACCACGGGGGAAGACCGAGCGTCTGTGCGAGCTGTTTCAGACTTTGCATCGGACGTTTGCGCCCCAATCGGAAACTCCGCCCTTTGACACCCCAAAAGACAGCCACGTCCTCCGATGCTGCCCCGGTTCTCAGTGACAAAACGCCATTCGGAAATTCAAATTCAACCGACTGATTCGGCCCAATTTTTTCCGACCGTACAAGCTCACTATCAGCCTCGCCGCCTAAGATCTTTTGATCAACCCAGTGGAGTTTGCCGCTCCATTTTCGAATCACAACATCAGAACTAATCGGCACTTCCGGTAGACGATCATCCGATGCATCCACACACTGTCTCGCAAACTCCGAAATCTGTTGCGCCGATGGCGCGTATCGGCCGCGTGCTTGGGCAAAAAAACGAATCTGCCAAGCGATGAGTGATGGTGTTGACGCAATAGCGACAGAATCGACACCAAGTACAGGCAAATGCTCACCTAAGGTCTCACCGGCACTGAATACATGTTCCGTCGCAACTTTCGACAGTTGCAGAAGTTGGTTTCGAGCTGCTGGAGAAACGCGTGACAGCGCAGGTAGAAACTTAAGCCTGATGTAATTGCGTAAGTACCTTGTATCTTGATTCGAAGGATCTACAACGTGTCTGAGATTCCGCGCCGCCAAGACTTGTTTTAACTGTTGTCTCGACAGTGACAACAATGGGCGAATTAAAATGCCTAGGCCGAACGGTCGAGTGACGGGAATTCCAGCCAAACCAATCAGTCCGGACCCCTGAGATAACCGGATCAACAGCGTTTCAACTTGATCGTCACGGTGATGCGCTGTCATCACAACGTCACCCTGTTCAACCTCGCTCATCACAGCGTCATACCGCGCTTTTCGCGCACGTGCTTCAAATTCAGGACCTAACTCAAGATTCAGGTGATGCGCTCTGAATGCGAAGCCTCTGCGCTCTGTTTCAGTTTTGACAAACTGAAACCATTCCCCTGCCTCGACTGCCACACCATGGTCACAATGATGAATAATCACTTCACGCATAACCATTTTTGAGAAATCAGCAACTAGCGCGAGCAGTGCCATCGAGTCAGCGCCACCGCTAATCATCAGATGAACGCGATGGTCAGGTCCTGGCCAATGAGGCCGAATGAGTCCCTCAGCTGCGACCGACACCGAATTGCATCAATTTCTGGTAACGAGTCTCTAACAATTGTTCGTCAGATAAGCCGCCCAAAATATCCAATTGCGCTTCAATCGCATCACCTAAGGTGGTGGCGGCCTGTTCAGGGGCTCGATGCGCTCCACCGAGGGGCTCACGAATCAACTGATCCACTAACCCCAGTGAAAATAACCGTTCTGCTGTGATCCCCATCGCTTCGGCAGCTTCAGGGGCATGTGCCGCACTCTTCCATAAAATAGAGGCACAGCCTTCGGGCGAGATCACAGAGTAGATTGAGAATTCGAGCATCAATAGCTTGTCGCACACACCAATCGCGAGCGCGCCGCCAGAACCACCCTCACCAATGACCGAAGTCACAATCGGGGTCTTCAATCGTGCCATGACTGCTAAGCTTTTTGCGATCGCTTCACTCTGACCGCGTTCTTCAGCATCAATCCCAGGATATGCGCCTGGGGTATCAATGAAAGTAAGCACTGGCATCTTAAAACGTTCGGCCATTTGCATCAGGCGCTGACCCTTACGGTAGCCCTCAGGCCGCGGCATACCAAAATTCCGTACCACCTTTTCCTTCACAGTCCGGCCTTTTTCATGTCCAACGACCATCACAGGTCGCCCGCGGAATTCGCCAATGCCCCCTACAAGCGCTTGGTCATCACCAAATAGCCGATCGCCGTGTAATTCATCAAATCCATCGATTAGGTTATGCACATAATCGAAGGTGTAGGGACGCTTTGGATGTCTGGCAAGTTGTGCTTTTTGCCAAATCGAGAGATCCGAAAAAATTTTTTCCGTCAGCGTTTTTGATTTTGCCTGTAGCCGTGCCACTTCTTCGGCGATATTGATTCCAGATTCAGTTGATAGATGTCTCAACTCGTCAATCTTCGAATCAAGGTCCTCAATAGGCTGTTCAAAATCAAGATAATTTGGATTCATGCGTGTTGCGGTGTCCTTGCAGAAAATTCAAGCCTGACCCGGTCTTGCCCGAGTAACGCTTGTAATTCCAATAATAACGAATCTTCGGGGTGTACTTGATAATTTTCACCGAGCACCACTTCACCTCGCACCCGATCGCTATTGTACGCGATAACGACCGGACACTCACCGCCCAAATGTGGCCGTATTGTCGACAGCAGTGTTTCCACAAACTCAGGCGCCTGAGTTTCCAGATGAATTTTGAGCCCAGAAGCGGACTGCTTACGTGCATTCTCGAGCGTGTCGACCCGATTCGCTCGCATTTTCAATCCATTCGTGAATTCATCAAAACTGACATCCCCCTCGACGACCACGAGCGAATCATCAGCCAATTTTTCGCGACAGTCTGCAAATAAATCAGCGAAAACCGTGACATCCATGCGCGCCGTTCGATCATCCAGCGTCACAATACCAAAAGACTCTCCGCGCTTATTACGAATCACATGAAGACTCACCACAAGACCTGCAACTCGAACCGACTCTTTGGTTCGCTCCAAGTTCTCTAGTGCTTGAGCACCAAGTCCTTGCAGATCGTCGGCATACCAATCAATTGGGTGTCCTGTCAGATATAGACCCAGCGTGTCTTTCTCGCCACGCAGAACATCGCGCTCACTCCAACGCGCAGCTGTGCGGCGATGCTGATAGGGATCGCTGCCCGACTGCGATTCAGCTCCACCACTAAGCCCGAACATGTCATCCATGCCAACCGCCTCGTTACGCGCCTCCTGATCAGCCTGTCCAACCGCGTCTTCAAGTGATGACATCAGAATCCAGCGTTGTTCCTTGAGGGAGTCAAATGCACCTGCTCGAATTAAAGCCTCAAGTGCTCGACGATTGACTTTGCCCGACCTAACGCGACGGCAAAAATCAAATAAATCAGTAAACGGCCCATTCGCGTCGCGCGCCTCAACCAGTTGCGCAACCGGCCCTTCACCCAGTCCTTTAATGGCTCCGAGACCATAAATCACTTCACCGCCTTTGACCGAAAATTTAAATGAACCGGCATTGACATCTGGTGGTCTCACGACAAGACCCATTCGGCGACACTCCTCAATGAGCGGCACGACCTTATCCGTGTTATCCATATCAGAAGACAACACGGCAGCCATAAACTCTGCGGGATAATAAGTTTTCAAAAACGCAGTTTGGTAAGACACCAAGGCATAAGCAGCCGAGTGCGACTTGTTGAACCCATAACCTGCAAATTTTTCCATCAAATCAAAGATTGAGTTGGCAAGTTGGCCGTCGATCCCTCGATCACCAGTCCCTTTTAAAAAGATTTCGCGCTGCTTCTCCATCTCTTCGGGCTTTTTCTTACCCATTGCCCGACGCAAAAGATCAGCCCCACCCAATGAATAATTGGCCAGCACCTGAGCGATCTGCATCACTTGCTCCTGATACAGGATCACGCCGTATGTATTTTTCAGAATTGGCTCGAGGTCTGGATGTAGATATTCAACCTTGGCACGACCGTGCTTTCGGTTAATGAAGTCGTCCACCATGCCCGATTGCAGCGGACCCGGCCGAAATAGAGCGACCAAGGCGACTATGTCCTCGAAGGAATTTGGCTTTAATCGACGAATCAGCTCCTTCATGCCCCGTGATTCGAGCTGAAATATCGCTGTCGTATCGCCTCGACACAACAACTGAAATACCTTGGCATCATCCATCGGTATCCGCTCAATGACTGGCGCTTGACCTTGTGTGCCTTGAATTAATCCGAGCGCCCAGTCAATGATGGTCAAGGTTCGCAGACCGAGGAAATCAAACTTCACCAGACCCGCTGCTTCAACATCATCTTTATCGAGTTGCGTCACCAAACTCGAGCCATCTTCAGCCGACAATAACGCGGTGAAGTCTGTGAGCTTACCGGGCGCAATCACAACGCCACCGGCATGCTTACCCCGATTCCTCAAGAGCCCTTCGAGCTTGATGGCCATGTCCCAGACTTCACGGACCTCATCGTCGTGTTCGATGAGTTCCTTGAGTTGCGGTTCAGCCTCAAATGCCTTATCCAAAGTCATTCCAACTTCAAATGGAATCAGTTTCGCCAAGCGATCACCGAGGCCATAGGGTTTCCCCTGAACACGGGTCACATCACGCACCACCGCTTTTGCTGCCATCGAACCAAAGGTGACAATCTGACTGACAGCATTTCGACCATAGCGTTCAGCCACATAATCAATCACGCGATCCCGACCATCCATACAAAAATCGACATCAAAGTCAGGCATGGATACTCGCTCTGGGTTCAAAAATCGCTCAAACAATAACTCATGTTCGATTGGATCAAGATCAGTAATCTTCAGTACCCAAGCCACAATCGAACCGGCACCTGATCCTCGTCCCGGACCGACGGGAATGGCGTGGTCTTTGGCCCACTGAATAAAGTCAGCAACGATTAAGAAATAGCCGGGGAATCCCATTTGCAAAATCACGTCGACTTCGAAATCGAGTCGTTCCCGATAGGCTGATTCGTCGAGCGTTTGTCCATAGCTTTCTGCTGCTTTCAAACGATCACTCAGTCCGTCATGAGAAGATTGTCTGAAAAACTCATCAAGCGTCATTCCTTCAGGGACCGGATACTCAGGCAAGAAGTACGAACCAAGCGTTAGTTCAACACCGCAGCGTTTGGCAATTTGTACGGTGTTAGCGACTGCATCTGGCAAATCAGAAAAAAGTTCCGCCATTGCATCCTGAGGTTTCAGCCACTGTTCAGGCGTATGACGATGCAAGCGCCGTTGATCATCAAGGGTCACACTATCATGGATACAGACCCGCGTCTCATGCGCCTCAAAATCATCCGCCTCCTGAAAACAAGCCACATTTGTTGCGACCAACGAAATCAGTCGTTGATCGGCTGCCTTAACGGCATAGTGGGCAAGTGCTGTCTCACCAGATAATCCAACACGAGTTAACTCGACATACAATCGGTCAGCAAACACTGCATGGTATTTGTCCAATACCGCATCGGCTTTATCAATTTGCCCCGCAGCCACCAAACGGCCAATCTCGCCCTCGGTTGCACCGGTCAAGCAGATGAGTCCAGCCGAATTTTCGACAACCCATTCCCATTCCAGTAGGGCATAGTCACCTTCCTGACCCTTGAGCCATCCGAGTGACAATAATTCCAGCAGATTTTTGTAGCCCTCCTGATTCATTGCGATCAGGGTTAAGCGACCAAACCCATCGGCACCTTTGACCCAACAATCTGCCCCAATAATCGGCTGCACACCTTGCGACAGACAGGCTCGATAAAACTTAACCAAGGCAAATAAATTCGACTCATCAGTCAAAGCAACTGCTGGCATTTCATACTGCGCAACTTGACCAACAAGCTCCTTGATTCGGAAAAGCCCATCAACCAACGAATATTCAGAATGCGTCCGTAAATGAACAAACTGCGTCATGCTTTCTCCAATATACGTTTGACCGGACCAAACGAGCGTCGATGGATTGGCGATACACCCAGCAGTTCCAACGCTTCGATGTGTGCCTTCGTTGGATAACCTGCATGCCCTTCCAGACCATATCCTGGATAGATTTCAGCCAAAGCAACCATCTCCTTGTCGCGTGCCACTTTAGCAAGAATTGAAGCCGCTGAAATCGCCGCAATCAACCCGTCACCACCAACCACCGCCTGTGCGCGTTGTTTGAGTCCGTCGGGCACTCGATTACCATCGATTCGAATCGGTGCGTCGAATTCACCAAGACCTTCGACCGCTCGCTCCATCGCCAACATCGTTGCGTGCAGGATATTCAGTGTATCAATTTCGTCCACTTCGGCCCGTCCAAAGCTGATCTGAAGTGCCTTATCACGGATCAATGGAATCAGCGCTTCACGCTTCTTTGCCGATAGCTTTTTCGAATCATCAAGCTCAACAATCCCATGATAATCGGGCCATAAGACCGCACATGTCACCACGGGCCCTGCAAGTGGGCCGCGACCAACTTCATCAACACCAACCAGCACACTCACGACAGGTATTCCAAAATAGCGGTTGCTGCATGATCAGTGACATCACCACTGAGGGATTCATGAATCTTCTGCGCTTCCATCAGAAAATGTGCAGTCGGGCCCTCGGTGAGCATGGGCGTTATTGCATCAATAATTGAATGTACCGATGCATCGCCTTGGATGAATTCTGGAATCAATGCCTGCTTAGCAAGGAAGTTAGGCAAGGTGACGAACTCCGTTTGCAGTTGGCCTCTGACCATCCAGTAGGTCCATGGATTCATCCGGTAAGCGGCCACTGTCGGGCGCCCTGTTAAAACCGCTTCAAGTGCTGCAGTTCCCGACGCGAGTAACACGGCTGTCACCGCGCCCATGACCTGCCTTGACTGACCATGTACCACACAAATAGAACGCTCGCCGATCATCGCCTGGATC
>CAJWFL010000086.1:0-6687 GCA_913031455.1 uncultured Gammaproteobacteria bacterium
AAGCCGAGTTTCCAGAGATGCCAACCTATTCAGACGGGGCGCAAATAAAACTAGCTGCCGGTTGGATGATTGATCATCTGGGACTTAAAGGTCATCAAGTGGGTGGTTTTTCAGTGCATGATCGCCAAGCATTGGTACTGACCAACGATGGGACTGGATGTGCGAATGATCTGAGGGAATTGGTGGCTTTGATCAGTTCTTCGGTCAAAGCCACATTTGGATTGAGCCTGGCGGTTGAACCAACGCAACTGGGTCAGTTCGACCGAGCCTGACTTATTCCGTTCCAGTCGTCTCCTCAGGTGCTGAATCTGTCGCTTGCGCTTCAGTGTCAGATTTGCGCGGACGACCGCGTCCTCGGCCACGTTTGGGTTTTTCAGCGTCGTCTGTGGTCGCTGTTGTGCCTGCATCAACGCCATCTTCGAGCAGTTGAGCTTTGAGATCAGAGACTGAAGGCGTTGTTGTGCTCTCAGTGACTGCCTCAGGGGCACTGCGGCGACCGCGCCCACGGCCGCGTTTCGGCTTGTCTGGTCCTTCTTCAACGACTGCATCGGCAGCCGGTTCAGTTATGGGTTCCGCCGCCACTGGTTGCCTATGCTCTTCCGTAGTCACTTCAGCTGGCGCGTCATCGACCTTTGCTTTTGGCTTGCGGCCACGACGCGCTGGTTTCGTTTTAGGCTCTTCTGCTTCGTTTGTTGCCTCTGTTACCGGTGCGCTTTCTGGCTGGTCTTCGGTCGTGTTTTCGGCAGATGCCGATGATCCAACTGCGGTATCGTCTGCAGCAACCTCTGATTTACGCGGACGACCACGACCACTACGGGTGCGTTGTGGCTTATCTTCTTGCGGTGCGTCGGACGTTGCAGCATCCAAAGTTGCCTCCGCTTCAGGTACCTTGCCTTCGACTGCTGACTCAGTCATCTCGGTCGATGTGTCGACCGCTGTTATTTCGTTCGAGCTGTCTGCATCGTTGCGACGCGATCCGCGACGGCCACGACGTGAGCGCTTCGGCTTTTCTGATTCAGACATCAGGCCTTCGTTCAAAACAGGTGCATCGTTGATCGTTGTTTCACCTGAGGTCGTTGCATGTGCCTCAAGCTGCGCTTCTTGGCTTGCAATCGCGTCTTCACCTCGTTGCTTTCTTGCAGCGCGTTTTGGACGTGGAGTGAGATCTTCCTCATGCGCTTTGAGCTCGGCTTCGCGTTCCGGAGAGACCGCTGGGGTTTGTTGTGTCTGAACCCCATTCTCCACTCCTCCCGGATGATCTGATCGATTTTTATTGCGGCGTCGACGGCGACGACGTCCACCCTGCAAGCCATCGGCTGTGCGCTCGGTTTCTTGTGTTTGAGGGCCACGATTGATTTTGGCTCGTTGGTTCTGATCTCCCTCGGTGCGTACATAACGCTCGTTATTCCGTTGGTTACGACGCCGATTGGTTTGGTTCGAACGGCGATTTGATGGTTCTTCCTCAGCGTCATCAAATAGGAAACCTAAGACGCGAGACAATAATGATTTCGGTGCCGGTTGATGTTGACGGCGACGGGCGCTTTCAGGACGCTTTTTCCGTCCAACCCCTTCATTCTGAGCACTATCGTCAGTACTGCGAGAGTCGGGAGCACTTTCTGGCGCTGGAGTCTTCGGCTTAATATCGGTCACGAGTGCTTGTTCACGTGCTTCGGCTTGTTTTGCTCGCACCAGTTCTGGCTCAGGTGTTGGGGTCGAAGCCTGGACATCAATCGATAGCTCGAGGCTGGCAACTTGTGGATCATCATCGCGAAGACGCTGAATGTCATAGATCGGTGTTTCCATGTTCGGATTTGGTATCACCAGAACACGGACTTTGTGCCGACGCTGAATCGATTCGAGTTGCTGACGTTTTTCGTTCAAGAGGAATGTGCCGACTGGAACCGGTACCTGAACCCGGACTTCTCCAGTCCGCTCTTTCACGGCCTCGTCCTCAAGAAGTCGCAGAATTTGAAGTGCGAGCGATTGCACGTCACGAATACTGCCTTGACCGTGACACCGAGGGCAGACGACGCCACTGGTTTCGCCCAACGATGGCCGCAGCCGTTGGCGGCTCATCTCAAGCAGACCGAAGCGTGAAATTCGTCCGATCTGGACACGTGCACGATCTGATTTCAAGGCGTCTTTGAGCCGATTTTCGACAGCTTTTTGGTTTTTGTTGGCAGACATATCGATGAAATCAATGACGACCAGACCGCCCATGTCGCGCAGACAAAGCTGGCGAGCAATTTCGTCTGCGGCTTCTAAGTTGGTGTGTAGTGCAGTCTCTTCAATATCACCGCCCTTGGTCGCACGGGCAGAATTAATATCAATTGAAACCAGTGCTTCAGTTGGATCGATAACGATCGCACCGCCCGATGGAAGGCGGACTTCGCGCTGGAATGCTGATTCAATTTGCCCTTCGACCTGGAAACGATTGAAAAGCGGTGTTTCATCCTGGTACAGCTTGACCTTGTTTCCGTATGACGGCATGACCTGCTTAACCAGGTCTTTTGCTTTTTCGAAAACTTGGACATTATCAACCAATACCTCGTTAATATCTTGACGCAGATGGTCACGAATTGCGCGAACGATAACATTCGACTCCTGGTAGATCAGGAATGGTGCAACGCCTGATAGGGCTGCCTTTCTAATGGCCTGCCATGCGGTATCAAGGTAGTCGAGATCCCACTGGAGTTCTTCAACGGTTCGTCCAACACCTGCTGTGCGGATAATGACACCAGCGCCTAGTGTAATAGTCAGGTTGGCGAGTTTGTCACGCAGCTCAGCTCGATCATCACCCTCGATGCGGCGGGAAATACCGCCAGCATCTGGATTATTTGGCATGAGGACCAGATAACGACCAGCTAATGAAATGTAGGTTGTGAGTGCGGCTCCCTTGGTTCCTCGTTCCTCTTTTTCGACCTGGATAATCAGCTCTTGGCCTTCTTTCAGAACTTTGTCGATTTTTACACGTTCGCCTTCGGCAGGTGTGTTGTAGAAATACTCAGGCGAAATTTCTTTCAGGGGCAAGAAACCATGACGTTCGCTTCCGAAATCGATAAATGCAGCTTCGAGGCTCGGCTCGATTCGGGAAATTTTCGCGCGGTAAATATTCCCTTTTTTTTGTTCGCGGTCTGAGGATTCGATATCTAGATCGTAGAGTTTTTGCCCGTCGACCATCGCGACACGTATTTCTTCCGCTTGTAGAGCATTGATTAAGATGCGTTTCATGTGTGTGGCAACCTTCATGGTTCAATCACCACGATCTTAGGGGGCTAGCTATACTAGCCATGGCCCAACCGATAAAACGGTCGGTCGACAAGACACTTTGTTGTGGTCTCGACCGGTATACCGGGAGCCCGAAATTTCTTTGTTACTGCAGGTTCGCCTGCCGACACATCGAAGTGTGTTTGTCCCAGCTTTGCTGGCCCGCCAAGATCGGGCGGGTGTTTTTTCATCTCCGGAAAATCGGAGGTCTCATTCATCTTCGGGGAGTCTTGACTCAACCCAAAGCTGGTTGGAGGATAACAGCGCAAAGTGCTTGCGGCAATGCATCATGGAGGAACTGAGTGGAAAAGAAAGTCCAATGGATGACTGTTGACGCGGTCAAGGAGGGACAGCGGCTTGACAATTTTTTATCGAATCAGCTCAAGGGACTCCCAAAAGGCCGTATTTATAAAATGATTCGGACTGGTGAGGTACGCATTAATAAGGGTCGATGCAAGCCGGACTCACGTCTCTCTGCTGGCGATATTGTTCGTATTCCTCCGGTGGATTTGGAACCACCGCAGGAACACGTTGCTCATCGCGGCATTCAAATTAAGCTGTTGGATGCCTTGGTTTACGAAGACGAGGATGTCTTGGTTTTAAACAAACCGTCTGGCTTGGCAGTGCATGGGGGTTCAGGTTTATCAACCGGTTTGATTGAACAGCTACGGCTTCTGAGACCCCATGAAAAATTTTTAGAGCTGGTGCATCGACTGGACCGTGAAACGAGCGGTTGTCTGCTGGTTGCACGCAGGCCGTCGGCCTTGCGTCGTCTGCATAAGCAATTACGTGATCAAGATAAAACCTTACAAAAACGTTATGTGGCTTTAGTTGCCGGAAAGTGGCCGCAATATCTAGTTGATGTCGAAGCGCCATTGGAGAAATTGGAACGTGGTGGACAGCGGATTGTCCAAGTGACTGAGAACGGTAAACCGTCGCATACTCGGATTCGTGTGCTTGAGCAACTCGATGGCTGTACTTTGATCGAGGCGGAACCTGTTACAGGGCGCACGCATCAGATACGCGTGCACGCTGCGTATTACAAACATGCGGTGGTGGGCGATCCAAAATATCAGCTCGATGACGCGCTTCATCAATGGCGAGTAAAAGGAATCACCGGGCTTTGCTTACACAGCCGTTCGATTGGTTTTAATGGGGCAACCGGTCATCACGTGACCGTAGTGGCTCCAATCCCTAATCCCATGCGTGGTTTTTTGGTGGCGTCGGGGTGCGACCCAGAGATTTATTAGAGAGGTTTTGAATGGCAGACAATCCTTGGACTGAAGGGAGTGAACCCGCGTCAGATCCTCGAAATCAAAGTGAGACGAATCGTTTATGGTCGGTGATGGAGCGAACGCTCGCGCAATCAACCATCGAACAACGTCGTGTGAGACGTTGGGGGATCTTCTTTAAAACGATCACCCTAGGGTATGTGATCGGTATCAGTCTGTTCGTGGTGAATCAGTTAAATCTTCCAGTGGATGCAATGGGTTCTCAATCGCACACCGCAGTGGTACCCATTGATGGCGTGATAGCGCCGGGAGAGAGCGCTAATGCGTTCGAAATTCAGCAAAATCTCGAAGCAGCTTTTGAAGCGCCAGGCTCGAAAGGTGTAATGCTAGAGATTAATTCGCCCGGTGGCAGCCCTGTTCAATCGGAGTATGTGTATCGCGCAATCGTGGATCTCAAAGCACAATATCCGGGCAAACCAGTGCATGCTGTGATTGGTGATATTGGAGCCAGTGGTGCCTACTACATCGCAGCAGCAGCCGATACGATCCACGCCGCTCCTGCATCGATCGTCGGTTCAATTGGTGTCGTGTCATCAGGTTTTGGATTCAACGATCTGCTGGAGAAGCTGGGTGTCGATCGGCGTGTGGTGACTGCAGGAGAGAACAAAGCAATGTTGGATCCATTTTTGCCAGAATCTGAAGCTGACAAGAAACATTTGCAAGGTCTTCTGGATGCGACACACCAACAATTTATTGCGCGTGTCCAGGAGGGCCGCGGTGAACGTTTGACTCCGGGCGATGAAGATGTATTCGATGGGCGTGTCTGGAGTGGGGAGCAAGCACTGATCCTCGGGTTAGTCGATTCATTGGCTGGCCCGCTCGAGGTCGCTCGCGAGTGGATCGGCGCAGAGGATCGTGTCTATTACGTTCAGGATGAGCCTTTGCTCAATCAATTCTCCCGTGAGTTTGGGTTTGGGGTTGGTAGCGCATTTTCCTGGATTGGTCGTCAGGGGATTTCAAATTCCTGGTCCCTCAACCACTGACAGAGTCGGATTAGAGGAAGGCCCTCGAGTGCTGTGGGGTCTTCACTTTTCACGGATGTGAAGAGGCTGATCCCGAGGCTTTCGACTTTGAAACTACCGGCGCAATCGAGTGGCATATCTGCCTTCACATAGCGTGCAATCTCGTGATCTTCGAGTTGGCGCAGCGTCACGATGACTTCTTCGGTGTGAATCAGGCAGGATGCGTTGGGCTGGATCATGCCGACGGAGGTGAAAAAAGACACTGTTTTGCCAGAGAGCTTTTGAAGCATGTCACAGGCGTTTTGATTGGTGCCTGGCTTGCCGAGAATGATACCGTCGACTTCTGCTGTTTGATCTGTGCTGATCACTGTGGCGTTTGGATGTTGGTTCGCGACTATTTCAGCTTTCCGTTGCGCTAATCGACGACTCAGGGCGCGAGCTGACTCACCGGGTCTCGGCGTTTCGTCAATTGTTGGAGCCGTGGTTGAAAACGCGATACGAAGCCGATCGAGGATCTTTTTTTTGTATCGGCTTTCACTGGCTAGGATCAGTTCTCGATTCATCTTTAAATTTCAGCGCTTTAGTCTTTGACAGAGGGCCTGCGCATCACTAAACTCCCCCGCCTATGTTTTCAGACACCTTGCCCGAGCATGTAAACGCCAACCGCTTCATTAATGCGACGGAGGAGATATCTGGTCCTCTAGAACCTCAACATTACAAGAGGTTCGCAGAGATGGCGATCTTGCTACCTGGTGGGCAGGTGACAGTGCGGGGATTCAGAGAGCCATATGGCCCACGAGTAGTGTCTGGGGAGCTTCAGTGCGAAGCGAGCATGACCTGTCAGCGTTGTCTGCAACCGGTCACTGTGACGCTTGAGGGATCGATTCACTGGGGGCTGGTTTTTGCTGAAAGGGAAATGCAGAACCTCGACCAAGAGTTGGATCCGATTCTGATAGAAGAAGGGCAACTTTTTCTCAGACAGGCCATTGAAGACGAGATGGTTTTGTTATTACCGATTATGCCGATGCATGACTCGTGTGATAACGGATGGACACCGGATCCGGAACCCGGGGATGTTTCGGAAAATAAGAGCCCATTTGAGGTGCTCGCTGCGTTAAAGAATGAACAGGGATCCTGAAGGGAGATCATCATGGCCGTTCAACAGA
>CAJWFL010000087.1:0-6625 GCA_913031455.1 uncultured Gammaproteobacteria bacterium
GTAAAGTCAACAGAGCAGGGTGTCACGAGCGCGAAGCCTACGTATTTTTTCCTAGAACGTTACATGCAGTCATATCAAAACGAATGGGATGCTTTCGTCAATTCCTTGAGGGATGATGATGCAGTTCCTGTAAGTCTAAGGGATGGAGTGATGGCGTTGGCTTGCAGTGAAGCTGCTTTACTCTCTCTGCAGTCGAATCGGCCGGTGGCGTTACAAGAAATACTGAATCAGATTTAACTTGCCGTTTGACGGTGGTTAGGTGGTGTCTTTGCGCCAACAGCAAAGGCAAATTGATGGGAGTCTTCCCAATAAAAATAACGAGGTAAATGATGACTAATTTAAAAAATATAGTGAGAAGTGCGCTTGTTGCGACCTCTATGGCGGCCGCATCGATTGCTTTGGCAGCAGACATTGTAGTCGTTGCGCACGGGCAGGCGAATGATCCATTCTGGTCAGTTGTAAAAAATGGTGTCGAAGAAGCTGGTAAAGATACTGGCATCAACGTTGAGTATCGTTCTCCAGAAACTTTCGACATGGTCGCCATGTCTCAATTGATTGATGCGGCAGTTAACCAAGAGCCAGATGGACTGATTGTATCGATTCCAGATGCCGACGCTTTGGGGCCAGCAATCAAGAGAGCAGTAGCAGCAGGGATCCCTGTTATCTCGATTAACTCAGGTTCAGATGTCTCTAAAGGACTTGGTGCGCTACTGCACGTCGGTCAAGATGAATACGATGCAGGTAAAGCCGCTGGTGAGTTGCTTGCCAAAGAGGGCGGGAAGAGTGCAATTTGTGTTAACCAAGAAGTCGGTAACGTAGCGCTTGATTTGCGTTGCCAAGGTTTTAGCGACGGATTTGGTGGAAAGAGTAAAGTCCTCCCAACAACCAATGATCCAAGTGAAATTGAATCAAAGGTTGCAGCTGCACTCGCATCTGACGGATCAATCGACACTATTATGGCGCTCGGTGCCAGTACGGCGGGTGAGCCATCGGTTGCTGCTGCAAAAGCGTCTGGACGTTCAATCGCAGTTGCATCTTTTGACTTGTCAGCAAGTTTCTTGAAGTCAATCATCGCTGGCGACGCTGCATTTGCGATCGATCAACAGCAATTCCTCCAGGGATATTTGTCTGTAAACTTTATGGCGTTACACGCAAAATATGGCTTGATGCCTGGCGGAAACGTTCCTTCAGGTCCAAACCTGATCATCGCCGACAAAGCGGGTCAAGTGGTTGAATTGTCAGCTAAAGGTATTCGTTAATCTGACTTGACTTGAATTGGGTCCCAGCGCGTTCGATTGATCGCGTTGAGACCCATGACTTGGACGGAGTAATAAATGGAACACCAAAACGGCTCGGACGTGTCGCAAGACGAGCGGATTAAGGCGGAATCTTTATTCGCATCACTGATTAAAAAACCTGAACTCGGTGCAATGGCAGGTGTCATCCTATTGACTGTGTTCTTTGCGTTTACTGCTGATTCTTCGATGTTTAGCCTATCCGGATTCATGAATTTCATGACTCCGGCATCCCAGCTCGGGATTTTGGCTATCGGCGCTGCTTTATTGATGATTGGTGGCGAATTTGACTTGTCGATCGGTTCAATGGTGGCCTTTGCGGGATTATTCTTTGGAGTCTGCGTTGTCACTTGGCAACTTCCACTCGAGGCCGCAATCCCAGCGACATTTCTCTTTGCAGCCGCCGTCGGTTCAATTAACGGAACCATCGTCATCCGATCAGGATTGCCTTCTTTTATCGTGACACTGGCTTTCCTATTTATCTTGCGAGGATTGTCGCTCGTCGGATTGAAAGCGGCTACTGGTGGTTCCACCCAAATGCGAGGTATCAGAGAGGAAGCCGAAAACAATTGGTTGTACCAAGTATTCTCTGGCGAAGCCTTTCCTGACTTATTTATCTGGCTAGCGGAAAAAGGCTGGATTGACACGTTTAAAAGTGGATTACCAAAGGTACAAGGAATTCCAGTTGAAATTATTTGGTTTGTTATTTTGACTTTGGTTGCCACCTATGTCCTGAGGCGAACACCGGCTGGTAATTGGATTTTTGCTGCTGGAGGGGACAAAAATGCTGCATCAAATTCAGGTGTCCCTGTCAATCGAGTCAAGATATCTCTCTTTATGGTGACAGCCTGTTGCGCAGCATTGGTGGCGATCATCACAGTTCTCGATGCGGGATCGACGGATGCGAGACGGGGATTTATGAAAGAGTTCGAGGCCATCATCGCAGCAGTGATCGGTGGATGTTTGTTAACTGGTGGGTATGGGTCAGCAATTGGTGCTTTCTTTGGTGCAATCATTTTCGGAATGGTTGTAATTGGCCTGTCCTACACCGACTTCGACCAAGATTGGTTTCAAGTTTTCTTGGGCGCAATGTTGCTAGTCGCAGTCTTGTTTAATAACGCGATCCGAAAACGCGTTACTGGGGAGCGTTAGTCATGCAGAACGCAGCGTTAGAAGCCAATGCTATGACCAAAGACCAACCGCCGATCGTCGAAATGAAGGCAATCGAGAAGCATTTTGGAAACATCATCGCGCTTGCGGGTGTGAGTTTTAGTATCAAAGCCGGAGAGTGTCATTGCCTTCTTGGTGATAATGGCGCTGGGAAATCGACTTTTATTAAGACAATGGCCGGTGTCCATCAACCGACCACTGGTGAGATGCTGATTGATGGTCAAGCAACGACACTAAATTCCCCGAGAGATGCGATGCAGGCCGGTATTGCAACTGTTTTTCAAGACCTGGCCATGATTCCGCTGATGAGTGTGGCGCGTAATTTTTTTATGGGGCGAGAACCAACAATCGGAAGAGGATTGTTGCGTCGCTTTGATGTAAAGACCGCAGATGAGATTACGATGCAAGAAATGCGTCGAATGGGTATAAATCTTCGAGGACCAGATCAGGCCGTTGGAACCTTGTCCGGAGGAGAGCGTCAGACCGTAGCGATTGCTCGTGCAGTCTATTTTGGCGCGCGGATTCTGATTCTAGATGAACCCACCTCGGCCCTAGGAGTCCGTCAAACATCGAATGTTCTGGCCACTATAGATCGCGTGAGATCTGCTGGCATCGGAGTCGTTTTTATCAGTCATAACGTTCGGCATGCCTTGGCAGTTGGAGATCGATTTACGGTGTTGAATCGTGGTACCACTTTGGGAACGGCAAAACGAGGTGATATCTCTCACGAAGAACTTCAGGACCTGATGGCGGGCGGTCAAGAATTAGCTGAGTTTCAGTCGTCGACGGGGCAAGCGATTTAATCACTTGCATTTGCAATGCATCATAAATTCTCGTCGTTATCGGTTGGCAAGCGAATCGGTCATAGGAGGGTGTTTTGAATACTGATTTTGGCTATCGATTAGCAGCTTGCGCTGAAATGCTCTGGTTAGATAAACCGATGAATTGGAGAGTTTCGAGACTCAGTGAATTAGGACTCGGTGTGGGCCTGTGGAACTGGGATACGCTTGATATCGATGCGCTCGAGAAACTGGATGCCCGTTACACCATTATGAATGGTTATCTTGAAGGTCGTTTGGCCGACGAAGACGGTGCGAATTTGCTTTTAAAGAGTGCGGCTGAGGCGGCGGCAGTAGGTCGGCGTTTGGGAGTGGAGCGTTTGAACCTTCATGGAACTGGTCTAGGGGACGGCGGAATACCCATTGTTCAGTGCGATCGAGCAACTCCCGAAATGTGGCTCAAGGCGAGAGATACCCTACATCGGATTTGCGATCTTGGAGAGTCGATGGGCGTTGTTTTCACCTTGGAGAATCTGAACTTACTAGATCACCCGGGATGTCCATTTTCCTCAACATCCGACGTTATCACGTTGGTTTCTAGTGTGGATCGGCCTGAACTGCGCATTAATCTTGATCTTTATCACACTCAAATTGGCGATGGCGATCTGATTCGATGGTGTCAAAAAGCACTCCCTTGGATTGGAGAAATTCAGGTCGCCGATAACCCTGGCCGTTGTGAGCCTGGGTCTGGTGAGATTAATTATAATTTCATCGCCACAGCGCTTCGTTCAATGGCATATGAAGGTCCTATTGGTCTCGAATCTTTCGCCAGCGGTGATCCCGAGGATGCTCTCGAGCGCTTCAAAACAGCTTTCAGCTCTGAATAGAGGTGTAGGGGTAGGATAAAAATGATCAAGCACGATTCAGACGACCGCTTACCAGTTCAGATGTCCTCTCCTCTCAATCAGGATTTGCACATCTTTGCTTTCGATCACCGGAGCCAAATGGAGGCGATGGCTGATTTGGCAGACGTAGGACATGGTCGAATCGGGGAATTTAAGCAACTTTGCCTCGAGGCCGTTCACCTCGCAGAAAGTGATATCGGAACAGTGGGCATACTGTGTGATTCAAAGCATGGTACTGAAGCTTTGGAGGTCGCCACGGATAGTGATTACTGGATCGGTCGACCGGTCGAACTTCCAGGTTCAAGACCACTGAAATTCGAACCTGAATTGGGACCGCAACTGGACGGCCTTGCGTCCTGGCCAAAAAATCACATCGTCAAAGTGTTGTGTTTTTATCATCCTGAGGATGAGGTAGCTCTGAAGCAGCAGCAAGAGTCTGCCCTTGTGGCACTGGCTAAAAAGGCTAAAGCGCAGAACCTCGAATTGTTAGTCGAGATCATTCCGTCAAAGTGCGGACCTGTTTCACAATCGACGACAGCCGAGGTTATTCAGCGCCTCTACGACATCGGCATTTTTCCGGATTGGTGGAAGCTTGAACCCCTGGAGGATTTTGAGAGTTGGCGTGTTACCTGTGATGTTGTTCATCAAAATGATGTGGGTGTCAAAGGAATCGTCGTGCTCGGTCTTGATGCTCCAGTTGACCAACTTCAGCAATCGTTTGAGATAGCGACACAATTCAACTTGGTCAAAGGGTTTGCAGTCGGTCGTACATTATTTTCGAAAGAAGCCTCACTTTGGCTTTCCAACACAATCAGTAGTCAAGAAGCAGTGATGCGAATGAAAGATAACTTTGTTTCATTAAGCGAGATTTGGGACAAATGCAGGCAAGCAGCGGGATGAATAGATGGATTTCATAAAACTGACAGCAGCTCAGGCTTTCACGCGTTTTTTAGCAGCGCAAAGAAATGAGCACGGTGAGAAGCTTTTTGAGGGGGTCTGGGCAATTTTCGGACACGGAAATGTGGCAGGTCTTGGTCAAGCATTACATGAGGTCAAGGATATTCTCCCCACATTTCGCGGCCATAACGAACAGAGCATGGCTCACGCAGCGATAGCGTTTGCGAAGCAAAATCGCCGAAAGAAAATGATGGCAGTGACTTCAAGTATTGGTCCAGGTGCGACTAACATGGTGACGGCAGCAGCTCTAGCCCATGTGAACCGTTTACCCGTCCTGTTTATTCCAGGCGATGTGTTTGGGAATCGTGCTCCTGACCCAGTTCTTCAGCAAATTGAGGATTTCTCTGACGGTACGGTGAGTGCAAACGATTGCTTTAAGCCTGTGAGTCGATATTTTGACAAGATTAGTCGTCCAGAGCACCTGTTGACGGCGCTTCCTCGAGCGATGGCTACTTTGACTGATGCGACGAATTGCGGTCCTGTGACTATGTCGTTTTGTCAGGATGTACAAAGTGAATCCTTTGAGTTTCCTTCGGAGTTCTTTAACGAGCGGATATGGCATACACGTCGGCTTCAGCCCGACGAAATAGAGTTTGCGGCAGCCGCTCAAAAAATCCGAGAGGCGTCGTCCCCAGTCATCGTAGCTGGTGGGGGGGTGCACTACAGTGAAGCAACCGAGCAACTGCGATTGTTCGTTGAGAAATATCATGTTCCAGTGACGGAAACTCAAGCAGGCAAGTCAGTATTGGCTTGGGATCATCCGCTCAATTATGGGCCTGTTGGTGTGACTGGCAGCACGAGCGCCAATCAGTTGTTTGAGACTGCCGATTTAGTCATTGGTATCGGTACTCGTTTTCAAGACTTCACAACGGGAAGTTGGTCTCTATTCGGTGATTTGCCCATCGTTACCATTAATGCATCACCGTACGATGCTCATAAGCGTAACGCCACTCCCCTCGTTAGCGATGCCAAGGTCGCATTAGAAAGATTATCTGTCGAACTTGGTAACACGACATTTCTCGATCCAAATGAGCAATTGAAGATCGATTGGTTTCAGTCTGTTGATCCTTTAACGGATCCACCAGTGAGCGATCAAGCATTGCCGACTGATATGCAAGTCATTGGTGCAGTTCAAAGAAAATCATCAGTTGATACAGTCGTGATGTGCGCGGCAGGTACGATGCCAGGCGAATTGCATAAGCTTTGGAAAGCGACAGTGCCAGGCAGTTACCACATGGAATATGGTTTCTCATGTATGGGCTACGAGATTGCCGGCGCCCTGGGTATAAAAATGGCGGATCCGTCGAGGCATGTCATCTGTATGGTTGGTGATGGTAGCTATATGATGATGAACTCGGAACTCGCTACTGCGGTAATGATGGGGATCGATTTTACTGTTGTCATCACCGATAACAGAGGGTTTGGGTGTATCAACCGTCTGCAAATTGCAACCGGCGGTGCTGAATTCAATAATCTTTTGGATGATTCCGTTCATCAAAACCCATCGAATATCGACTTT
>CAJWFL010000088.1:0-6548 GCA_913031455.1 uncultured Gammaproteobacteria bacterium
ATAGATTAAAGGTCATGAGTCCATCCTCCAAGGAGTTCGGTTGAACGAATCCACGCCACAGGTCTGGTATCGCCGCTTAATCCGAGAAGTCACGTGGCTTTTCGGCCTTTCGTTGTCGATTTTTATTTTTTTGGCGCTTTTATCCTTTGATGTGAAAGACCCAGGTTGGTCATATCAAGGAGCGATTTCTCATGTGAATAATGCGATCGGTCCGGTCGGCGCATTTATCTCTGATTGGATGTTGTCTTGGTTCGGCTATACGGCATTCGCTGTTGCTTGGCTCCCCATGGTAGTGGTTCGGTGGATCGTCAGGGGAACTCAAGATGGACGCGTCTGGATCGCACGCACCTTAGGTTTGATCCTATTGATCCCGGGTCTTTGTATTGTGCTTGGTCTGCACATTGGATCAGGCACGACCTGGTTGCCGATCGGGACTACCGGTGGTGGTATTTTAGGAGGAGTGCTGAATCAGGGCCTGGTCGCTGACTTTGGTCTGACTGGTGCTGCGTTATCTGGTCTCGTGTTAAGTATCGTTGGCCTGACGATTGTTTTCTCGTTGTCGTGGCCAGATGTTTTGGCGACTACTGGATCCATGGTCCTCGAATTGGGTCGATCAATAGTGAGTGTCTTGACTGGACAGAGTCGACCTGCGCAGTTAAGCATCGAAAGTCGTCAATCGGTGTTGGGGCGACTCTTGGCGCCGATAAACCGCGCGATCCTACCAAAAACGATTCGAAATACGCTTACCAAGGTTGCACCGCGCCCGCCAGAGGCTGACGTTGCTCAGATTGAGGCAGAGCTCCTTGGCTTGAGAGCATCACGCGATATTTATCGCCCCGAAGCGTCGATGCCAGACATTAACCTCGATCAGCCGTCCGATAATCAAGGACCTCATCTTGATCTCGCAGCCCTGGATCAGATGGAGGGTGGTCGTCGTGATCCGGTAATCGATGCTGACTCCGCTCCTCGCCCGGTTGAGCGGAACATCACAATCGCGCCTTTAAATGAGGCTCAAACGCTTCTAGATGATGAGCCTATTCCGATTTCCCCAAAACCGAAAGCTCAGGCGAAGAAACCGGTTGTTGGACAGATGTCATTGCCGGATTTGTCATTACTTGATCTGGCCGATCCACCTTCAGATCGAGGCTTCTCTCAGGATGAGCTGACCGAAATGGGCGATCTGCTGATCCGCCGGCTTGGTGAATTTGGCGTGGATGCCAAGATCGTTGCAATTAATCCAGGGCCCGTTGTGACGCGCTTTGAGATCGATCCTGCTCCAGGTATCAAAGTCTCTCGGATCACTAACCTTGCCAAAGATCTTGCAAGGAGCCTCGCCGTTATCAGCGTCCGTGTTGTTGAGGTGATCCCGGGCAAAAGCACGGTCGGTATTGAGATCCCGAATCAACATCGCGAGATGGTGCGCTTGTCTCAGATTCTCGGCAGTGACGCCTTCACGCAAGATCCATCAGTCCTCTCATTGGCACTTGGTCATGATATTTCTGGACAGTCGGTGTGCGCTAACCTGGAAAAAATGCCACATTTATTAGTCGCGGGGACGACGGGTTCAGGGAAGTCTGTGGGTGTGAACGCCATGCTGTTGTCCATGTTATATAAAGCACGGCCCGATGATCTGCGTTTAATATTGGTTGATCCCAAAATGCTGGAGCTGTCAATTTATGAGGGGATCCCGCATT
Organism: uncultured Gammaproteobacteria bacterium; assembly: GCA_913031455.1. GTDB lineage: Bacteria > Pseudomonadota > Gammaproteobacteria > Pseudomonadales > Litorivicinaceae > HIMB30. The sequence goes on from CAJWFL010000088.1 coordinate 1,695, forward strand.
TGTTAGCTCCAGTGGTCACTGATATGAAGGATGCGGCGAATTCACTGCGTTGGTGTGTTGGCGAAATGGAACGTCGGTATCAATTGATGGCCGCACTTGGGGTTCGGAATCTGGATGGGTATAACCAAAAACTGCGTGAGCATACAGCGCGAGGAGAGCCCATCGTTAATCCAACGTTTGTTCCATCAGGTTTTGATCCGGACGAAGCTGCACCTGAGCTGAAGACGATGCCATTTATCGTTGTCGTGATTGATGAATTTGCCGACATGATGATGATTGTGGGTAAGAAAGTGGATCAATTGATCGCGCGGCTTGCGCAGAAGGCGCGTGCTGCAGGAATCCACCTGATTCTCGCGACACAGCGTCCGTCAGTGGATGTCATCACTGGCTTGATTAAGGCAAACGTGCCGAGCCGAATGAGTTTTCAGGTCAGTTCAAAAATTGATTCCCGAACTGTGTTGGACCAAGGTGGTGCGGAGCAATTACTGGGTCATGGTGACATGCTCTATTTACCAGCAGGTAAACCTGTACCAGTGAGGGTTCATGGCGCCTTTGTGGATGACCATGAGGTTCATAATGTTGTGAATTTCTGGAAGATTCAGGGTCAGCCTGCTTATGAAGAGGCCATTCTCAATGCTCAGGCTCCAGGCGATGGTGAGTCACAGGGATCGCTGCTTGATGGTATTGATGAAGCCGATCCGTTGTATGATGAAGCCGTTGCTTTTGTCACGGAAACGCGCCGTGCGTCCATCTCCGCGGTGCAACGGAAACTGAAAATAGGATACAACCGCGCAGCTCGTATGATTGAAGCGATGGAGGCGGCTGGCGTTGTGAGTGAAATGGGCTCGAATGGGTCTCGTGAAGTGTTGGCACCGGGGCCACGTTGATGCGTTACGTGATTGTGTTTGGATGGTTACTGCTGTCGCTTGGTGCCGCTGCTTCACCGATTGAGAGCCTCGCGAGACTTTTGGAGCCGTATCGAACGTTTTCAGCAGATTTCCAACAAAGTACGTTGGATTCAAAAGGTGCCTCGATTACCGAGATGACCGGTGCGCTTGCTATCGCCTCGGAAACGATCTTTTACTGGAAAACTAACCCACCATTCTCGCAGGTCATTGTGGCTGATGGCGAGGTGCTCTGGGTATTTGATGAAGATCTGTATCAGGTTCAGGTGCGACCGCTTGACGACACAATGGCAGCATCACCAGCGGCAATCTTAAACGGTGATCTCGGTGTCTTGGGTTCTCGTTTCCAAGTGACAGAAGAACGAACCGGAACGATCGCGGTATACGCTCTGGAGCCTAGAGCAACTGATGAAGTGACCCGGCAAATCGTATTGCGATTCGATGGGGCCCGATTACTGGATTTATCGATCGAGGATGCGCTTGGTAATCGATCGCTTGTCTCACTGACGGAAGTAAAATACGGCAAGCCGTCCAGTGCGCTGTTCAAATTCATACCGCCTGAAGGCGCTGATGTGATTTATGCGTTGGGCGATCAGTAGTTGTTGTCAATGAAAAGGAGTGGTTGACCAAGGCTGAGCTCTATCGCCAAGCGCGTGTTCTGGTATGCTTACATGCTTTATTGATTGCTTTACTAGCTGGCCGATTACTCGGTTTCTGAGGAATATGTTCTCTCATGCTTGATCCCAAACTTCTCCGTCAAGATCTCGATTCAGTTGTCGTGCAACTCGCGCGGAAAGGCGTTGTATTTGACGTATCGGCATATCAGGCACTGGAAACGGAGCGTAGGTCGTTGCAGCTTGAGACCGAATCATTGCAAAACAAGCGGAAGGACGGATCCAAGTCTGTTGGTTTGTTGATAAAAGATGGCAAGAAGGAAGAGGCGGAAACATTAAAGGCTGAGATTGCAGGTATCGGTGACGAGTTGGCGGCGATCGAGTCACAGTTTTATGAGGTACAGGCTGAGCTTGATCGAATTCTCATGGAAACGCCGAACCTACCAAATGCCAGTGTTCCGGAAGGGACCAGTGAAGACGATAACATTGAAGTCTCTGTGGTTGGGCGAAAGCCAGAATTCGGATTTGCTGTTCGCGATCATATCGAGATTGGCGAGTTATTTTCAGGTCTCGACTTTGACCGCGCGGCGCAACTTTCCGGTAGTCGATTTGTTACAATTCATGGCATCTTTGCCAAGTTACATCGCGCGTTAATCCAATACATGTTGGATTTGCACACAGAACAGCACGGTTATGCCGAGACCTATGTCCCCTTGCTGGTGGATGGATCGATTCTCGAAGGAACTGGGCAGTTGCCGAAATTCAAAGATGACTTGTTCAGAATTGCTCCGGAAGATGGCGGCGGCCGTGAACGCTATTTGATTCCAACGGCCGAAGTGCCGCTGACCAACCTTGTCCGTGACTCGATCGTCGACGCGTCATCGCTGCCACTACAATATGTCGCGCATACGCCATGTTTCCGTGCCGAGGCCGGCTCGTACGGGCGAGATGTACGCGGTATGTTCCGTCAGCATCAGTTCGATAAGGTTGAGTTGGTGTGGATCACGCATCCGGAGAAGAGCTGGGAAGCTCTTGAAGCACTGCGTGCTCATGCTGAGGCGGTTTTGAAAGGTTTAGATCTGCATTACCGTGTGGTTGACCTATGCGGTGGCGACCTCGGATTTTCAGCAGCAAAAACCTACGATCTCGAGGTATGGTTACCAGGCCAAGACCAGTTCCGGGAGATTAGCTCGTGCTCGAACTGTTTGGATTTCCAATCACGTCGGATGCAAGCACGGTTCAGAAACGAAAATGGCAAGCCCGAGCTTGTCCACACGCTCAATGGTTCCGGTGTTGCAATCGGACGTTGTCTGATTGCAGTCGTTGAGAACTATCAAAATGATGATGGGTCGATTACGGTACCTGACGCGCTGAAGCCTTACATCAAAGCAGACCGCCTGACCTCAACACTATAGGCATTTGGTTGGTTTTGGAAGGCCAGACACACGGGCGAGTTGTTTGGCTGGGCTCACTGGGAATAGGCGATGCAAATAGATGCTGTTCCCTTTGTCTGGACCGACTTCTCGCTTGATCCACTTGACCAAGGGACGCATCGCTGGCGCATGGTCGAACTCTTCATAGTATCGACGGGCCAATTCAATCAATTCCCAATGCGCAGGACTGAGATCGATTGACTCAAGGGCTGCCAGTTCCTGCGCGGCTGATTCACTCCAGTCGCTGAGATTGTCTAAATAACCATCGGCATCGAGCTGGAGCGCCATGTCAGCTCCATGTGCGACAAGGTGATGTTTCAAGAAGATCGATCCACTCATCCGGTGTGATTGTATCGATCGCAACATGTGGGAATAGTACTTGATCATCGGCAAAGGCAAGTACCCGACATGGAATCGCATCGACCTCGTGGACCGCGTTTAACGCATCACCGGCAACGATTACAAGATCATCTGGGGTAAGCCAGTCCATGGCGTCGTGAAGCGCAGTCGTTGAGGTCACCAGGTGGATCATTAGGCCTCCAACACCAGGTCACTTGCATTGAGGCAATCGAGTATCTGGTCGTGATCACAAAGTTTTCCCGGAAAATGATTACTGGCCTGAACACCCCGTTCTTTGCAGCTATCCTCGTCGATCAAGATGTTGTCGATGTCATACAACGGCAGGCTTTTGAGCTTTCCACTCAGTGCTAATGGACTGTCATCCGGCATAGTCGGCAAGGACGCCCACAATACACCGGCATTTTGTAAGATGACGGAGACAGGACACTCGAAGGTCGCAAGCACCAGAGTCATGTCGAGCATTTCGCGCGTTCCTAACGATTGGGTGGGTCCTGAACGGATAACCAGGGTGACGGACTTCATCGAAATTGAACGACCCGATCAGCTAACTGAAGTTGTTCAGTCCATTCACCAAGTCCACCAAGGCGAACGCCGTCAACGAGCAATTCCTCACGGATCCCGCGTCTTTCGGCTGCTGTAATGCAAGCGACGACATCACATGACGCGAGGCCGGCAAGTTCTGCAAGTTGGTTTGAGGGGTCTGTCTCACCTTGTGGTACGTCGCGCGTCTTATCTGCAAATAGGACTCCGTTTTCGTACAAAAAGCAGAAGACCGCGTGTCCTTTGGATAACGCGGCCTTCAGTGTCTCAAGGGCTCTTAATGGCAGTGTTCCACTATCTGGGGACACTGCCAACAAGATGGCAAACTGCTTCACTCGTCGCCAGAAAAGACGCCCAGTAGCGCGAGCAGGTTTGTGAACAGCAGGTAGATGTCGACATACAGAGCAACAGTCGCCATCACATAGTTTGTTTCGCCACCATGGATGATTCGGCTTGTATCAAACAGGATATAGCCCGCAGCCAATAACACCAACATCGCACTGAGTGCGAGGCTCAAGGCTGGAACCTGGAAGAAGATCAGACCGATTGATGCGAGTAGCGCAATGATGAGACCTGTGAACAAAAAGCCACCCATAAAGCTAAAATCTTTTTTGGTCGTCAGAACATAGGCTGAGAGCGACAAAAAGACCGCAGCAGTGCCGAAGAGGGCGTTGCCAACAATCGATGCACCACCAGGTGCCTGCAAGTAATAAGAAATCATCGGCCCAAGAGTCCAGCCCATGAACCCGGTGAATGCGAACACCAGTGGCAGAGCCCAGACGCTGTTGCGCATCGCTTGAAGGGCGAACAGTAGACCAATCATTCCGCCCAGTGACAGAAGCCAATGCATAGGCGGCGCTTGAGTCGAGACGGCTAACGCAGTCATTCCTGCGCTGAAGAATAAAGTCATTGAAAGCAACATGTAGGTGTTGCGCAATACCTTGCTTGCTGACTCTGAAACTCCGTATCCAGCCGTCGCTGTGGCTTGGGTAATGCGATCAC
>CAJWFL010000089.1:0-6391 GCA_913031455.1 uncultured Gammaproteobacteria bacterium
CAAAGCCATTGGCGCTCATCGCGGGATTCTTCATCAAAACCATAGTCTTTAAACAACCAGTCAACACAGTATTGACGACGCAGCGTTTTGGTTTATCGCTCTTGAACGTTGCTGTCAGCAGCAGATGCTTGTCGAATCGACTGGCGTTAAACCGCAACTGCTTGATGACAAAACAGCAGCCTACAGTCGTGAACATGTCGGCAGTGACTACATCGGTTGGTTGCATTTTCAGACACTGTATCAACATTTTGAGGCAACTCAGCCCGATATGTTTTTATAACCTGATGAAGTTCCATATCGTCTGAGAGTTGAATCCACACCGGGTTGACCGCCGGCTTTCAGATTTGCGCGTTGATTGTCTGTGGTAGACGTGCGATACGAAGCCTTAGGGTATATTGTGAGGCGCTTGGCAAGGTTCCAGTGATCAGTACTGACTTTGGATTGACCAACATGACAACGAGACGAGCACGATCCAATGAATCGAAATGAAAGCTATTTACACAGCGCTTTTATCGGGCTCTTGCGTTCGCTCCGTTGGAGTTATCTCCCGCCGTTAATGGTGTACCTCGCAGCAGGGATTTCCGGGTTGACCGCGATCGTGGGCACCTTTTTCGTCAAGGATTATTTAGGTCTGTCGGCCGCATTCTTGGCTGGTCTTGGATTTTGGGCTGGACTTCCCTGGGCACTCAAGATGCCCCTCGGTCATCTGGTGGACCTGTTTTGGCGACACAAGACGTATTTTGTGTACCTCGGTGCGCTCGTCATTACTTCGAGTTTGGTCATTATGTTTGGTCTCATCGCGCATACCGAGATGATGCGTGCCGTGATGTCAGTTGAGGCATGGTATGTCATTAGTGTGATCCTAGCCCCGGTTGGCTATGTGCTCCAGGATGTCGTGGCAGACGCCATGACCGTCGAGGCGGTACCGACAAACGATGAATCGGGTCGACCGCTTCCAGCGTCAGATATCAAAGAAATGCATACAACGATGCAGGCATTGGGTCGCTTTGCGGTGATTGGCGGAAGTTTGTTAGTCGCGCTTCTGAATGTCGTTTTGTTCAGCGATGTTGAATCATTGACTGAAAATGCCAAGCGCTCGGTGTATGCAAGTATCTATTTATACGCTCTAGCCATACCCTGTGTCTCGATAGCAGGCGTGATTTTGGCGAAGTACCTTCGTCATGCCAAATCTCAAAATCGTGAAACGACGTCAGAGATTCGTCCGAATTGGGCGGTACTGAATGGCAGTTTACTTTTTGTCATTTTTTCAGTCTCCGTTGGCAGCTTTGATATCCCCTTTGCTCAGGAAACTGTATTCCTCGGGTCCATGGCGATTATTGTCTATTTAATGGGCCAACTATTGGGCTACTTGAGTGCAGAAACGCGGCTGATGGTTGCTGGTACAGCGATTGCGATATTCGTCTTTCGGGCAGTACCTTCACCCGGGCCCGGTTTGACCTGGTTTGAAATCGATGTGCTTTTGTTCGACGAGCAGTTTTTGTCGATCTTGGCCGCGATTTCTTCGGCCTTGACGTTGCTTGGTATCATTTTGTTAAGGCCGCTGATCGCGCATTATTCGATTGCTCGAATTATCGTTATGTTGTCATTGATTGGTGGATGTCTGTTCTTGCCAAGCATTGGCATGTATTACGGGTTACATCAATGGACCGCAGCACTGACAGGCGGGATGGTTGATGCGCGATTTATCGCGATCCTGAATACGGCTCTCGAATCACCCTTGGGTCAAATCTCAATGATTCCGTTATTAGCTTGGATCGCGAAAAATGCGCCCGATGAGTTGAAGGCGACCTTTTTCGCAGTCTTTGCATCCTTTACCAACTTAGCGTTATCAGCGAGTGCATTGGCGACGAAGTACATTAATCAAATTTTTGAGGTGTCACGGCAAATCATTGATCCAGTCACTCAACAAGTCACAACAGCCGCTGATTACGCTGAACTTGGCTTGCTATTGATTGCTGTGGCTCTGATTACCATTGTGCTCCCGATTGCAGTTGTTGCCGTGATTCAGAGGAGTCCGCTCCGATCAGCAGACTGAGACGATTAGTGCTTGGGAATGGGATGAAGGCCGTGTTCATCAAGCAACATTGAGATCTGCTGATTGACAAGCTTGAGAATCTGTTCTGTGACCACCTGATTGCCTGACGTCGATACTGCACGCAAATACTGGATGCCAAGTTCCTGGTAACGGAGAAAATCATCAGTTGGCTCGTTCGTCAGCTCATGAATCGCATATTCGATCCGCTCCATTTCGCCAAATCGGTTCATGATGTTGGCGATCGCTCGATAGGTCACAAGTGCTTGTGCTTCCGTATCGAGTTTGAGCCTCAACGAAGCGACACGGACCATGGTTCGACCAAATCCGTTAAAAAATCCGAGAACGATTGGATGAAAGGCGATGGCTTCAGCAACCGCTTCAGTCTGATCAAGGCCACGAGCAAATCCCAATACGTCTGGAAACGCCTGAGTCAAGTCATCGGCATATTGGCTCAACTCAGATGGATTTTCGATACGCATGGTTTGCTATCTCCGCTGATCTTCTTCAGTTCGTGCCACATTGACGTGCTCACAAATCATCGTCAGGTTCTTTTCATTTGCTCAGTATGCATGAGTCGAATGATGAGTCGGATCGCTTGTGTGCTTTTTGTTGGTAATTTGTTGCAGATCCCATAGTGATTTAAATTGTCTATTCTTCGCAATCAGGGCTTCGAAGTCTCCTGACTCCTGAATCACGCCGTCTCGCATAACAAGAATTAAATCGGCATCTCGAATCGTGCTGAGGCGATGTGCAATGACGAGTGTCGTCCGATCACTTGCGAGGTCATCCAGGTTTTTTTGGACTTGCCGTTCAGTGGAGATATCGAGCGATGAAGTGGCCTCATCAAGCAATAAGATATCAGGATTTTTTAGGATCACTCGAGCAATCGCGATTCGTTGCTTTTCTCCGCCAGATAACTTCAGTCCTCTTGCGCCAACCTCTGTCTCAAGTCCAGCGGAGAGTTGCTCAAGGAATTCTCCCATACCGGCTGCCTTAAGTGCGTCACGCACTTCGTCATCGCTGGCGTCGATATTTCCGTATCTGACGTTGTAGCCCAGTGTATCGTTAAAGAGAACCGTATCTTGAGGTACGACTCCGATCGCGTCACGGACAGCATGCCTTTGTAATTGTGATAGATCGTTCGAGCCAAAGCGAATTACACCCTGGTGGGGCTCGATAATTTTCAACAATAACTTACCAATCGTCGTCTTACCGCAACCGGTCTCTCCAACAATGGCGACCGTCTGTTTCGGTTGTACTGTCAATGAAACACCCTCAAGAATGGGGCGTTCGGCCTCGTAGGCGAAGTGAACATTGTCAAACGTAATGGTTGACCCCTTGATCTCTGTCCTTGCATTGATCGCATCAGATTCTGTCGGTTCTTCAAGTACATCGAAAAGGCTTTCCATATCGATCAATGATTGTCTGATTTCGCGATATATTGATCCTAAGAAATTGAGTGGTTGGAACGCTTGTAAGATGTAAGTGTTCAAAGTGACAAACCCACCAACGGTTAATAGGCCACTTTCGACACTGAGTGCTGCCAAGATCAGGACTGCGGTGACCCCAACTAAGACAACAAGTGTTTGACTCAAATTGAGATACAAAAGGGACATCCTGCTCTGATTGGCTGCGTGCTCATACTCAGCCAGCCCGTGATCAAGGCGTTCAGTCTCGTAATATTCATTGGTGAATAAGCGCACATTTTCGACATTCACGAAACTGTCGACCATTCGGCCAGCAACGAGGTTATCGGCAGAGTTCATTTCACGCCGAAAACGCAATCGCCAGCTTGTGACTTTGAGCGTCAAAACGATATAGACCAGGACAGTAGCTGTAATGATCAGTGCGTAGAGCCCTCCGAAAAGACTCCAGACAATGACACAGACCAAAGCCAGCTCGATTAACGTCGGACCCACGTTAAATACGATATATCGCAAAAGAAAATCAATCGCTTTGGTGCCTCGGTCGACCAGCCGATCGAGTGACCCTGTGTGCCGTGACAAATGGAAATCAAGCGGTAATTGATGCAGGTGTGCAAAAGTCTGACGCGTTAAAACACGGATGGCATGTTGCGAAACATGGGTAAATAAGACCTCTCGTAACTCAGAGAAGACCAAAGCCAACAGTCGACTAATGGCGTAGACCACAACCAGCCCAATTGCGCCAAGTATCCATGTCGAAACAAGCGCCTCGCCATTCAATTTGTCAACCAACAAGCCGAGTAACCAAGGGGTGGCAAGATTACTGGCTTTGGCCAACACCAAGCATCCGAGGGCTGCAATCAATTTGAGCTTCAGATCATCGCGCTGATGCGTCCAGAAATAAGGTTTTAAGACTCGTGCTTGTTTGGCTAGATCCATATCAGGGTCAGAATGGACCAAAAATTATACTGGATCCGATCCAACACACTGTGAGTGCAAGCGAGACCGCTATGACGTAAAAAATTTGATCATCAGACACACTGTCTTCCTCTTGTATTGTCAGACAAAAAGAAGGACACATCCGATATGTCCCTGGATTGGAAGAGCAATGCTCAAGGCGAATCCAAAGCATTGCGTCGACGGGCAATCGACACTAATAGAATAGTGTGTATTACGGTGTCATGCAGTATAAAAAATGCACAATTTGTTGACAGTCGTTCTAGTCGAATAGGGTATTACCAAGGAATATCAGCTGGAGTTGCTGCCTTGACAAGCCTTGTGTATCGCGTTGATCTCATCGGTGTTGCCGAGTAATTGATACTATCGTTTGTTTCTTTTGACATAGCCTCTATTAAAAATGATGGAGAGTCATTTCCAGAACGATCAACGATGATTTGATAAGGAGTTAGAGATGAGCCTATCAAGACGGACCTTTCTGACAGGATTTTCAGGTCTTACACTGTTTTCAATCGCGAGCTTGGCTCGTGCACGCGTCACACCTTGGCAGAGTCTCGGACCGTTTTATCCGAAAAAACTGCCCGTCGACAGTGATGCTGATCTTACATTTGTTGATGGCAAAAACGGCCAAGCAACGGGTCAATTCACGCGACTGTCGGGTCGTGTGACGGATCAGAGTGGCGCGCCGATCAAGAACGCCCGAGTCGAAATATGGCAATGTGATGCGTTCGGTGCATATCATCACCCTCGCGACGGTGGTGGTGTGGATACTTTCTTTCAGGGATATGGGCAGACCACGACAGATGACAACGGTAATTATCGATTCAAAACCATCAAGCCTGTGGCCTACCCCGGACGGGCGCCACATATTCACATGAAGGTGATCGATGGTTCACGAGAGCTGGTGACGCAAATCTATATTCAGGGTGAGCCTGCGAACAAAGGGGACTTTCTCTTAAACGCGATCCGCAATGAGCAGTCGAGACAGTCACTCGAAGTTGCTTTTGAAGCCTCGACGGATCCAGACGAATCAGAACTGGTTGCACGTTTTGATCCAGTCCTCGGGTAGGCCGATGACGATGAGATCGGTCGTGATCAGGATGCTTGAATTCATCCAACAAAAGATTGGTCTTGTTCGATTGGTTGTCGTGCGGTCCCTCGCTTTAGTGTTGCTTTGTTCAGCTCCGATGAGTGTTGCACAAACCGACATCCAGCCAGAACAGACTGTCGCAATCACGCCCAAAGACTCGGTTGTCGCCATACGTGAGATGGTGGTCGCAGCTCATCCTTTAGCAGTCGATGCCGGCTTGAACATTCTCGAGCGTGGAGGGACAGCGATCGATGCCATGGTGGCGGTACAAATGGTACTCAATCTGGTTGAACCCCAAAGTTCTGGAATCGGCGGCGGTGGGTTTTTGCTCTATCACGATGCACAAACGCAATCCTTGATTTCGCTCGACGGACGAGAGTTTGCGCCGCAACGCGCTGACGAAACCCTGTTTCTTGGTGATGACGGAAAGCCTCGTCGTTGGTCTGATGTGGTTCCTGGCGGGCTTTCGGTTGGTGTTCCGGGAACACTTGCCCTGATGGATCATGCACATGCTCGGTTTGGTCGACTCGAGTGGGATACATTGTTCGAGCAGGCGATTGCCCTCGCGACGAACGGGTTCATCGTGTCTCCACGGCTTTCGAAATCGCTCGAAGGTTACGGTGGCAAACGGTTACAACAATTCACCGAAGCATCCGATTATTTCTTTCCAAACGGTCGCCCGCTGCAACCAGGCGACTTATTGAAAAACCCGCAATTTGTGGAGACGTTGAAAACGATTCAACGCGATCGGGGCGAGTCGTTCTACCATGGGCAGATTGCTGGTGAGATTGTCGCTTCTGTCAGAGAATCTGTTCTCAACGCAGGCCTCATTGATAGGTCAGATCTTGCGGCATATCAAACGAT
>CAJWFL010000090.1:0-6148 GCA_913031455.1 uncultured Gammaproteobacteria bacterium
TAACGTAACGCTGTGTTGTTGGGTTAAAAGGGGAAACGTGAAATATTTTATCGAACCAATACTCTTCACCCGAAGCAATCTGGTCGTAGGGAATCACGTACCGATGAATTTCGTTCCAAGGCGTATTGGAAACCTCATAGATCAATGCTCCCGGTGATCCATCTGCTTGATGTAAGAAATACACAGACAGAGGGTTGAACCCGATACCGAAGCAATGTGGATTCGTGAGAAGTTTCACCGAGCCTGAGACATCGATTGTCAACTGTGATCGAACAAACGTTCGTGCCTCGTCGCCACTGGGATGCTGGTCATCGCATAGATGACGCTGTGTCCTAAAACTCAGCGCTCCGCGGCGATTGATGCTAAGTGTGCTGCCAGCGAAATCATCGAGATGATCGAGGTCGAGGTATAGCATTGCTGATCGATATTTAAATCGATGCGTTTTGGGTGCAAGCCGCGCGTGCCAGGTTGATCCGTAACCGGACGCGTGCATCATGCCGACACCCTTAGACATGAATCCCAAGCGTCGTTTTGATCGCTTCTGCTACTTTTTCACCCGAGACCACTCCATCCTCATGGAAGCCATTTCGGCACCAAGCTCCTGCGATTTTGATTCGTGATGTTGAATTCACCCGATCAATTCCACTCTGCACTTGCAGCGAATCGGGTCCAAATTGTGGATGCGCGTAGGTCCAGCGACCAAGAACGTTCTCAGGTTTGATGTGCTTGGTGTTATTCAATGTGACGAAAAACTGATGCGGTCCATCGAGATTCTGTAATCGATTCATATCATAGGTGACGACGGCACCGAGCCCATCCGGGTTTCTTTGAATTTGGTAGTTCCAACTCGCCCATGCGCGACGATTGGCCGGCATTTGTGAGCGATCAGTGTGAAGAACAACCTCGTTGTCCGCGTAAGGGATTCCTTGAAGTAATGTTCTGATTGCGCGCTCTGACTCATCGAGAAGCGCTAGCGACTGATCACTGTGTGATGCAAGAACAATCGCGTCATACTTCTCAACGCCCACTGCCGTTACCACCTCAACTCCCTGGCTTGTATTACGAACTGATCTGACTGGAGTCTCCAGGCGAATTCGCTCTCGAAACGATGCGGTTAAGGGCGCGATGTAACTCCGTGATCCACCAGGTAGTGTGTACCATTGAGGACGATCTGTGACTGATAGCAGTCCATGATTTTTAAAAAATCGAATGAAAAAGAGCGCAGGTATCTGATTCACATCCTTGAGATCTGACGACCAAATGGCGGCCGCCATCGGCAACAGATAATGTGAGTGAAACAAGCCACATAGCGATAACTTACTTAAATAATCGTGAAGTGTGACGGATGCGCTGATGCGCTCATTGGCTAAATCATCAATCGCCGTTCGATTAAAGCGCATGATATCGCGCAGAAATCGATAGTAGCTCGGTGAAAGTAAGCGGCGGCGTTGCGCGAATAGTGTCGACAAATTCGTACCTGCATATTCGACGCCGGTCGTCTCGGACATGACACTAAAGCTCATATCCGTATCTTGATGGGCTAAGTTCAGCTCGCTCAACAAGTTCAAGAATCTTGGATAGGTCCATTCGTTGAAAACAATGAAACCAGTGTCGACTGCATATGTTTGACCATCTAGCGTGACATCAACGGTATGCGTGTGACCGCCAATCCAGTCATTTTGTTCGAATACGGTGACGTCAACGTCATTTTGAAGACGATAGGCAGCAGTCAGCCCAGCAATCCCTGAACCAACGATGGCCACACGAGGTTTGGTCAGACTATTCATGATTTGAGGTCCTTAAATGCATCAATCGCACGCTGTCTGGATGATTTGAGGTCGACAATCGGTGGCCTGTACCCAGAAGGTACGGATCCTAGCCATGGTGCATGTCGTTTCGATTTTTGGACGCCTGCTAATTCGGGAATGAAACGGGAGATATACTGTCCATTAGGATCATGTGTCTCACCTTGGCTCACAGGATTAAACACACGGAAATAGGGGGCAGCATCGGTGCCAGTGGAAGCACTCCACTGCCAACCACCATTATTGGCCCCGAGGTCAGAATCCACCAGATATCGCATAAAGTGAGCTTCACCAATGCGCCAATCACACAGTAAATTTTTCGTTAAAAACTGCGCGACCACCATCCGCACACGATTATGCATCCAACCGGTTTGTTTGAGTTCCCGCATTCCCGCATCAACAATTGGGATCCCGGTCTGTCCCGATTTCCAAGACTCGATTTCCTCTGGATTGTTTCGCCACTGCAACGCTTCGGTTTCCGGTCGGAAAGCTTTGTTTTTCGAGAGTCGAGGAAAACCAATCAGTAGGTGCTGATAGAAATCACGCCAAATGAGCTCATTGATCCAGGAAAAGGCGTTGGCAGGAAACTCCCAGATTGGGCGGGACAGCGCTTCTTCAGCCGCTCTGACACATTGTCTTGGAGAGAGCAGGCCCCTTGCGAGAGCGGCAGAAACACGACTGGTTCCCTGAATCGAGGGCTGATTGCGGTTTAAATCATAACCGGTGAGTCTGTGGTCAATAAACTCTTTCAGATCATTTTGGATTTGCCGTTCATCGGTTGCGAACGCAGAGAGATCGGATTCTGGCGCTTCGCAAAGACTACTCCATTGGAGTGTTGCTACTTGAGAGCGAGTCGCGCTGGGCATTTGGTAAGGGAGATGATTGTTTTCTTGGTATACCGACAACCATCGTTTTTTAAACGGGCTAAACACTGAATAGTAGCGGCTATCTCCAGTGAGTACAGTGCCTGGCTGCAAGAGAACACGATCGACAAAACTTTGAACATGGACTCCACTGAGTGATGCGGCGAGTTGATGGTCTCGCATTCGCTCATTCCATTGATATTCTTGGTTGAAGTAGAGGCCAGTTACTCGCTCTTGCCGACAGAAATCACCGATCCACTGTCTTTGAGCGTCATAATTCGGGAGCCGAATAACTTGCAGCTGTACCCCATATTGCGCGAGCGCAATCGCCAGGCTTCTGAGCAATTGCTCGGTATAATACAACCGATTCTTGCCATAACCGAATGACTCCCATTCATCGTCGGCGGTCAAAAATACCGCTGAGATACGCGTATCCGCGCTGCAATTTAAGACCGCGCTAACGGCTGCATTGTCATTGACGCGAAGGTCGTCCCGGAACCAGATCAGACGATGTTGCATGATTCTCCTCAGTTGCATCCCGCAAAGAATGTGTTGCCATCGTCCGAGCCGGCAAGATGCGGAAAGTGTGGCTCAGGCAGTTGGCAAACGCAATGGAGTCTGCCACTCTGTCGACTGATCTTGAGGGTAAGTGGATGTTCTTTGGACGTTTTTTGATCGTAATTAATTGCGCGACTTTCATTGGCTTGGCGCTTTGGACACTCGCGCAACCGCAAACACTGTTTGAGGCGTTACAAATCAGCGGGTCGTCGCGTGCGGCCATCATTGAACTTCAAGTATTGATCGCGGGTTCGTTCATCGCCTTTTGCCTGTTATCTGCTTCTGGCATTGTCGACCAAAAGAAAACCAAGCGATCACTGATTGGTCTCTTTATGATCAACGCATCTTGGTTTGTGGCACGCTGTATCGCGCTCATTGATGGATTAGCTGAAGAGAATTCAACCTACCTGTACATGGGTTACGAATTGGCCATGCTGATTCTTCTAGTGATTGCTTTGCGCCTCGTCAGTGGTCCTCGGGGACGGACCTTGTTCCGCCAGGAAGACACACAGGATTTTAGTTAAGTAAGTCGCTCGGCCGCCTCAAATCCAGCGAGATAGGCTCCTTCGACTCGTCCTCCAGCCAAATAGTCGCCCGCGATCCAGAGCCCTGGATCGACCTGATAGATGCCTTTTTGAGTTGTCATCTTCGGATCCTTGGGCCGCGCGTATCGCCAGCGATGAGTTAAAACTGGTTCCACCTCAATATCGAACGTATTGGTCAGTTCCGTGGCAATCGTCTGAGCGATCCAATCATGATCATGCTCCAAGTGGACCTTCGACCACTCCGGTGATGCTTGCACGACAATTAGGTCCGAATCACGTCCGGGCTTGCTACGCTCAACTGAAATAAAATCGAACACATTGTGATCTCCACCAAAACAAGCATCAATCGGTTCATGCATGCTGGTTGTCAGTTGATGGTTGGAAGATACGACGGTGGTCCAGGTTGGTTCCATCGTAAATTGCTTTACAATCGGCGCGATTTCAAACTCAGCCAATAAATCGGCCATTTGATCGACCGGTATGGTCACCAGAACTTGTTCTGCTGAGTATTCGGCACCGGTTGTTGTTGTGAGAACAAAGCAGGACGCATTTCGTCTGATCGTGTCGATTCGAGTCTCGCTTGCAATTGTGACTGATTGGGATAAAAACCGTCCAAGTGCGTTCATATAGGGCGCGCCCACATAGCGTTGTTGGGTGTCGGGTGAATCGACCGGTATCGAAGACCGAAATGTTCCCATCCGAGGTTTCCACGGTTGAATCGTTCCAGCTGAGTGCGCAAGGTCAACGACCGCTTTAAATCTCGGGTCCCTGACGGTGAAAAACTGAGCGCCAATATCAGCGCGTTGGTGTTTGATCCGCTTCGAGGCAAGCCGCCCTCCAGCCCCTCGGCTTTTCTCAAAAATTTGATAACTGGAGGGCGGAAGCTTGCGCGCGGCCGCTAGCCCGGTCATACCGGCTCCCACAATAGCAATTGGAATGTGCGTCATGGAGTGGTTTTTTAGTCTCAGTAGAAATTACAATAAGCGCCCCAACTAAAACATTAGGGCTATGTAGGGTATTCTCAAGACATGACAGACATCACGATCACAGACAGCGCGCAAAGTTACCTCAATGGGTTGCTAGAGAAGCAAAATGTCGAGGGCATTGGCGTACGGCTCTTTGTTTCACAACCCGGTACGATGTACGCAGAGACATGTCTTGCTTACTGTCGTCCAGGCGAGGAAAAGCCCGAGGATGAGCAATTTGAGTGCGATCAGTTCACTGCGTATCTTGACCAACCGAGCCTGCCTTATCTTGACGAGGCGGTGGTTGATTATGTGGCCGACAAGCTGGGCGGACAATTAACAATCAAGGCTCCAAAAGCAAAACAGCCTGCAGTGGCATTTGATGGACCAGTGGAGCAACAAATCGTTGAAATCTTGACCGCTGAAGTCAACCCAGGCCTGGCGGCCCACGGTGGTGACGTCCGATTAATTCGACTCGAAGATGACATTGCGATCTTGCAGTTTGGGGGCGGGTGCCAGGGCTGTAGCGCCGTTGATATGACACTCAAAGACGGCGTGGAAAAAACGTTAATTGAACGGATCCCTGAATTGAAGGGCGTACGTGACGTGACCGATCACAGTCAACGCGAAAATGCCTACTACAAGTAAAATCGTATCCAAGGTGGCATCAACCGATGCCATCGTTGACGAGATTCGTTGTTTTCTCAAGGCCCCGACACCCGATGCTTGGGTTAGTTTCGCGTTGGGTGATCTGACAACACTATTAGTCGATCATGCAAACTGCGAATACAAGGCCGCGGCAACCGGCATGAGTTTGATAACCAAATACAAACACCTCCCTCGACTACAACGTCTCATGGCACGATTGGTGCGAGAAGAAATGCTGCATTACGAGCAAGTACTGGTTTTCATGGATCGGATGGGCATTGAATTCCGGTCGCTAAGTGCGTCTAGGTACGCGAAAACGCTGCGAGAGTCTGTGAGAACGAATGAAGATGACCGCTTAGTTGACTTACTCATCGTTGGTGCAATCGTTGAAGCACGTTCTTGTGAACGATTTGCGGCGTTGTGGCCTCATTTACCAACACCACTCGGCCGGTATTACAAATCGCTTCTCCGCTCCGAAGGACGTCATTACCAGGATTATCTGGTATTAGCGCAAGAAAATAGTGATCAAGAAAGCGTTGATGCTCGACTTGAGCACTTTCTCAGGATTGATGAACAGTTAATTGTGAGTCCGGATCAAGAATTTCGGTTCCACTCAGGTGTGCCGGCCTGACGTACCCATTGCTCTTTGATCACGGCTCCTTGCACTGATATGTGGGTGAGACTGACAATCAATTCAGACTTCATCGAATCAACGACAACGCCAAGGCCTGAATAAGTCCAATCCGACGTGACTGCGCGTAAAT
>CAJWFL010000091.1:0-5884 GCA_913031455.1 uncultured Gammaproteobacteria bacterium
ATTCATCGGCAGACGCTTCTCAGCTTCAGGGGCCAAAAGCATTTAGCACAATCGGACGAATTGGATCGTGTTGGTTTTCACACCGCCCTACTCACGGGGCTTGCAAGTCAAATTGGTCATCGTGAGGAGCACGATTATCGTGGTGTGAGGAATCGACATTTTCGTGTTCCAAAAACTGCCTTACAGGTCAAAGCACCGTGGGTTATGGCAGCAGAACTTATTGAGACTCATCGAGTCATTGCACGAACGGTTGCTCAAATTGATCCGAAGTGGGTCATCGATGCTGTTCCGCGATTATTGAAATATTCCTATGCAGAGCCTTTTTGGTCTAAAAAGCAAGGTCGTGCTTTGTGTTATCGAACCACACGCCTGTTTGGATTGGCTCTGGTTGAGAAGGAAACTGTTGGTTACGCCGCCATCGATGCGGCGCATGCCAGGCAATTATTGATTACTGAAGGCCTGATCGCCGGAGCGATACGGACGAGCCTACCGTTTATCACGCACAACAAATCCATTTTTTCCGAAGCAACTGACATTGAGGCGAAGCTGCGTCGGCCTGACTTAATGAAAGCTCCCGATGATATGGCAGAGTGGTTTGCATCACGTTTTCCAGACACTGTGACTGATGTGAGAAGTCTTGAGGCATGGTGGAAGAAATCGAGTCCTTCAGAAAGGCAACGGCTGTATCTAACGCTCGATGGTTTGAAACTCGACCCCAATGTGCAAATTGATACGGCATATTTTCCGGAGCAACTGGTACTAGGGCACTTAACGCTTCCTGCCAGCTATCAATTTGCACCTGGCCGTGATGAAGACGGAATCACCGTTCAACTTCCGATCGAAGCGCTGATGCAGATCAAACCCGATCATCTTGAGAGAACGGTTCCGGGTGCAATTCAAGACAAAGTTGAAGCGATGATCCGTGCACTACCGAAACAAGTGCGTCGTCAACTTGTTCCAATTCCCGATTTCGTCAAAACAATCATGCCGGTGATCGAGGCAGATCAACAGAGTTTGAGTCAGGCTGTCGCCCGTTGTGTGACCAAACGGACAGGCTTGGCGATTGATCCGCTCGTTTGGGCTGATCATCAGTTAGATGCGAGATTAAAATTGCGGATTGAGGTTGTGGATTCAGACGGCATGGTGATAGATGTTGATCGCGATTTGAACGCGCTCCAAGAGCGTCTGGCTTCGCAGGTTACAACCTTACAGAGCACTGAATCTGCGGAAACATATCACGATTGGCAGCCTGGCTTGCGTTTGGAGCATGAGACCTTGACTCAAGTTGGCGGGGTTCAGATGAAGCAATTTCAGCGTCTTGTGTTGCATGAAGGGGATGTAGTCCTCAAGAGCCTTTTTGATCCGAAGGATGCATCGATCCAGCATCAATCGGCGGTCGCTCAACTGCTTGTTGAACGGTGCTCCGATCTGTTTCGCTTCATCCAATCGAAGGATGCAAGCTACCAAAAGGCAGTTGTTTCCGTCTGTCATGATGAGACGGATCAGGCGCATTTTCAGCGTTTGATCGTTCTTGCCTGCTTGGACACTGGTACTGAAATCATGGATCACGGCGCGTTTGGCACCGCAAAACAGCGTGTCAGGGAAAGGCTTGTTGATCAGGCGAAAAAAATCGCCACTGC
Source organism: uncultured Gammaproteobacteria bacterium (assembly GCA_913031455.1). Taxonomy (GTDB): domain Bacteria; phylum Pseudomonadota; class Gammaproteobacteria; order Pseudomonadales; family Litorivicinaceae; genus HIMB30. The sequence continues at coordinate 1,641 of CAJWFL010000091.1, forward strand.
GCTTGAGTCTGCAAAAACACGCGAACGGCAATTAAAACAGCGTCTGGGTGGAAAAATTCCGCCATCGTGGTTGAACCCAATTGCTGCGATGAAAGCACATATGACTGAATTATGCGGAGATATTCTTAACCAAACGCCGCCTGAACGATTGATTGACCTGGATCGATATCTGAAAGCACTCGAGATACGTTTGGAGAAGTTGCAGTCACGTCTTTTATTAGACGCACAATGGCAACAGGAGATTCATCAGATCGAGTCAGAATTGAAGCAAGTCTGGCCGACGTATCCCGCTGACTGGCGCACGCAAGACCCGCTATTGGTTGAATTGAGGTGGCAAATCGAAGAGTTTCGCGTACTCTGTTTTGCACAAACATTAAAAACACGAGATAAAGTGTCGTTTAAACGCTTACTTAACGCATTAAGGGAATATCGAGACGTATGATTCGCGCAATGTGGTGTGTTATCGCTCTATTGTGTTTGCCTTTGGTCGGGCATGCTGAATCCGAAAATGATCCATTTGAAGGATGGAATCGTGCGATGTTCTCGTTCAATCAAAAAGCCGATAGGTACATATTAAAGCCTGTTGCGAAAGGATATCAGGCCGTGACGCCCGCGCCTGTTCGTAAAGGTGTCAGTAATTTTTTCAATAATCTCAGCGAACCGATCACTGCTGTGAATTCAATGTTGCAAGCGAAGCCTGGTAAAGCGGCACGCTCGTTGACTCGTTTTGTCTTCAATACTACGTTTGGTTTGCTTGGTCTTTTTGATGTGGCGGGCGCCATGGGTATCGAGCGAGAAAAAGAGGATTTGGGGCAAACGCTTGCTTATTGGGGTGTTGGCTCCGGTCCTTATCTTGTGCTTCCAGTTTTGGGGCCGAGTAACCTTCGGGATTTGGGTGGGAAGTTTGGTGATCGACCGTTTAACCCCATCAGTTGGCAAGACGAGGTAGGAACCACAGAGCTTTTGATTGGCGATGGAATTCAAACCCGGACACAGTTACTCGGGATGGAACCAAATTCGGTTGGTGATCCCTACGTTCTGTTACGCAGCGCGTACGAGCAACGCCGTCGTTATGAAATCAACGATGGAATCGTCGTCGATCTCTTCCTAGACGATCCGTTCTTGGATGAACCCTCAGCTGACCAGTAATGATTCGAGTGTTTCCTGATCTTTGACAAACCGCGTGATGCCGTCGGCTAATTTTTCGGTTGCCATCGGATCAGCCGCGATTTGCAACAAAAACGTGTCGCTATCAGTCTCTGGCAGCTCCTCGCCAGATGATTCGGATTTTCTAAGCGCGTAGACTGACTCGGTTCGCGCCTCGAGCTCTTGGAGTAGTGTAGGCGAAATGGTAAGTCGGTCGCAGCCAGCAAGCGCAAGCACCTGATCCGCAGTGCGGAATGAAGCCCCCATCACAATGGTCTTAACGCTGTGCCGGCTGTATAAATCAATAATTCGGCGCACTGACAATACACCTGGGTCGGTTTCCACTGATGAAGGTGTCTCACCTTTCGCGATGTACCAATCACGAATCCTGCCGACGAAAGGGCTAATGAGTGTCGCCTGTGCATTAGCAGCGGCAATGGCCTGCGCTTCGCAGAATAGGAGTGTTAAGTTACAGCCGATCCCTTGGGCTTCAAGAGCGCGCGCTGCTTGAATTCCTTCCCATGTTGACGCCAACTTGATTAGGATTCGCTCTTTAGCAATACCGAGCTTGGCATACTGATCAATGATTTGCTTTGCCTGTTCGATTGAAGCGTCGGTATTGAATGACAAACGGGCATCGACTTCGGTTGAGACATAGCCGGTAATCCGCTTGGCGATTTCGAAGCCGAATCGGATCGACAAATCGAGTGCAGCCTCACTCACCGATTGGAATACGCCACTCGCTAATTGTTCTTGAGTTTTCGAGATGAGTCCCTCAGTGACAGGAGACTGTGCCTGTTTGAGAATCAGTGACGGATTGGTGGTCGCATCAATGGGCTTGAACTTTTCAATTGCTTGAAAATCAGCAGTATCTGCAACAACAACGCTGAGGTTTCTTAATTGGTCGAGTGTGCTCGTCATAGGTTCTCTACGTTTGGGATGGCTGCCAGTGCGTCTTCGATGACAGCCCAGTCAGCTCCAGGTAAATGTGCACGTTCGCTTAAAATGCGCCGGTAGTTCCGAGCGCCAGGAACCTGATGATACAGACCGATCAGGTGCCTTGTCAGGTGTTTCAGAGGGAATCCCAGTGCAAGTACGCTCTCCACATACGAGCGATAGCTCAAGAGAGCGTCAAAGGCGTTACGATTTGGCGGATCTTCATGAAAAAATTGCCGATCAACTTGCAAGAGTATTTGTGGCGTTTGATATGCGGCGCGACCAATCATTACACCATCAAGTGAACCAAGTTCAGCCTGACATTCTTCGATTGTTTTTAATCCACCATTTAAAACAATCTCCATGTCAGGAAACTGTTTTTTTATTTGATGGACTAACTCGTAATTCAATGGCGGTATTTCCCGATTTTGTTTAGGAGACAGTCCACCTAAAATGGCTTTACGCGCGTGAATAATCACATGATTAATTTTTGAATCATTCAGCATACTCACAAATCGTGGCAGCGAGTGTTCAGGATTTTGATCATCGATTCCAAGCCGTATCTTGGCTGTGATTTTTGGACCGTTTGATCCACTGGCATCACGCATCGCAATTAAACAGTCTGATACACGTTTGGGATCGGCCATTAAAGCCGCACCAAAACATCCTGCTTGAACACGATCTGAGGGGCAGCCTAGATTCAAATTGATTTCGTAAAACCCCATATTTTTCACGCGATTGGTCGCTTGATATAGTTCATTTGGATTGGATCCTCCAATTTGAAGTGCGAGGGGGTATTCAACAGGCGAGTACTCTGTGAGTCTTTCTAAGTCACCATGAATCAGGGCCTGCGCCGTGATCATTTCAGTGTAGAGCAGCGCCTTTCGCGTCAACGAGCGTGCAAATACGCGCCAGTGACGATCAGTCCACTCCATCATTGGCGCTGTTGAGAATCGGAAAGAATTAAATTGCATAGTGCAAGGTTAAGAAAAAATAACAGCAATGGCTAACGTTCTATTGTATTTTTAAAAAACTAATCAGTAATTACTTTTAATATCTACATTTTTTTATTTTCTGTATTTAAATAGGCTCCCTTTTCAATTAGTTAAATATAATCTATCGTTTGTGATTATTATGTTTCGGTTTGATTTAACTCTTGTTAAGTCCGTAGCAGACGAATTTTTGTCGAGATCATAAAAACGAGGTTCCATGAAACTAGCAAGCCTGTCCCTAAATGAATTGGAAGTTATTCAAAAAAAAGTAAATCGTGAAATCCAAAAGAGACGATCAAAGGCCCAGGAAGAAGGGCTTAAAAAGATCAAGCTAATAGCAGCCGAATGCGGGTTGACCGCGACCGAGCTCAAAGGGATTTCGTCTACCAAGCGATCAGTGGCAAGAAAAAAGATTGCGAAAAAGCGGGGACCTGTGGCTCCGAAATACCGCGACCCAAGTAACGCAGAGAACACGTGGACCGGTCGCGGACGCAAACCAAAATGGGTTGAGGCGTTCTTGAACGGTGGTGGACGCCTCGAGCAAATCACAATCTGATCCTCAAAGTCTCCGGCTGGCGTTATACTTCCGCGCTTGCTGGAGGATCTAATGACTGTTCGTACTCGTATCGCACCCTCTCCGACGGGTGACCCTCATGTTGGGACTGCCTATGTCGCGCTCTTTAACTACGCATTTGCCAAGCAACACAGTGGGCAATTTGTCCTGCGAATAGAAGACACTGATCAAAAGCGGTCAACAGCAGAGTCTGAACAGGCCATCTTGGATGCACTGCGTTGGACTGGGCTTGATTGGGACGAAGGCCCCGATGTCGGTGGTGGGTTTGGCCCATATCGACAAAGTGAACGTCGAGAACATTATGAGGCCCACTGTCAATCGCTGGTTGATGCAGGACATGCGTTTCATTGTTTTTGCTCGGCGGAAGAGCTCGATACGATGCGAGCTGAGCAGATGGCGGCAAAACAAACACCCCGTTATGACGGGCGTTGCGCACGGTTAACCGCAGATGAGGTCTCTCAGCGGTTAGCTGGGGGCCAAGCGCACGTTATTCGCATGCGAATCCCGACGGAGGGCGATTGTATCGTGCATGATCGCCTGCGGGGAGATATCCAGATTCCGTGGGCCCAGGTCGATATGCAGGTATTGATGAAGGC
>CAJWFL010000092.1:0-5837 GCA_913031455.1 uncultured Gammaproteobacteria bacterium
TCCGACAGGAATTACAACCATGGATCCTCAGCGGTATCGAGCCATTGATATTCCGTCGCGTGCTGAACGCGTACGAAATTTTCATAAGCATACTCTCGAGGCAGTTGCCGAGTTGCTGGGAGCGGCTGGAATTCCTCATCCAAAAGACTTGAACCGGCGTCATATCGTCAGACGTCTATCGGCGAGTCAAATCAAACTTGCAGATCAGATCTATCCACGCGTCTCTGATGGTGCATTGTTGACAGGAGAGGGCGTGATCGAAGATCCGCGTCTCAGAACATATTGGTCGCTCGTCTCAAAAGATTCCTTTCACTTGGGTGATGAGCAAACAACGCTTACTTGACCGGATGTCGTGGCCCTCTATCTGAAGGTTCGATACCATAGCGAGCCTTTCAATCGGGGAATTGTTGTGTACTCACTAATCAAACCTGCACTATTTCGGATAAATCCAGAGTCGGCGCACGATCTGACGATCAATTCCCTAAAAGCGCTTGGTCAATGCCTGGGACCTTCAGTTCCTGAGGAAGGTCGGCATTGTGAAATCGCAGGATTGCAATTCAAGAATGCAATTGGATTGGCGGCAGGTCTTGATAAAGATGGGGTGGCTGTCTCTGGTTTTTCTCGTCTTGGCTTTGGTCATCTTGAAGTTGGCACAGTGACCCCGCGGCCTCAACCTGGTAATCCCAAGCCACGCGTGTTTCGACTTGAGGAAGATGCCGGTCTGATCAATCGCTTTGGTTTTAACAATCACGGCGTCGACGCGCTTGTTGAGCGACTCCGGGGTCATCCCTATCAGGGAATTATCGGTGTGAATATTGGAAAGAATAAAGAAACGCCAAACGAAGATGCGCATCTTGACTATGTCACCTGTATTCAAAAGGCTGCGACGGTGTGCGACTACATCACGATCAATGTGTCGAGTCCCAATACGCCCGGGCTTCGTGATTTAGCTGAAGCCAGAAAAATTTTAGATGTGGTGGTACCCGTTCTGGAGGCACGGACGGATCTATACAATCGAAGAGGCCACTACTTACCTGTATTTGTCAAACTCGCGCCTGACTTCGAGAACCAAGACTTGGTTCAAGTGCTCGAGGCGCTCAAACGGACTCAAGCGGACGGCGTGATTTTAACCAATACTACCCTGAGCCGAGAGGGACTGAGAAGCGATTTCCGGGAGGAATCTGGGGGTTTGTCTGGGGCACCATTGACCACCAAAGCTGAGCATTGTCTGAGAATTGCAATCGATGCGCTTGAGGCCACACTCCCCGTGATTTCAGTGGGGGGCGTGATGTCTGGAGAGGATGCGAAACGACGATTAGAACTCGGAGCTCAACTTGTTCAGTTGTATACCGGGTTGATTTATCGAGGTCCGGTCTTAGTCCGTGATGCGATTCGGATGACGCGATGAGAAATGAGCGCCTCAACCACGTCCCTTGTGAGGACGTGGCACATTGCATCGTTACGAAGCGATTTGCGGGTCACAATGAATCCCGGACACGCCGGTTAGGCCGTCCCAAGAAGCGGCTCGACCATCTCGCCAACCTGAGAGCCAGGCATCGCGACCCGAACCGGCGCCGGCAGGGCAAAGTTCCCTTGATTTGCCACCAATACCAGCGCGATAGCCGCGATTATAGAAACGGTCAATTAAGCTACGTTTTATCGTTTTCATTAACTGTGATCTCCTCGGAGTCGGCGTCTAAAACCGACCCCTTATCTTTGGTTGCCACTTGTGATCGCTAATGAACCACGAGATCGAAAATAGCACAGGTGTTTTCGCAATTGGAACTCTTCTTGCCACTGATGATTTAGTTGCTGACGAGATTCAGGCACTCGGCCTTGAAGTTAAGGGTCGCCAGCTCGGTTGGGTCACTGCGACCGGTTCGCTTCATGATGCATATCGAGTGCTTTTGACGACGCGAGTCGGAGACCGTGTTGTCTGGTTGTTGGAACGCGGAGAGGCAATTACAGCTGACCAATTTCGAGAATTGCTGAGAACGATTGACTGGAATACACATCTCCACGCCGGAACGAGTATTCGGGTAGATATCACAGGCAAAGTTGGCTGGTTAAAAGATACGCGCTTCGCCGGTCAATTAGTGATGGATGCAATTCGCGATCAAGCCACTTTAGCCAAGCGCCCACGACCAGACTATGACACGGAAGATCCCGCGGTGCGTCTTGCGATCCGATTTGGGCGTGGTCAGGTTGATATTGGGATCAATTTAAACTGTGCCCCACTCAATCAGCGTGGTTACAGAACCGAAGGGGGCGAGGCACCATTACGGGAAACACTTGCCCAAGTCATGTTGGCACGATTGAGGATTGACCGGCATTCGCCATCTGTGATCATCGATCCTTGCTGTGGTAGTGGAACGATCCTGATTGAGGCCTGTATGCGCTTGAATCAGATCGCACCACAAAGACAGCGGCTCTCAAATCAGTTATCTCGTTGGACTGGATTAGAATCGATTTCTTGGACTGATTTAGTTGCTACAGCACGATTGAACGAAATACAAACCCCGACACGTTTTTTGGGATTTGATATGAATGCTGAGGCGGTCGACCGTGCACGCGCCAATATCGAGCGTGCAGGACTGTCTGAGCGAATTTCTGTTGAGGTCAGCGAAATCGAATCGTTGTCACCAGCCATGGCTCAAGTCACGAATTCAGAAACAGTTTGGATTCTAGCTAATCCTCCTTATGGTACCCGATTGGGTCGAAATGACGATCTGGCGAGTCTATACCGGACGCTTGGAGACCGATGTAAGGCATTCCAGAATGCCCAGCTCGGTCTATTGACCTCTGAAAAGGAATTGATTCAAGCGCTCGGATTACGCGCAGATAAGAAATGGGAAATGCAAGCAGGAGGACTTCGGCTCAATATCGCCAAGTTCCGCCTCGGGCTGCAGCCCCAAGCGGTTGATCGTCAGCAAGAGACTGATCCTCCCGAAGAGATCGTACCTTTACTCAACCGCCTTTCAAAAAATCTCAAATCACGTTCTAAACTATTGAAAAGTAATGAAATCAACTGCTACCGAATCTATGATTCTGATTTACCGGAATATAATGTGGTCATTGATCAATTCGCTGATTATTTACATATTCAGGAATATCGACCACCAAAAACAGTCGACCCAAAAAAAGCCAATCATCGGCGGCAGTTGATCCGACATTGGGTTCCGAAGCATTTGGGCATCTCGATCAAGCATGCCGTCTATAAAGAACGCTTTCGGCAATTGGGTAACTCACAATATGAGAAGCGTGCCGAGCCGCTCTATGTTGACGTCGTTGAAAATGGAATGCAATTTGAAGTGAATCTGACCACTTATACCGACGTGGGTTTGTTTCTTGACCATCGTCCGTTAAGACGGCAACTTCTTGAATCTTGCCGAGGCAAACGCGTGCTCAATTTATTTTGTTACACCGGGGCCCTGAGTATTGCTGCGGCTAAAGGGTTTGCACGAGTTGTGACAAGTATTGACATGTCGAAAACCTATTTGACCTGGGCTCATCGTAATTTTGAGAAAAACGGACTCAACCCAAAATATTATCAATTTATTCGCGCCAACGTTCTGGATTGGTTGCTGGACGATCCGCAAGCAAACTTTGATCTGATTTTGCTTGACCCACCAACGTTTTCGAATACCAAGAGCACTGAGCGAACACTTGATATCCAACGCGATCATCACGCTCTCATTGATGCGTGCGCCAATTGGCTTACTCCTGGTGGGGTGATCTATTTTTCGAATAACTTCAAAAATTTCTCGCTAGATGACGCTGTTTCGGATCGTTATTCAGTCGACGATATCACTCGCAAAAGCATTGATGCAGATTTCGACCGCAAGCCGCCGCACGTCCTGTTTAAGATTTCTGTAAAGTCATCACACGAATAAGCCCGAAATACAGAGCCCAGCAAGCGGTCAAAGTCATCACGGTGACCGGTTTTCCAAACGGAAATTGGAGATCACCAAGAGTTGCACCGCCGACATAGGTCAGAGCGGCTCCGAAAGCGCTAGCGATTAATATCCAAAGCTTTCCTGACCAGCACCAGCGCAAACCATGTGACAGCGTCGTTGGGAAAATCAACCACAGCGCGAGAAGCCACAGTGGTATCGGCCATGCGTCATTGCTAAATTGATAGACACCGAATGCCGTTAAACTACTATCCATCAAAATCCCGAGCACGGCATAAATCAGAAGCAGACGCTTTTCTTGGGGTTCGCTATAGCTCACGTAGTGAAACAGAAACCATCCAAGAGCAAATACGGCGTAAGCGTCGCCACCCAGAACCAATAGAAACCATAAAGCTTGGAATACACCAAGATTTCGAATGGTTGCCCACATTAGGCGAGGCTGAGTGGAATCACTGGTGCTTCTTGCCGCGCTTTGGGCTTCGCGAGGATGAGCTGTGCCAGACCCAATTGCCGTTCATGAAAACCTCCCTCGCAGTATGCAAGATAGAATTCCCACATCCGGCAAAACCGCTCGTCGTATCCAAGCCTTAGAATGCGATCCTTTTCTTTTGTGAAGCGCTTTCGCCATGCCGCAAGTGTTCTTGCGTAGTGGCTTGCAAAATCTTCAAGGTGAAGCAGTCTCAGGTCTGATGCTCGACCAACCGATTGCATAATGCTCCCAATCGATGGAATAAATCCGCCTGGGAAAATGTAGCGTTTAATAAAATCAACGCTATTAACAGCGATTTGGTACCGCTGCTCAACAATTGTAATTGCTTGAATCAGTGCAAGGCCATCTGGCTTGAGTCGTTGAGAGAGCGTATTGACATAGGTATCAAGAAAATGATGCCCAACTGCTTCAATCATTTCGATCGATACGAGTTTGTCATATTGCCCGGTCAAATCCCGATAGTCCTTTTTGAGGACTGTGATTTGATCGCTGAGACCACGTTCTCGAATTAACTGGACGGCATGTTCATACTGCTCTTCAGAAATTGTGGTCGTGGTCACCTGGCAACCATAATTCTCAGCAGCATGGATCGCAAAACCACCCCAGCCAGTCCCTATTTCAAGCACATGATCGGTTGATGAGAGCTGTAACTTTCGGCAAATGTGATCAAGCTTTTCAATTGACGCATCACGAAGATCAGTGGTGCCGTCAGCAAACAGCGCGGATGAATACATCAAGGTTGAATCAAGAAAGGTCTCAAACAGTTGGTTGCCAAGGTCGTAGTGTGCTTCGATATTTTTTTTCGAGCCTTTCACTGTATTTTTATTGAGCCAATGTGCTGTCGCAAGGACTGCGCGGAATACGCGAGTTAAGCCATGTTCCAGTTGATCAGTGAGGTGACTGTTGGCCACAAAGAAGCGAATCACCTGATCGAGGGAGCTAGTGACCCAATACCCTCCCATGTAGGCTTCACCACTGCCAACCGACCCCCGAAATGCAACGTCGGCCCAGGCTTGTGGATCCAAAATAGTAATGTGGGCTTCAGGGCCTGACTCAGTGCCTTCGAAAGCAAACGTATCTTCTCCATCAGCGATGGTGAGACGGCCATAACGCGCTTTTGAAAACGCTCGGAGTAACCCTCTGCGTGCGAGCTTTTGGGCGATTGTCAGATCCTTTGACTCTCGGACGATTAAAGACTTTAGTTCTGTCGTTGTTTGCGTCATATCTATCCTTAAGGGTGTGGGTGGTATGTGAGACCTTTTCGCCATAAAGCGAAAGCCTCACGGTAAATTCCGCCAACTACTAAAAATGTCTGCGGCCAAAGTCCAAGAAATAAAGGCTTCATTGATCGGCCTTCGTAAGGCGTGAGATCCAGCATCAAGCCGGCTTCAAACATCAGATGATCTGCGCCTTTGTCCTGGAGACCTAAATAA
>CAJWFL010000093.1:0-5763 GCA_913031455.1 uncultured Gammaproteobacteria bacterium
ACGTGTAGTCAAGGTTGCCGCCGAGCATTGCCTGCATGTTGCCGGCGTAATCTTCAAAGGTGAAGAGCTTGGCTGGGACTCCGTAGGCTGCTTCGATGTATGGCTTCAGACAAGAGTTTCGAGTGAGAACGTCTTGCGCTGCCTCGTCACCCAAAAAGCCGATGCGAAATTCAGGCTGGTGCTTGCTGAGATCCATAGTTGGACCGGTATATTTGACTGTGCCAGCTTCTGGCGCGTTACCGTGAGCGGCTGCCAACACAACAGACGTTGTTGCAGCTGCCATGAGACCAACGAGGGTCTTTTTCAAAGTAGACATGTGATGTTGCTCCGTGTGCTTTTCCATGTGTTATTCCAGCTGATGCTTATGCTTCAGCCAGCATTGGGGTTCCCCCCAAAGACGTTGAGGTGACACCAGGCTCGAACGCTTCGTCGGCCTCGGCACCATAAATTTCTCTAGCCATCTCATCTGTTAGGTCACTTGATGGACCATCAAAAACGATTTCGCCCATTCGCATACCGATGACACGGTCGCAATAATTCCGAGCCGTATCGAGAGTGTGAAGATTGCAGACGACCAAGATGTTTTCTTCTCGGTTAATTCGATGAAGCGCTTCCATCACGAGTCGTGCATTCAGAGGATCGAGCGATGCGATTGGTTCATCAGCCAAAATGATCGTTGGTTGCTGCATCATTGCGCGACAGATTGCGACACGCTGTTGCTGTCCACCGGACAAAGTTTCTGCCCGTTGCAAAGCGGTATCGATCATTCCAAAACGGTCAAGCAATTGGAGTGCAAATGCACGATCTTCATCTGAGAAGAGTTTGAGCATTGCTTTCAGTGGAGGTTGGGTATTCAGCGAGCCTAAAATCACATTGGTGATGACGTCTAAACGGTTCACTAGATTGAACTGTTGAAAAATCATGGCGCAATCTTTCTGCCAGCGAAGTTTTTCGTTACCTTTGAGTTTCAGAACGTTGCGGCCGTCAACTAATACTTCTCCCGACGTCGCTTTATTGAGTCGGTTGATTGTCCTGAGAAGCGTTGATTTACCAGCGCCTGACCGTCCGATGACCCCGATAACTTCAGCTCTATCTGTTGAAAACGAGACGTCGTTGAGTGCCAAATTGGTTCCGAAGCGTTTGACAAGATTCTTAACTTCTAACACAGATGTTCTCCCTTTAAGCGCAGGAAGGGTATTCCTGGTTGGGTTACAAAGGTGTGTCGAACGTATGAAAAATTGATGACGTATGAGTCGTTTTTTAAGCAAGCCGGCAGACGAGAAGGCAATAGCCTAAATCCAGAAATGTGAGCTTCTCATAGTGACCGAATTGCTGATGCCAGAGTCCGGTTGATAAGTCATTACTGAGTCGTTTCATAGCGCCCGCTGTATCCCGAAGTCTCGCAAATAGTGAAATGTTGCGTCGCACGTTCGGATCAAGGTATGCCTGTGGTCGTCGCCAGTAGGCACCGTAGAAGCCGTCATGACAATCAAACGGAATCGGTACGGGAAGGACTTTAGAGGCCCCTAATATTTTGGTGATTGATCGAATCGAAGGCACTTCGTGCTGGTCCAAAAATCGTCGGTCGGGAAGGTATTGATCGAGCCAAAATCCATCGTGGCTTGGATCGTGTGTCATTAGTACAACAGTACTTCTTGTGACTCATTTTAATTCTCTGAGTCCTTGTGTGACATCGGACCAGTGATGCATGGTCATCACCCCCATCACTGCATCAAAACTTTGGTTGGGACATGGAAGATACTCGGCCTGCCCTTGTACGACTGGGAAGCGGTCTGACGCGCGTTGCCGGATCATGATTGTCGACGGTTCAACCGAGACTCCCGAGAGGCTCACTGGCTCATATGATCCTGTTCCGGCACCGACGTTGAGTACCGAGGTTGCTTGTTTAAACTGAGCGTGAATCAAAGCATCGATCCGCGGATCGCTTTTGCGGCCGGTTGAGTACTGTTGGCCAATCAGATCGTATTGAGCCGGCATCGACTTTCCATCCTTTCCACATTAGGCGCGAGCATAACGAGCGGGACTCTGTTGTTCCACAGACGACACTCCAAACACGCACAATTTGCAATCAAAGAACTTTAATTGTAATATGCACATTGTGCGAATTAAAGAGGTAAGCATGATGAAAAAGATACTAGTAATTGGTGTCCTCGGATCGCTCATCTCAACCTCTCAAGTCGTTGCAGAACCTGAGCCAATGATGACCAAGGGAGATTTGTGCGCCTATCTGGCGTTATCGAGCCGTCAACAAGAGGGCTTTTTAAACTGGGCAGCCGAGAAACGACAAGAAGATTTCTCCCACGACCCCCTCTATTTGGAAGCCTTAATCTACGAGGTTGATGTTGCCGAGCGTAAAAAAGCGCACTACGAGTCATTGATGCAGTATTCGCAGTGCGATTCAGGCAATCGTTGGAGCGAAAAATTGGTGCCGAATCCGATCTAACGTGATTGCCTTTAACAGGAGCGTTCGAGGCTTTTCTCAATCGAGTGACGCATTGAATCGGTGACGTCATACAGTGCCATGTAAACATCACTAAACTGTCATAATTAAACGCTAATGTCCCGTCACATCGATTCAATATTAGCGGGCGTTTAATACTCATGTTCACAGCGATTGAACAATGTTTTGCCAAGCACGGCGAAAAAAAATACGGTGAATTCGTTACCCAACGACAGCACGCATTGCAGTGTGCGATGTTGGCATCTCAAGAGGGTTCCTCGTCGGCCCTTATCGCGGCAGCGCTTCTTCATGATATTGGTCACATGTTGGATCACAGCATCGGGTCGAAGAACCCTGGCGAAGACCTTGAACATGAGGTGACGGGTGCAGAATTTTTGGCTCGGTGGTTTCCAAAAGAGGTGACTGAGCCCGTGCGTCTGCATGTCATAGCAAAGCGCTTCTTGACAGGTAATGATCCAAACTACTATAACACGTTGAGCCCTGCTTCGAAGCACAGTTTGGATCTTCAAGGTGGCCCAATGTCGGCCGATGCGCAGCGTCAGTTCCTTAATGTACCCTTCGCAAAAGAGGCGATTCAACTCAGACGTTGGGATGATCAAGCCAAAGAAGCTGATCTGGATCTGTCGCTTCAGCTATCTGATTTCAGGGAGCTTTTGAAGTCATTAGCGAATCGTGAGTTCGCATGATGGTCTCGCGATTTTCTAAAGAGGATGAGCTCCAAGAAGCAAGGCGCGATTGGTTGGCGACACTCGTTAGCGTTCCAGCGAGTGAAGTCATCGCGGCCTCCAATGAGTTCGATTTCAGTGTGGTCATACTGAAAGGTCCTGAAGTGGGTCTCCTTATGATCAATGGACGCATTCACAGCACTGGGCGTCCATTTCACCTGGGTGAAGTCAGTCTGACGAAGTGTGTCTTGAGAGATGATCAGGGGTTACTTGGCTATGGGCATATCATTGGCCGAAATAAGCAACAAGCCAAAGCGATCGCACTGTTCGACCTTGCACTACAGCGGAATGATTCGGCTGAAGCGGCTTTAGTCCGACTCAACGCCTGGAAAGAAGACGTTGCCGAAATTGATGCGATGGAATCGGAGGCTGTCGAAGAAACCCGTGTCGATTTCTTAACGATGGTCCGAGGAGAGTCCTAATGATCGCGAACATTATCGAAGCCCCGGTCCGTCAAACCCACCTGATGCAACAAACATTTCGTTGTGCATTAACTGCGCTGGCTGAACCGTTAAGACCGCTCTCGCTTCCTGAAGTGACCGCGCCAGAGGGAACAGGCATGGGGCTATGGGCAATGGTTTTAACACTGCTCGATCACGATGTCACCGTCTACTGGCCGGATATGAACGAATCGATGCGGGCGAATTTGGTTTTCCATACAGGTGTGCAGATTATGGAAGAACCTGAGAAAGCAGATTGGGTTGTCTTACATTCTGATGATCTAAATGCGGAATCAGTGCTGGATCGAGTCTCCATAGGAACACACGAAAGACCAGACACAGCAACAAGCGTTCTCATTCTCACTTCAAATGCTTCGACTGATGTACTTGCTGAAGGCCCGGGATTTGAGAATCCACAGGAGCTGAAAGTCAAATTGTCCAAATCGTTGGTGTGTCGCCTGATTCAAAATAACCAAAAGTATCCTCTGGGATTTGACGTGTTTTTGGTTGGTGAGCACTCGGTGGCAGGTCTTCCTCGGTCAACGCGTTTAATAGTGAGGACTGACTAATGTACGTTGCTGTCAAAGGTGGAGAGCGAGCTATTCGAGAGGCGCATGCCCTGTTGGCGGAGATGCGTCGTGGCGATCCTGAGGTAGCTGAGTTAACGCTCAAACAAATTCAAAACCAAATGAGTCTAGCAGTCGATCGCGTCATGAATGAAGGCTCATTGTTTGATCCTGAGTTGGCAGCTCTTGCGATTAAGCAAGCGCAGGGCGACATGATCGAGGCAATATTTTTACTGCGTGCATATCGGACCACCCTGCCGAGGCATGGCGAAACGGTGCCGCTTGAAACCTGTCAAATGCGAATTTTGCGGCGGATATCAGCTGTTTTTAAAGATGTTCCTGGCGGTCAATTATTGGGGCCTACACACGACTACACGCATCGACTCCTCGATTTTTCGTTAGCGGTTACTGAAATGGATCGAGAGCCACAAGACGAACCGCTCGAGGAGCATGCGCATGCGCATGCTTTTGAAAAAGACAGCGATGCGTTGGATGACGTGACGCGCGTGTTAATGATTCTCGAAAACGATGCGCTGGTCGAGCTTCCTCCTGAAGGGGATGAGCTGACTGGTGATATCACACGTGAACCGTTGGATATTCCGACAGACCGTCCAACACGGCTGCAAGCGCTGGCACGAGGTGACGAAGGCTATTTGTTGGCGCTTGCCTATTCGACGCAGCGTGGTTACGGACGGAACCATCCATTCGCTGGTGAAATTCGTTCTGGGGTCGTCACTCTTGAATTCCCGATCGAAGAACTTGGTTACAGCGTCCCTGTTGGTGAACTGCTAATGACCGAATGCGAAATGATCAACCAGTTTGAGGGGTCTAAAGACGTTCCGCCAACATTTACCCGAGGCTATGGGTTGCAAATTGGTTTGTCTGAGCGGAAGGCGATGTCGATGGCTCTGGTTGATCGCGCGCTTAGAACACGCGAATTTGATGAGGAAGTTGAATCGCCGGCGCAAGACGAGGAATTCGTCTTATCGCATTGTGACAACGTCGAGGCTTGGGGTTTTGTGTCCCACCTAAAATTACCGCATTACGTCGATTTTCAAAGTGAATTGGAGTTGATTCGCAGACTTCGTAAGGAACAGAAGGTGCGCGATGACGCTTGATGCGGAGAGCTATAACTTTGCTTATCTGGATGAGCAAACCAAGCGCATGATTCGACGTGGTCTTTTAAAGGCAGTTGCAGTGCCTGGACTTCAAGTCCCATTTGGTGGTCGCGAAATGCCGCTTCCCTACGGATGGGGTACAGGCGGTATTCAGGTGACCGCCTCTGTAATCGGCGAAGATGACTGTCTCAAAGTCATTGATCAAGGCGCTGACGATACAACCAATGCCGTCAGTATCCGCAAATTCTTTGCTAAGACAGCATCGGTTAAAACCACAGAAATTACTGAAGAAGCGACGCTGATTCAAACCAGGCATCGGATTCCTGAAACGCCGCTGTCATCGGGTCAAATTTTGATTTATCAGGTGCCAATTCCTGAGCCTCTGCGATTCATTGAGCCTCGAGAGACAGAAACTCGAAAGATGCACGCGCT
>CAJWFL010000094.1:0-5719 GCA_913031455.1 uncultured Gammaproteobacteria bacterium
AATTGTTTGTGAACAACTTGGCGTCAAGGAAGAAGAAGTCACCACCGAATCTTCATTTGTTAATGACCTAGGTGCTGATTCACTGGATACAGTTGAGTTGGTGATGGCTTTGGAAGAGGAATTCGAAACTGAGATTCCTGATGAAGAAGCTGAAAAAATTACTACGGTTCAGCAAGCAATTGCATACATCGAAGCAAATCTGTAATTCGGATTGTCATCGACATATGAATACTGAAAAGCCGCGTTCTGCGCGGCTTTTTTGTGTGGGTCATTGAGAGAGAAACTATGTCAAAGCGGCGCGTTGTGGTCACGGGATTGGGCATGTTGAGTCCTTGTGGCACCACAGGTGAAGAGTCATGGAAGGCCATTCTAGATGGGCAGAGTGGGATTTCTTCGATTACCGAATTCGACACCACAGACTATCCAACTAAATTCGCAGGTTTGGTTCCCGAGTTCGATTTAGAGCACTACATGTCGATCAAAGACGCCCGGAAAATGGATCCGTTCATCCAATACGGTATGGTCAGTGCAATTCAAGCGGTTGAGCAGTCGGGATTGATGGAATCAACGTTTGATCCAACACGGGTCGGTGTTTTCATTGGTTCCGGTATTGGTGGATTGACACTCATTGAAAATACCACCCTGCTCCTCAATAAGCGTGGGCCACGCAAGGTCTCTCCGTTTTTTGTCCCAGGTTCGATTATCAATATGATCGCCGGAAATCTTGCCATCAAATATGGATTCCAAGGTCCCAATATCGCGATTACGACAGCCTGTACCACTTCCACGCACTGCTTGGGTTTTGGTGCACGGATGATTGCGTATGGTGACGCGGATATTGTGATAGCAGGTGGTGCAGAAAAAGCGTCAACACAACTTGGAATCGCAGGATTTTCTGCCGCACGTGCCTTGTCGACACGCAACGACGATCCACAGGCTGCGAGCCGTCCATGGGATAAAGATCGTGATGGCTTTGTGCTGGCTGACGGAGCAGCAACTATGGTTCTCGAAGACTATGAGTCAGCCAAAGCGCGTGGCGCCAACATTATCTGCGAGTTGGTTGGCTTTGGTATGAGTGACGATGCGTATCATATGACGGCCCCTGCTGAAGACGGTCGTGGTGCGCGTGGAGCGATGGCCAATGCACTCAAAGATGCCGGTTTATCTGCGGATCAGGTGGATTATGTGAACGCCCACGGAACATCGACTCCGCTTGGCGATGTTGCCGAATCGCAGGCTGTTGAATGTTTGATGGGTGCCCATGCATCGAAAGTTGCTGTCAGTTCGACGAAGTCAATGACTGGTCACGCGCTGGGTGCTGCGGGTGCGCTAGAGGCATGTTTCAGTGTGCTTGCGATTCGTGATCAGGTGCTGCCACCAACGATTAATTTGGATTCAGTTGGTGAGGGTTGCCGGTTGGATTATGTGCCAAACACGGCGCGTGAAGCAACGATTGATGTCGCTTTATCCAATAGCTTTGGATTTGGCGGCACCAACGGAACACTTATCTTCAAGCGGGTGTAATGCCAGGTTTAATCCGCCTCGGACTTTTTGGCCTCGTCGCCGTCAGTTGTTTGGCGGTGATGGGGCGGCTCTGGGTTGAATCGCTTCGCTCTGAACCCGCTGCGGTGAAGATGCTGACTGTGCCAGCAGGCTCGACCGCGAGTGATGTATTAAAAGCACTACACCCCTCGTTATCCGCACGAGAACGCGCATTAGTTTTTTCGCTGTATCCCGAATTGACGCACGTTCAACATGGGAAATATGCATTTGCTCACCACGCGACTGTACTCTCTGCGCTGGAGAAAATTAATCGTGGTGATGCGATTATTGAGCGGATCACCGTTCCTGAGGGGATTACTGCGTCAACTTTTTTTGCGCGCTTGTCAGCGCATGATGCGTTAGGGGGTGAGCTGACGCTATCGGACGGTGTCTGGGGGGGGCTCAGCGAGTCCTGGCCTTCGCATGAAGGTGCTTTTTTAGCCGAGACCTACTTTTGGCAACAGGATTTTTCAAAAGACGCGCTCCTCGATAGGGCTCATCAAGCCCTCCTTGAGACGCTTGACATTGCGTGGATTCATGCTGATCCAACGGTGAAGTCCATTTTAAAGTCTCCATATGAATTGCTGATCCTTGCATCCATTGTTGAAAAAGAGACTGCGCTTGCTGTTGAACGACCGCGGATCGCGGGAGTATTTCTTGAACGGCTCAAGCGGAAGATGCGACTACAGACTGATCCAACGGTGATTTATGGCCTTGGTGAGCGCTTTGATGGCAATTTAACGCGAGAGCATCTTCGAGAGAAAACACCCTACAACACCTACCGTATCAGTGGTCTCCCGCCGACACCAATTGCCTTGGTTGGGCCAGATGCGATTGGGGCTGTTGCACATCCTGAAATCACGGGTGAATTGTATTTTGTAGCTGATGGAAGTGGTGGGCATGTATTTTCGCGTACCCTTGAGGCCCACGTTGCCAATGTTCGAAAATATCAGGTGAAGCAATGAGTAGTCTGAAAGCCCAGTTTATTACGCTCGAGGGAATCGAAGGCGCCGGTAAGAGCACGCAAAAAGATGCGTTGTGCCGATTATTGGACGCCAATCGAGTGCCATATATCGAGACCCGTGAGCCGGGTGGAACGCCCTATGCCGAGTCGATCCGGGAATTGTTGCTCAGTCACTCTGATGATGCGCCATCTGCGAAAACAGAATTACTGCTCATGTTTGCCGCCCGCGCTCAACATCTCAAAACAAAAATACTGCCAGCGCTTGAGGCGGGTACTTGGGTCATTTGTGATCGCTTTACTGATGCCACCTACGCCTACCAAGGTGGTGGTCGAGAATTATCTATCGACTGGATTGAGACGCTCGAAACACTAGTTCAGGGTACAAAGCGTCCAGATCTGACTTTAATCTTTGATGTGCCGGTTACGATTGGCCTCGGCAGAGCGGGTCGTCGCGGCGCACTGGATCGGATTGAATCGGAAGATCTGGCATTTTTTGAACGCGTTAGAGCGATGTATCAGCAAATCGCGAGTCGAGAGACTGACCGCGTGGTGATGTTGGATGCGTCGAGTGATGTTGAATCGGTGACCGAATCGATGTTTTCGTTACTCATGATACGTTGGAATTTATCATGTCGCCCTGGTTAGATTCCTCATGGAGTCTTCTGCTCGAGGGACTGCAATCCAAGGCACCTCCGCATGCGTGGTGCATCGTTCACCCACCTGGGGTTATGGCATCCGAACTGACGGATCAACTGGTCCGTTTGTTGTTATGCCAAAACCCAACACACCATCAACCTTGCGGTCAATGTATTTCATGTCGGATTCAGGAAACACACCCTGATTTGGTGCTTCTCGAACCCGAAGGTGCCGCTGGGATGATCAAGGTGGATTCGGTCCGAGACTCAATTGATACTGCGTACACGACAGCGTCGATGGGTGGTCGTCGGGTGGTACTAGTGCGTCCCTCCGACTGTCTGAATCCGGCCTCAAGTAACGCCTTATTAAAGGTGGTTGAAGAGCCTCCGTCAGGGACTGTTTTTGTCTTCCAAACAGCGCTTCCTGGGAAATTACTACCAACCTTAGTCAGTCGTTTGCGAATGGTGAAAGTACCAATGCCAACGCCTGAAATCCTTGAGCAGACTGCGCAAAGCTTGGGTGTGTCGCACGAAGACATGATCATCGCCGAGACACTGCTGGCTGAACCCATGGCCGTCCAAACAAACCCTGAGCGGTTAGCGCTTGCCAAAGACGTTCTTCAGGCGATGGCTCGCGTTCGTCATGGGGAAGATTCGCAGAAAGTCATAAAATCCTTTGCCAGAGCCGACGCATTAGTCGCGTCGATTGTGATGGAGCGCGCATGTGAGTGTCTGATTCGTGCGCAGTTCTACGATGTAAACAGCCCAGTGACCTCAACATTGGCGCCTCCCTATCCGCCAGTGGCGCTTCTTTATCAATTCAAAGAACGAATCGCTGAGGTGAGAAAACATGCGCAGGCTGGAATCAACGTTAATGTTGGATTGGCGCTCGGCTCTTTGTTTGCTGTCTGGGAATTCATATCTACGAGACCCTAGCGGCCAGTATTTAGACAACTGGTAACGTGTGTTCTGAGGGAGTGAACAACATAGAACCGAAACTACACATCTAGGATATGGTCGCCGTCACAGGACTCAGTCGCTCTTCGATTTATGGGCCGATTCGGACGGGGGCAAATCCTGAAACTCATGACGCGGATTGAGCGGGTATCGAGCTTGCGATACCAGATGGCTAGGCAATGGTTACGTGATCGAATCTCTGTATGACTTAGTTATCCCTTGCCCTAGGTGAAATGGCCGCAACGGTATTGAGTTGAAGTGTGATCAATTTGGAAAAAAATGGTACTATGGTGCACAGCGTTGAGAGGTAGTTTTGATGGCTGTCAAATACGTAGCAGTCATTGTTGATGATTTCACTTGGAGGTCGTATGACTTCTCCAACGCAACAGTGTATGACTACGCAACCTGGGACTTAGTGTCCTACAACGACAGTTATTACTACGACTGGTTCAACAATTATGACCCTATCGCAGGAAATCCCTATTCGTATGCATACGATCTCGGTGATGTAGACTCCACAACGAATAATGGTGTGATGTCGTACGACTGGGTCAATGTGCAACGCTATGCCGATGCACCGACGCTAGTGGACTACACCACAATAGGTCCTTCCTGGAATGGCTATGATAGCTCTTATGGACTCTACCAGTACGAGGACTACGTTTATCAAGAAAATTATCTTGAACTGAATCCGGTTTCACCGTCGTTGGAAACAACGCCGATGCATGGCGATTGGGTACTTAACGCATTTTTCAGCCAGCTTGATGATCCAAACTGTGTCGAGGTTATTTGCATTGATACGGATGCTGGTAATGGGAGTTGGTCTGGTTTCGATGACCTCTGGACCATGTCAGATGGCAGTTTTGGAATCTATGACGTTGTTGCTGAGGCTTTCAACGATTTTTACTCGGCTAACGATGAATATCTAATTGTCGGCTTAAATGCTTCCTTTGCCACAACTGATCCCAATGCTTCGGCGGCCGTGTCTACGCTACTGAGTGATGGTACCTTCGTAGTTCAAGCCTCACCAAACGTCACTTCCCCGGATATCTTCCGCGCCTGGGGAAATGAAATTCCCAATGTCATCAATGTTGGCGCCTGGAACGTTGATTTAAACGATTACAGCTTAGCGGTCAACCCAACCGACTACATGGCAGTTGATATCTATGCGGATGGTTATACCCACAATTCAAGTTGGAATGAGACGTCGAACTTTGGTACATCATTTGCGGCGCCGGTTGTTTTAGCTGAAATCGTCAACTACGCCGACGAAGTCCTTACTCCATTGATTGAGAGTGGTGAGGTGCAGCCTGATCCAAATGCCCAAATTACCGATGGGCAAATGACATCGGTAGTGGATGGATTTGTCGATGCCATTAGTACCATGGTTTACGTCGATACTGTTTATCAGGGCCAGACATACACTGAAGTTGTGAAAGTCTTGACCGACGAGGTGACCGATGGTGACCTTTATCCAACCACTGTGCCGATATCGATGACGGATGCTGGGTATCAAATCGCATCAGCATCTTTAACTAATGACGTGAACCATCCGAGTGAACCTGGCGTTGAAACAGAGTCGAATGACAGTATTGCTGATGCTGATTTGGTTTTTTCTGGC
>CAJWFL010000095.1:0-5650 GCA_913031455.1 uncultured Gammaproteobacteria bacterium
GGCAAGGTGCCAGGTAATCCCTGGGGGGCGTGAGCCTACGGAAAGTGCAGCAGAGAGCAGACCGCCGACACTGTCGGTAAGGGTGAAAGGGTGCGGTAAGAGCGCACCGCATCAGTGGTAACACGTGATGGCAAGGTAAACCCCACCTGGAGCAAGACCAAATAGGAATCCGTTCGGCGTGCCTCGCGTTGGATTCGGGTAGGTTGCTTGAGCATAGCGGTGACGCTTTGCCTAGATGAATGATTGTCCACGACAGAACCCGGCTTATCGGCTAACTCAATTTTCTCCACTTTGCCCCACAATTCAGAGCACTGAATTTTTGTACGTTTTTTTAATTGCTGATCAAATTAATTTTCTTATATTTTTTAATATTTTAAATCTTTCTTTGAATATCAATTTTCAATGTCTCAGAGCAATGGCGCGCAGATGATTTGACTGTCTCTAGGTGGGTTAATAGAGTTCTAATGTGGGAAAAAGTGGTGAGTTGTGGGTAATTACCGTGTTCTGACCCAGAATTGACCAAGGAGAGGGCAGTGTTTCGCGGGATCAACCCGATCAATCTCGATGCAAAAGGGCGCGTGGCGTTACCGGCTAAATACCGGGATCGCGTGACCGACCGTTGTGATGGCCATATGGTTCTCACGGTGCATCCGTTCGATCGCTGTCTTTTGCTGTACCCGCTAGCCGACTGGGAAGCGATTGAATCCCAGGTCAATGCGCTCCCGAACTCGACCAGCCGTCAGGCGCGGCGCCTTCAGCACCTGATGGTGGGTTACGCCACCGAACTCGATCTTGATGCAGCTAATCGTCTTCTCCTCCCTGCGATGCATCGAGACCACGCAGAACTCGATAAACTATTGATTCTGGTCGGTCAGGGTCAGAAGTTCGAAATCTGGAGTGAGACGCGCTGGACTTCGATGACAGAGACATACCTTAGCGAAACAGTTGATGACGATGCCTCTGTTGAACTGATCAATTTGTCGCTTTAAGGGAGGGTGCGATGAGTCACATACCAGTGCTACTTCACGAAGCGCTGACTGCCCTCTGTATTCAGCATGACGGGTTGTATCTCGATTGCACATTTGGCCGAGGAGGCCACTCACGCGCCATTTTGGCTGAGCTGGGCGCGAGCGGTCGATTAATCGGATTTGATCGTGACCCATCGGCTGTCGCTGTCGCTCGGAACCTTGCTCAAGAGGATCCGCGATTTGAGATTGTGCATACGGCTTTCTCGGAACTTGAGACGGCGCTTGATTCTCTCGCAGTCACTCGAGTCCACGGGATCTTGATGGATCTTGGTGTGTCGTCTCCTCAGCTTGATGAGGCTGGGCGTGGTTTTAGCTTTCAGGCAGATGGCCCCTTGGATATGCGTATGGATCCGACCTCAGGCGAATCAGCAGCCGACTGGATTGCACGTGCTGATTCCGATGAGATTGCACATGTGCTTTGGGTGTTTGGGGAAGAGCGATTTTCGCGAAGAATTGCGAGAGCAATCGTTGAAGCACGTGAACTCACCCCAATCGTAACGACCACTCAGCTCAGTCAAATCGTGACCAGCGCGCAACCAAAAAAAGATCAGAACAAACATCCTGCAACCCGATCCTTTCAGGGGATTCGTTTGCACATCAACGGTGAGTTGACAGAGGTCGAGCAAGGCCTCGAAGCGGCGATGAATCGTCTTGAGGTTGGTGGGCGATTGGCTGTGATTTCCTTCCATTCTCTGGAAGATCGGTTAGTGAAGCGGGCTTTGCGTGACGCATCGCGTCCACCGAAGGGTGATCCGCGGATGCCTCTGCCTGACAGTGTTGCACAACCCAAATTGAAGCTGGTTGGCAAAGCGATAAAAGCAAGCCCTGATGAACTTCGCCTGAATCCGCGAGCACGAAGCGCAGTGCTTCGAATCGCTGAACGGACGGAGGCAGCCTGATGCAGTGGTTCCATCGATCAGATATTTGGCTGTCGATTTTACTGACGATCAGTGTTCTCGTGACTTCGATTTATGTCATCGAAACTGCATATCAAACGCGTCAGATGTACTCGGCGTTACAGGACCTCCGCGCTGAACGCAATCGCCTCACGATTGAATGGGGGCGATTGATGCTCGAGCGTGGCGCGGTGTCGGCTGACATGCGTATCGATGCAATGGCTCGTGATCGCCTATCACTGAGCTCGCCAGCTCGCGATAATGTCATGATGATGGAGCGTCCATAATGACTACGCAAATTCGTCTGGCATCAAGTCGCTGGAGATTGTGGTTTGTCGGAACCATTCTCGGGGTGTTAGTGACAACGGTCTGTGGCCGTCTTGTCTGGCTGCATGTCTTTGAAACACAACATCTGCGCGATATCAGTGATGAGATCACGATTCGCTATCAAAAAATTCCAGCATATCGTGGCATGATTACCGATCGTTTTGCGCAGCCTTTAGCGATCTCGACACCAGTCGCCGCAATCGCTGTAAGACCGAAAAAACTGGCAGACTCTGCGTGGCCCGAAAAGCTTGCGCCATTGCTGCGTGCAGACCCTGAAAGGCTGCGTGATCGGGTTGCTCGAAGTCCCTCTCCTTTTCTGTATTTGTCTCGTTATGTGACACCGGAGCGCGCAAATCAGATCGAAGATCTGAAGCTTGAGGGTGTCGAAGTCGTTCGACAGTTTCGTCGATTTTATCCTGCCGGAGAGGTCGCATCTCACCTCGTTGGATTCACCAATATTGAAGATCAAGGCCAAGAAGGCCTCGAGCTCTCATACAACAACTGGCTATCGGGTCAGGATGGTCTGCGTCATGTGCTCAAAAATCGTCGTGCCAACGTTGTTCGATACGTCAGCGCAGGTCAGGAGGTTCAACAAGGTCGCGACCTTCGACTCTCAATCGACTTACGCCTTCAGTATCTGACCTATCGTGCGCTGAAGGAGGCCGTTGCGCGAGCAGAGGCTGCCGGTGGTAGTGCGGTTCTGGTGGATGCTTGGAACGGTGAAGTGCTGGCTTTGGCAGCACAACCCGCATTCAATCCAAATGATATGTCGACTCGAACACCGGAACGAATCCGAAATCGTCCGGTGACTGACTTGATGGAGCCAGGCTCCCCAATTAAGCCGTTTACAGTTGCGACTGCGCTCGATCTGGGTTTGGTTGAGTCAGGCACATTGATCGATACATCCCCGGGCCGGCTTAAGGTGCAAGGGCATGTCATTGCCGACATGAGTAATTACGGCGAGATTGATGTCATTACAGTGATTGCTAAGTCATCCAATGTGGGCACCACCAAAATTGCGATGATGATGGAACCCTCTGCATTGAGAGATCGTCTAGCGTTATTGGGACTTGGGCAACCAACTGCAACTGGATTTCCTGGTGAGGAAGAGGGTTTTCTGCCGAGTAATGCGACCTGGCGAGATCTTGATCGTGCAGCGCTGTCATACGGCTATAACTTAAATATTACAACGATCCAGTTGGCTCAAGCCTACAGCGTGTTTGCCAATGGAGGCATTTTGCAGCCATTGACCTTATTGGCTGAGGGTGTGACACCGAAGCCGACTCGGATCTTCAAAGAAGAGACAGTGAAGCAAGTATTGCCGATGCTGCAAGCGGTGACCGAGGAAGGTGGTACAGCGCGACGAGCCCAGATTCCCATGTATCACGTTGGTGGAAAAACTGGAACAACGATGAAATACGCCAACGGATCCTACGCAAGCCGTCAGTATATTTCGAGTTTCGTCGGTCTCGCACCAATTGCCGATCCTCGGTTTGTAATGGCGATCTCCGTCGACGATCCAAGATCACAACAATACTACGGCGGGCAGGTTGCAGCCCCTGTATTTGCTGATGTCATGGATGATGTGATGCGAATTTACGACATTGCACCCGACAAACTCGATCAGTCGATGCTCGCGGGGAGGGAACGCTAATGCGTTTAAATCGCTTGCTCGCAACGATCGGTCTTGAAGATCACCGAGCTTCAGGTGTGGAGGTTGCAGGGCTTACTCTTGATTCACGCCAAGTGGTCGACGGAACACTTTTTGTGGCCATTCAGGGCTCGGTTGGGCATGGAATGGATTACATTGACGCTGCAATCGCATCTGGCGCATCGGCAGTGATCTATGATGATTGGGATAAGCCAGTTCCCAATATGATTCCAGCATTGCATATCTCTGGATTGAGACGTCAGATTGGACGTATCGCGCATGCATTCTATGGAAACCCATGCTCAGGGATGCGTGTGGTCGGAGTGACCGGAACTAATGGAAAAACGACAACCGTTCACTTCATTGCGCAACTGGCCGACCAACTCGGTCTGAAGGCGGCGCGAATTGGAACACTGGGTGTCTCGGTTGATGCGGAAAAGATCATTGAGTCAGACCGAACGACGCCAGATGCGATCACGCTCGCTTCAATATTTGCTGCACTTCGTGACAAAGGAGTGAACTTTGTTGCGATGGAAGTGTCATCGCACGCACTGGATCAGGGTCGTGTGGATGGTATTCCTTTCACCGTCGGCCTGATGACGAATCTCACGCGCGACCACTTGGATTATCACCAAACAATGGTGGCCTACGGCGAAGCGAAGGCGCGCTTGTTCCGCGATTTCGATTTACAGGCGGTGGTCTTCAACGTTGACGACGCCTTTTGTCGCACGCTGGCGGAACATGCCCGACCTGCAACTGTCACCACCTATGGATACGGTGCGGAGCATATCGATATACAGGCGATTCAGCCCGTCGCTCACGGATCAACGATCCACGTATCGATCAATGGCGTTGGTTATGAACTGAAGACGAGTTTGCTGGGTGCCTTTAACGCATCGAACATGATGGCTGCGATTGCCGCGATCACCACATTATTCCCTGAAGATATCGAGAAAGTACTGACACTCATTCCAAAATTACAGGCAGCCCCCGGGCGAATGGAGTGGTTCAGGGTGCCAAACTTTGCAACCGTTGTGATCGATTACGCGCACACACCTGACGCCCTTGAGAATGCCATTAAAACGTGCCAGAACCATTGTGACGGCGAGGTCTGGTCAGTATTTGGTTGTGGCGGCGATCGGGATGTCGGGAAGCGACCGTTGATGGGTCGTGTGGCATCAGAAGGGTCGGATCATGTTGTTTTGACTTCGGATAATCCTCGGTCTGAGTCGCCCCAAAAGATTATTGACGAGATTCGATCAGGCATGACAAAAGCGCCGGTTCTAGAGGAACTGGATCGAGCGCAAGCCATTCGATTTGTGGTTGAAAATGCGGCCACCGATGATTGGGTATTGCTTGCTGGTAAAGGTCATGAAAATACCCAGACCATCGGGCAAACGACAGCGGTCTACTCCGACCGCGCAGAGGTGGCGAGATTATTCGGCTTGATGAACTTGGAGGTGCAGCATGCTTCCTAGTGCATTGAGTGATCTCGCGTCTGTTGTCGATGGAACTGCTGAGGGAAATCCGGTGATCTCTGGATTGGCAATCGATAGCCGAAAGGTGACTGAAGGGGATTTATTTGTTGCTTTAGTGGCCGAGCGTGACGGCCATGATTTTATTGATAATGCAGCTGAAAGTGGCGCGTCTGCAGCACTGGTATCAAAGCCAACAACGACATTGCCATCAATTTTCGTCAAAGACACCGAATGCGCGATGAGCGATCTCGCACGCGCGATCCGTGATTC
>CAJWFL010000096.1:0-5638 GCA_913031455.1 uncultured Gammaproteobacteria bacterium
CCCGCCTTTTATTTACTTCATCGTAGGCATTGAGAATTCAGCACCTGCACGAAGGCCAGTTGGCCAGCGTGCAGTGATGGTTTTCATCCGTGTGTAGAAGCGAACCCCGTCTGGTCCGTGCATGTGCAGCGGTCCAAACAAACTCCGTTTCCAGCCACCGAAGCTATGGAATGCCATCGGGACAGGGATCGGTACATTGACGCCAATCATGCCTACTTGGACGGTTTCCGTGAACTGACGCGCCGTGTCACCATCGCGGGTGAAGATGGCTGTGCCGTTACCGTATTCGTGATCATTGATCAGTTGCACTGCTTCTTCGTAGCTTCTCACGCGAACGACAGACAGGACAGGGCCAAAGATCTCTTCGTCATAGATGCGCATACCGGGTTTGACGTGGTCAAACAGTGTTGGACCGACGAAATACCCATTTTCATTGCCCGTGACAACAAAATCCCTGCCATCGACGATGAGTGTGGCGCCTTCAGAAATGCCCTGATTGATGTAGCCGAGTACCTTGTCTGCGTGCTCACGCGTGACCAGTGGGCCCATATGGGGCTCGACGGAGTTCATGCCTGCACCGACTTTCATTCCAGCGATCTCAGTGTTGAGGTCATTGATTAGCTTGTCAGCGACCTCGTCACCGACGCAAACAGCGACCGAGATCGCCATGCAGCGTTCGCCTGCCGAACCATAAGCCGCACCCATCAGCGAACTGACGACTTGATCAGGATCCGCATCAGGCATGATCACCATATGATTCTTTGCACCACCGAGCGCTTGCACACGCTTGCCATGCGCACTCGCGGTTGAGTAGATATACTCAGCGATTGGTGTTGAGCCAACGAAGCTGACCGCCTGGGTACGTTCATCTGTGAGGAGTACGTCGACAGATTCTTTATCGCCGTTAACGATGTTAAATACACCGTCTGGAAGACCGGCTTCTTTCAGAAGTTCGGCTAAACGTAGTGGCGTTGATGGATCCTTCTCAGAAGGCTTCATCACGAAAGTGTTTCCGCATGCGATGGCTACCGGGAACATCCACATTGGCACCATGGCTGGAAAGTTGAACGGGCTGATCCCTACACAGACGCCCATCGGCATCATTTGACTGTAGCTATCGACGCCACGTCCGACGTTAAGGCTATGCTCACCCTTCAGAAGTTGAGGGATACCACATGCAAACTCAACTACTTCGAGACCACGCGTCAACTCACCCTTGGCGTCAGAAAATACTTTTCCATGCTCTGACGTGATCAGCTCTGCAAGTTCATCGGCGTGTTTTTCAACAAGCTCTTTAAACTTAAACATCACGCGTGCGCGATTTAAAGGAGTTACTTTGCTCCACGAGACAAACGTATCTTGTGCATTCGCAATTACAGTGCGTGTTTCATCAGCTGATGATAGGGCGACGTCAAAGCGTTTTTCACCTGTTGCTGGGTTAAAAACGGTCGCGGTGCGCCCCGAGTTTGATGCGACTTGCTTGCCGCCAATAAAATTACCTAACACAGTCATCGTGCACCTCTTAATCTTGATATTTCGCTATTAGATATCTTCAAAAATGTTGATACAATAGAAAATATTATGTTTTTGATACAACAAATATGTTGTATCTTGTGTGGATGAAACATAGGCAATTGAACTGGGAAGATGCACGATACTTTCTCGCGGTGGCGCGAGCTGGGCAGCTAGGCCGTGCGGCCGAGACCCTAAGGGTGTCGGTCATGACTCTGTCTCGTCATTTAAACCAGCTGCAACATCGCGTGGGGACAAGCCTGCTGATACGGCACAGTAAAGGAATGCAATTGACAAACGAAGGCACTCGTTTGGTTGAATATCTAGAACGCGCTGAGGCAGAAATCGAAGCGGCTGGTGCGATCTTCGAGGCCCGTGGTCAGTTAGTCTCTGGAACAGTGCGGATCGCAGCGCCTGAAGGCTTTGCGTTAAAAGTATTGACCCCAAATCTGGTGACATTGCTGCGTGAGCATCCGGACCTCAATGTCGAAATTGTCCCGCAAACGCTAGGGTTCTCGTTGTCTCGTCGGGAAGCAGATATTGCCGTGATGGTGGGGCATCCAAATGAGGGCCAATTACATTCAGAACTTTTGGGTACCTATGATTTAGGTTTGTATGCGAGCGAGTCTTATGTTGCCGCTCACGGAATGCCAATGACCATTGACGAGTTATTGAATCATCGATTGATTGGATACGTTGAGGATTTACTCTTTAGCCAACGGCTCAATATCGCGAAGCAAGTAGCGAATGAATGGATATCGAATCTCGCTATTTATTCTCCGATTGGTCAGGTCGAAGCCGTCCGCGCAGGACTTGGCATCGGTGTCCTACATGAATTCTTGCTGGATCATGACGAAGGGCTAGTGTCTGTGCTTCCAGAACTTCGCTTCAGTCGTGAGTTTTTCTTGGTATCACATCCAACCACGGCTCGGGTTCCAAGAATTCGGGCAATGCTAACGTTCATGCGTACGCTGAGCGACTCGATGCACTCCGCTGTTTGACTACCGGTTCATGAGACAAGAGGGTAGACTCGAAGCTCTTTTGTCAGAAACCAGTTTGCATGTCTGATCCAGCCACTCAATCCATCGATGCCGCCTGGGAAAACCTACTTTCAGCGCTCGACTATGACGAGGGTAACCAGCAGGCTCGCTGGGCCGAAGAGGTTGAGCGCCGTTTAAAAGAAAATGGATTGACCTATCAGGCGCACACGTCGAAGCATCATCAAGATCGTCAAGGGCAGCTCGATGTGGTGCCGTATTTAATGAATGAGACCACCTTTGAACATTTGGCTCGTGGTCTCTCGCAACGGATGCGTTTTTTCGAAGCATTATTGAATGATATTTACGGTGAGCGCCATTTACTGGCCGATGGCTCAGTACCGGCAGATTTATTGTTCTCTAATCCCGAATATCTCATCGAAGCACATGGCTTGAATCCTCAAACGCCATGGGTCAGCTTCTTGGCGCACGATTTAGGTCGTGATAGCCGTGGCCAATGGTTTGTCCTGGGGCAGAGCACACGGGCACCAGCGGGTCTTGGTTACGTACTGGAACGGCGACTGATTATATCGCGTGTGATGGGTTATTTATTGCGTCAGATGTCAGTGAAGCGGTTATCTGGCTTCTTTCGGATGTTGCGACAGTTTTTACGCTCGGATAGCCGTGATCAGGATTTATCGATCTTGATGACTCCAGGGCAGTTCGTTGAAAGTTATTTCGAGCATGCTTTTTTAGCGAACCACTTGGGTTTCACACTTGCTGAAGGAGACGATCTAACGGTCCGTGGTAACCGTCTGATGTTGAAAACCTTGAGTGGCCTTCGTCCAGTTTCTGGTGTGTTGCGCCGGGTCGTTGACGATGACATTGATCCTTTAGAGCTCAATGGTTCGAGTCGTCAGGGTACGCCCGGATTAATGGATGCTGTGCGTCGAGGTGGCGTTCGTATGGGTAATATCCCCGGTTCCGGTGTAATCGATTCGCCACTGTGGATGGGCCGATTGGAAGGGCTTTGTCAGAAGCTACTTGGTGAGGATTTGATACTGAAAACGCTCCCAGCGCTCTGGCTTGGCGATGCCGATGAGCGAGAGGAGTTCGAATCACTCTGGCCCAATGTCTTGGTTCGCCACGCTTCCGCATTTCCCGCAGGCGAATCCTTCGTTGTCCGAGATCTTCCGGATGCCGAGCGAAACACTCTCGAAGCCCGAATTGCTGCCGATCCATCGAGTTGGGTGGCATGGCAGGCGATCGACTTGGAACAAGTTCCGGTTGCTGAGGGGACTGCACGAGCCGCATCCTTTGCAGTACTGCGCATGTACACCGCGCAATCCGAGGATCAGAAAGTCGATGTCATGCCTGGTGGTCTCGCATCATGCAACCATGATGTGTCCTGGGCACAATTGCGCCCGAATACACCCGATCGCTATAAAGATCTCTGGATTATGGGGACAGAGCCTGACAATCAACTCTCCATATTCGCTGAAATGGACGCGCCGACACTGGGCCCAGTCGACCAGTCGATGACGCCCAGCCGGGTTGCCGATGCCATGTTTTGGCTCGGTCGTTATGTGGAGCGTGCCGATGGGCTGACACGTTTGGTGAAAGAAGTGTTGGCCGGCGCGATTGATGTTCGGATCGAACGGCAACAAGCAGCACTTTGGCTTTTGGGAGCGCAGTTGAAGACTGATCACATTAATTTCGACGACGCTGCATCGGAAATCCATCAACTGATGTTTACGCTGACAGCACCGGGTGGTTTGGGTGAGTTGATTACGGCCATCATGCGAAATGCGCGGGCGACACCCGACTATTTGAGTGATGATGCGTGGCGTGCGCTGGTCAATTTAGAGCAGATGATTGAGCGAATTGGTTGGATGAAGCGTGCCGATGCTGGTCGTTTGCTTGATCAAGTGGACTCAATCCTCATGCAGTTGGCTACCTTCTCCGGTCTGAATAATGACACCATGAGTCGGACGTTCGCTCATCGGTTTATGGATATTGGCCGGCATTTGGAGCGGACAAGTAAGACATTGACGCTGTTGAACTACGCCTTCCAGACGCTGAAACCCCAAGATATCAATCACTGGGAATTTGTTCTAGAGGTGACAGATACCGTGATGACCTACAGACGTCGATATCGTACTCGATTGCATCCGACGGCGATTCTGGATCTGTTGTTGCTTGATGTTGAGACGCCTCGGGCAATTGGTTACTTAGCCGCACATCTCGAGAGTCTTGTTCAGGGACTGCCTGTGCAGCAGTTGGTGGGTCGTAAGACGCAGCTCCAACAGCTTGCTTTCCGGATTCATGCGGGTCTCCAGATGGCACAGACAGACGATCTGATGACGATTCAAGGGTCACCGAAAAAGCCGTTATTTGACCTTTTGGATCAACAAATCGAGACGCTCTCGAGTTTGAGCGAAGCGATTACGCTTGCGTACTTCAGTCACGCGGATGTACCGCAACAACTGGTCAAGGTGAGTTGATGCGATATCGTGTGCGACATCGAAATCGTTACCAATACGGTCAGCCCGTGAGCCTGTGTCACAGTCATGCAACATTGCTCCCTCGGGATACTTTAAATCAGCAAGTATTGAGTGCACGGTTAACTATTTTGCCGCTCATTGATGATGTACACGAGCGTCAAGATTTATTTGGTAACCGGGTGTCTCAATTTTCGATTGATGAAGTCCATACAGAGCTCAACGTTTTGGCTGAGTCTGAGGTTGAAGTGCGACCAACACGGGTTGATTTGGATCGGGATATCGCGTGGGACGATCAGTCGGCAATTCCAGCTAAAACGCGGCTCTATTGCCGGCCAAGTGTTTATGTGCCAACAGCGAACGCAGAGATTCAGCA
Source organism: uncultured Gammaproteobacteria bacterium (assembly GCA_913031455.1). Classification (GTDB taxonomy): domain Bacteria; phylum Pseudomonadota; class Gammaproteobacteria; order Pseudomonadales; family Litorivicinaceae; genus HIMB30. The sequence continues at coordinate 5,367 of CAJWFL010000096.1, forward strand.
ATTTGCATCTGGATTTTTTACAGCCGGTCGCGGCCTTCTGGAATCCACCAACACGCTCAATGAATTGATCTTTCATGAGTTTGTTTACGATCAGAATTTCAGTGACCTTGAGACACCTGTTGGTCTTGTTTTATCCGAGAAGCGGGGCGTGTGTCAGGACTTTGCACATTTGATGCTTGCCACCTTGCGATCGAAGGGAGTGGCTTGCCGTTACGTGTCAGGCTATTTAGAAACCGACCCGCTGCCAGGTCAACCAAAACTCATGGGTGCTG
>CAJWFL010000097.1:0-5627 GCA_913031455.1 uncultured Gammaproteobacteria bacterium
ACGGTCATCTGGGATGTCCCTGGTGGAGACGCCGAGTTGAAATCTTTGGGGAAAGCCATCAAACAACATATCGGTACTGGGGGTTCTGTCAAGAACGGCCAGATTGTGATCCAGGGTGATCACGTCGACACCATTCTTACTATTCTCAAAGACAAAGGATTTCAGGCCAAAAAGGCAGGTGGATGACAGTTTCTAAAGATCTTTTTAAACAAACTGTGGGTTCCTTTCCAACCGGCATCACGGTGACCACAGCCTGTGCTGCAGATGGCCAAGTGGTTGGTATGACAGCCAGTGCATTCAGCTCTGTATCGCTTGATCCGTTATTGGTGCTGATGTGTCCCGCCAAAGACGCCGAATGTTATTCAGCGTTAACTGAAGCCAACTATTTCAGCATCCATTTTCTCGCCGGCGATCAAGGGCCACTGGCCTGGCAATTCGCGAAATCGGATGTGGACAAGACCCAAGGGCTGTCTTTGGACAAAGGCCCGAACGGAAGTCCAAAAATACAAGGATGTCTTGCCTATTTGGAGTGTCGTCACCATGCACTCTATGACGGAGGTGATCATGGCATTCTTGTTGGAGAAGTTATGCATATCGAGCTCCCTGAGACAGACAGAGAGCCGTTGGTTTACTGTAAGAGTGCTCTGGGTCCTCTGTCTCCTATTGACGCTCACTAGCGTTTTCTATCCAACGAATGCCAGAGCCTCAGGTCCTGATTGTGACCGGCTCGCCTCCATCGCAGCTGATCCGGATCACCAAGCCACACCTGTGACGTATGCAGACATCGATAGTTTGGGCGTAATTAGTGCGTGTAGTCAGGCGCTGTCACAGGATCCTGACAATGGTCGTTACTGGGTGCAACTCGGTCGTGGATACCTGAAACGTGAGCAAGGGGAGGCCATGCTTGATGCCTTTCAGAAAGCGCAATCGTTAGGTTATCCCGTGGCTTGGTTTGCCCTAGCAGTGGTCTACCACACAGGCAATGGAATCGTTGATGCGGATTTGTACCGAGCGGAAACGCTTTACAAAGAGGCGTTTCGGAAGGGCGTTGGTTATGCAGCCTTAGGTCTTGCACGTTTGTATGATGAATCTGGGTCCCCATTCTTTGATCAGGAGAAATCTGATCTCTGGCAGTCGCGTTTTGATGCGCTGATTGACCGGTTGGGGTAACACCATGCGGAACACAATCTGGTTTTTGATCGTTGGTCTGAGCTCGTCCAGTGTTGCCTTTGATGGGCAACCGCTTCAGTACGAAATCGACTGGGGTCCTGTGACCTTGGCCGATGCGACTGTTGAATTATTGGATTCTGGCGACATACGGAGTGTCTCGGCTGATATTTCATCGCGTGGCGTAGGCGCTTGGTTTTCTGACTTTCAGTCAACGCTTGAAATCATGCGAACCAGTGATGGAACCCAAATCCTCAATGGTGGCAGTACATGGGATGATACGCTCAGCAATATCACGGTGATGTGGTTGCCTAATGAATCCAAGCCCAGTGTTGATCTGTATCGATCAAAGCCCCGTGACTACGAATTGACACCGGTCCCAGAGGCGTCCATCGCTGACACGGTTGATCCGTTTACACCGGTGTTTGAGATTAGTCGTCGCTTGGATGAAACGCAGCGTTGTGAAGGATCGTATCGCGTTTTTGATGGCGTTCGTCGTTACGATCTGCAGATCCAAGATGGCGGCTTGACTAACCTGACATCGGATGATGCTGCGAACTTTAACGGCCCTGCGCGCCGCTGTGATATCACGCTGACTCGCATCGGTGGATTTTCAACAAAGAAGGGGCTGTTTAAATTTGGTGAGTTAGAAATTACGCGCACGCTCTATTTGGGGCAGATTCGAGGACATTGGTTGCCAGTCCGATTTGAGGTATCGGCACCGATCGGCTCTGCAGTGGCACGGTTGGCCGTGAGTCACTAAGGCTTTTGTGTCAATCGATAAACAGTAATTCCGATCCATTCATGCATCAAGATTTTGAGTTGGCCGGCGCCCTTTTCGAGGTTCCAGCGAAAGCCGTTATTTAAGTGATTCGAGCGAAAATCGGTTGGATAAGGCATGACGTCGATTTGATGGTCGGAAAATATTTCAAACGCACGTGGCATATGAGACGCCGAAGTGACCAAAAGCCAGGGACCTGTCTCGGCGAAGGTTGTCAGCTCTTTGGTGTATCGCGCATTTTCGATGGTATTTCGTGACCTGTTTTCGAGAAGGATTCGCTCAGTTGATCCGATGGTTTCCTTAAAAAATCGTAACGCAACGTCACTTTCTGACAATTTTCCAGGAACCAAGCGGCCGGAAAAGCCTGAAAAAATCACTGGTGTATTCGGATACAACCGCATGAGTCCGAGCGTTGCCGTCATGCGCTCGGCCGCACCATTCAGAGTGACATCATCGTGTGCTTCGGTCGTCAGTTCATCGATCGCTCCGCCCAGTAAGATGATTCCGGAAATTTGATTTGGGGCCGCCGGTTTGATTTGGGTTTCAAGATCGAACAGAAGCGAATTCCACAGAGGTGTCACACCGAGAAGGGCTGTCCATAGAATGAGCATGGTATTCGCGAGCGTCCGCAATCGACCGAGCCAATTGCAGAGTGTGGCAAGACCAACTAATACTGCGAGGATATGCATAGGATCGAGAAAAAATCCGACCAGCTTTGAGGCGATAAAATAGAAATCTGACATGAAGTTGGCAACCTCGAGATCCATAGATAGCGGAGAAAACTCCGCTACTCAAGCAGACCACTGGTTGTGTTGCAAGAGTCTTACCCTATCAATTGGTGTGTGGGCTGGTCTGCAGTAGACTAAGTCAAACCGCGAGGAGTTTTAATGTTTCAGTTTGGCGGACCGAATTGCAAAGTTTGTCGACTCATCAGAGTCTACCTCTCAGTCGCGATACCCGTCTTGATGATGATGTGGATTCGTCCGGATTTTCAGATTCCCGCCGGTGTGGATGGAAGGGCTGTAGTTGGCTATGCGTTTGGTTTGGGAGCGGTTGCCATGCTGATTTTTAAGTACTACACAGACATTTATAAGAAGAAAAAATGAGCGAATCGCCGAATTGTTGGAACTGTCGGTTTTTCAAAATCAGTTGGGATCCCAAATTTCCGTATGAATGCCAAGCCATGGATTTTAAGAGTCAGGGACTGCCATGTGCACAGGTACTCGGCATTGATGGGCGCGAATGCCAGTCATTTTCCCGAAAAACGGATAAAAAGTCTCGTCAACGCTCCTCAGGCACTCGTCGATCCACTGATCGTTTAGCGTGATCAATCCTTAACCAGCAAGATCGGCAAGTTGATATTTGATGGCTGTCGGCAAAAACTTGAGCCTTGAAGTATGTACACTGAGCACGCGAATCGACTGCCATGCCACGAATCTTCCTGTAACCAATAATTATTGACTTCCACGTTTGGAAATACATTTGGATTCAGGGCAGGATTATCGCAATCTTCTTCGAGGATACTCTCGAATTCCTTGCGTTTAGGCAGCCGCCATCCTTGACCAGATTTTTCCGAAAACTCTCGGATATAACCATCGGCCTGGACTCGCGTGACACGGACAGGCTCACCAATGCACTTCTTACCACGGAACGATTGTCCCGCCGCACATCGGTACCACACAGTGCCGGAGATGTGCTGGGCGATCCCTTTCTCTCCGTCAACGACAAACTTTCCGTAGTCTTGCGGAGAGGTGACATCACCGCAGTAAGGTCTCCCAATCTCTCGATCGCAGCCAGCCAATACCAGAGCTATTACCAGAAGAAAAAACCTCACTCGAATTGCTCCATGTAGATTCATTGTGTGTTTTCAATTTAAGCTATTTAATGTATCGGTATAAAGCACAAAACTTTTATTTCGCTTAAAATTTTTGTTGTGTCGCCGATATACTGGATTACGTTGTGGGTTTGGCGTCCTGTCCAGAGAGGATCATAAATGGATATCGCAAGTGTAGTTGGCCTGATCGGTGCCCTAGTACTCATTGTTATGGCAATGGGTGATCCGGGTCCATTCACCGATACAGCCTCGGTCTTGATCGTACTCGGTGGCTCGATCATGGCCACATTGTACCGCTCAACTCTTCCTGAATTCCTTGGATTCACGAAAGTGATGGGTAAGGCCTTTGGCGGTTACCCAGATAAGCCCGATGATTTGATTGTGCAATTAGCGGAGCTGGCAACGATCGCTCGGAAGGACGGAATGATTGCGCTTGAAGGTCAGGAAATTAAAAATAAATTTCTCTCGAAAGGCATCGCGATGCTGGTTGACGGAACTGACGGAAAACTGATCCGAACCTCGTTAGAGCGCGAGAATGATCAGATGAAAGCGCGTCATGGTGCGGGGGCTGGATTCTTTGAAGCCTGGGCAGAAATTGCCCCTGCAATGGGGATGATTGGAACGCTTGTGGGATTGGTATTGATGCTTGGAAACATGTCAGACCCAAAGGCGATCGGTCCCGCGATGGCGATTGCCTTGTTGACGACTCTCTACGGAGCGATACTTGCCAACGTGGTTCTCATACCGTGTGCTATGAAATTGAAGACCAAGTCATCGATGGAATCGTTGAATAACGAACTGATTATCGAGGGAGTGATGTTTATCAATGACGGCGGTAATCCAAGAATTATGGGCGACATGCTCGGATCATTCTTAGATTCGAAAGCACGTGAACGTGCTGTTGCGGCGCTCGGATAGTAAGGCGGCGAAATCATGGCTGATGATGACGAACTACTCGACGACGACGCCGGCGAAGCGGATGAGGGTGGTGGCTCCGAAGCTCCTCTAATCGAGGAAGAGCCGCCCGTTAAATGTGAAGAATGTGCCCCCTGTAAAGGCGGTGCACCGGCATGGATGGCGACCTTCGCGGATATGGCCACATTGCTGATGGCATTCTTCGTATTGATCCTCTCATTTGCTGAGATGAATGTACCGAAATACAAGCAAATTACGGGATCATTAAAGTCTGCCTTTGGTGTCCAGCGATTAATTCCGATTGTGGAGCCTCCCAAGGCTCAGAGTATAATCGCGAGGGAATTTTCTCCCGCCGTTGCGAAGCCGACGCCACAACAGACTGTTAAGCAAGATACGACAGATGCAATGAAGCGTGAGGTCGAGCCACAAACCGAAAATAAGACTGAAGACTTTAAGAACAACGAAGATTTTCAAGCGATCGAAAAAATCCTCGCGCAAGAGATTGCAGAGGGTCAGGTCGACGTGAAGGTCGAAGACGAGAAGATTGTCGTTGAGCTAGTCTCTCCCGCCAGTTCTGGCGCTGAAGGTGAAGTTGACAATGGGTCGAAAGAATCCGGGATTATCGATCAAAAGACGGTTGAGATGTTCGCCAAAGTTGCTGAAGCGCAATCACAAATTGAAAGCGAGATCGTTGTAAAAGATACCACTGCTGATCAGGCGAAATCGGGCGAACGTGAGGGTGACGTCGCAGATTCAGGGTCTGTTGGTGAAGCCACTGGTGGCCCTGGAGAGAAGCAGAACGTTGATGAACAGTTGGCCCGGATCCGCATGGAGCTGTCTGAAGATATTGAGAAGGGGTTGGCTGAGGTCGAACGTGAAGGCGATAAGATTATTGTCCGGCTTGCCGAACAGGGATCTTTCCGATCAGGT
>CAJWFL010000098.1:0-5394 GCA_913031455.1 uncultured Gammaproteobacteria bacterium
GTCACGCTCTGATGCTTTTAACCGTTCAGCCATCTGCTCGATCTTAGAAAGCACAGAGTCCGAACCGGTTTTCAAGAGTGCTGCCGCTTGATCCAATGTCGTCTCAAGTGCATGGACATGAAGAAGCGCACCCTCACCTGTCACAGCTTCGATTCGACGAACACCTGAGGCAACACCGCTCTCAGCAATGATTTTGAAAAGGCCAATGTCACCGGTTCGAGCAACGTGGGTACCACCGCATAATTCAACTGAAAACTCGCCCATCGACAGTACGCGCACTTCATCATCGTATTTTTCGCCAAACAAAGCCATCGCGCCGGCAGCCGTCGCTTCTTCGATTGGCATGACTCGTGTAATCACATCCTCGTTGCGACGAATTTCTGCGTTAACCATTGCTTCAATCGCAGCGATGTCTTCAGCCGTCACTGGCTGTGGATGCGAAAAATCAAATCGTGTGCGCTCATGGGTCACTAGCGACCCTTTCTGAGTTACGTGTTCGCCTAGTACAGTGCGAAGTGCAGCATGGAGCAAATGCGTTGCCGAATGATTGAGCGCGGTCGCCTGACGTCTTGGCCCTTCAATGCGCGCATTTACGGTATCGCCGACCTTTAACTCACCCATGCCGAGTTTGCCCTCATGACCAAAGTGCGCTCCGTATTTTTTAGTGACAGACACTTGGAATGAACCGCCGGCTGATGTGAATGAACCCGAGTCGCCTTGTTGACCACCGCTCTCCGCATAAAATGGTGTTTGATTCAGCACAACCACACCAGACTCACCGGCTGCGAGTGACTCCACTTTTTGGCCATCTTTCGCCAACGCAAGAACGATAGCACTGGCATCGAGATGTGTATAACCCAAAAATTCAGTCGATCCATCCAAATCGAATCGCACTTGGCCTTCGGCCGCAAAACTTGATCCCTGGCGCGACTTTTCGCGCTGCTCGGCCATTGCTTGATCAAACCCGTCGATATCAAGCTCAAGATCACGTTCGCGCGCGATATCATTCGTCAAATCAACAGGGAACCCATGGGTGTCGTACAGTCTGAAAATCAGTTCGCCAGGCAGTGTATTGCCAGGAAGCGACTCGACCGCATCTTCCAACACCTTCATTCCTGCATCCAACGTCTTCGCAAACTGCGCCTCTTCCTGCTTCAATGCAGCGACAATACGGTCCTCATTATCACGTAGCTCTGGATATGCTTCACCCATTTCGGCAACTAGAGTGTGCACGATTTTATGGAAGAAGGGTTGGTCACAACCCAACCTATGTCCGTGGCGAATCGCGCGGCGAATGATTCGACGCAACACATACCCACGACCTTCATTTGACGGCAGAACACCATCACAAATCAAAAATGAACAACTGCGGATATGATCAGCAATCACTCGCAGTGATTTTGCTTCCAGATCAGTCGTCTGTGTGACATCTGCCGCAGCTCTTAATAGCGCCTGGAACAGGTCGATTTCATAATTTGAGTGCACGCCCTGCATCACAGCCGCAATCCGCTCAAGCCCCATACCAGTGTCAACAGATGGCTTCGGTAACGGTGTGCGTGATCCATCGGCTGACTGTTCAAACTGCATGAATACCAGGTTCCAAATCTCGATATACCGATCAAGATCGTCATCTTCCGAACCGGGAGGACCGCCAGCGACATCAGGGCCGTGATCGTAAAAAATTTCACTGCATGGACCACAAGGACCCGTATCACCCATCGACCAGAAATTATCCTTATCGCCCAGTCTGGAGAGCCGATTTGGATCAACGCCAATCTTTTCAATCCAAATATCTTCAGCTTCTTGATCGGAATGGTACACCGTTACCCAAAGGCGCTCTTTCGGAAGTCCCAATCGTTCTGTTAAGAATTGCCATGCGAAATGGATCGCATCTTCTTTGAAGTAATCTCCAAAACTGAAATTCCCGAGCATTTCAAAGAATGTGTGATGACGCGCTGTGTAACCAACATTTTCCAGATCGTTGTGCTTACCGCCGGCACGTACGCAACGCTGTGACGTGGTCGCTCGATGATACGGACGGGTTTCTTCGCCTGTGAACACGTCTTTAAACTGCACCATCCCTGCGTTAGTGAACAAAAGTGTTGGGTCGTTGCCCGGAATCAGGGGACTCGACGATACGATGGTGTGGCCATTTTCCTGAAAATATTCAAGGAACTGCGAACGGATTTCAGCGCTTTTCATGGTTTTTCAAATGTCTGGAATTCAAGTGAGGTGCAATGCTAGCGGAAAATCGCGTCGACTGCTTCTGTTGCATCCGAAAAATTGAATCCACGTGATGCCAAAAAGCGAAGTGCCTTGTCACGTGTTGGGTCTTTTTTACCACGCATCCATTTCTCAAGTGCAGCAAGACAGCGATCAGACTCGGTATTCTCAGCTTGATCGAAGAAAAGACTCACAACGTGCGGATGGATCGCGTGTTGTGTCAGTTCCCGTTCGATTCGGCGACGTCCCTGCCCACGGAACAAGCGTGATCGAATCAACATTTCAGCAAACCGCAGATCGGACTGCAGATTCAATTCCACCAAACGATCAAGCAATTCGTTACGTTCGGGCTGAAGGAGCTCGGGATGAAGTGTTTTGAGTTTGCGATCAAGCTCGACCCGCGAGTGCTCTCGACGGGCCAAGCGATTAATCAAGGTGTCGAATGGATCACTTGCCACCGCGTTGACGCATGGCTTCCAGACGCGCGAACAGGCTCGAAGTATCCCAACGACCGCCACCCATGGACTGAACCTCGCCGTAAAGCTGATCAACAGCTGCAGTGATCGGAAGCGCAGAGCCATTCTTCCGCGCTTCAGCCAAACAGATTGATAGGTCTTTGCGCATCCAATCAACCGCAAATCCATGTTCAAACTTATCAGCCAACATGGTCTGGTATCGATTTTCCATTTGCCATGACTGCGCAGCGCCTTTACTGATGACATCGACGACCTTGTGAGCGTCAAGGCCGGCCGCACGAGCGAATGAGAGACCTTCAGACAATGCCTCGACCAAACCAGCAATACAAATTTGATTGACCATTTTTGTCAGCTGTCCAGCACCCACTTCTCCCATCAATGTGCATGCGCGCGCGAACGCATCAATCACCGGCGCAGCGCGATCGAAATGCACCTGATTCCCACCCACCATCACAGTCAATGCACCATTCTCGGCACCCTGTTGCCCCCCAGAGACTGGTGCATCCATGAATACAACATGTAGAGACTTCGCAATTGTATCCAGTTCACGTGCGACTTCTGCACTCGCTGTGGTGTGGTCCACAAATAACGCCCCCTCGCTCATCCCGGCAAACGCGCCTTGCTCGCCCAAAGTAATGCTACGCAAATCATCATCATTACCAACACAGGCAAAAACAATTTCCTGCCCGACTGCTGCGTCTTTGGGCGTTGTCGCAACGTGTCCGCCAAAGTCAGTGGCCCACTGATCCGCTTTAGCCGTCGTTCGGTTGTAAACAGTGACTTCATGACCGGCTCTAGCGAGGTGGCCTGCCATCGGGTAGCCCATGACACCGAGGCCCAAAAATGCGACTTTCATACAGAAATTCCTTGTTGTTCGATCAAACGTGGATTAACCCTTTTTCAGACAGCCTGGCTACTAAAGGATGTGTCGTGGTCCAGTTCATGGGGGCGAATATTGACCGAATCCAGTCAGGTGTGACGTCGTCAACGGATTGGAACCGCCATTGCGGTTTTTTGTCCTTATCGATCAACAGCGCCCGCACGCCTTCGCACCACTCACCGTCGGATAAAAACCGCATCCCAAGGTCATGTTCGCGAATCACGGCTTGGCTCAAATTTTCATACTTGATTCGTTGTTGCTGGTAGCCTGCCACCATCGTGGCGCCGGGGCTCGCCTGTTCCAACCCAACAAATAATTCCGGAATTTCTTGGTGCCACTCCTGCATCCGATGCCAGACAGCTAAAGGTGACTGGTGCCGGATACTGTTACCTAATCGCGCACCGTTCTCTTCCCAAGGTCCTTGTCGGGGTGATTCTGATGTCGCCTGATGAAGAATCTCACCAATCTCTGATAACGCTGTCTCTTTCGAGGCGAATGAAAGGCCAAGAACGGCCTCGAACAGTGCCGATTTCTCACCCCGCGGCAATAACCAATCAGCCAGATTTAACCAACATCCATCGGCCGCACCAACAGTCGCACCGCTCATTGCAAGACAAACACCCAAACCATTCGGTACACGATTCAAGAACCAACTGCCTCCACAATCAGGTACAAACCCGATCCGTACTTCAGGCATCGCTAAATTAGAATGCTCGGTCACAAAACGAACATCGGCACCTTGGAACACCCCCATGCCACCACCCATGATGTATCCATCACCCCATGCGAACACCGGTTTTGAACAATGACGCAACCACACATCCAACAAATACTCATCTGCAAGGTAATCCGAGGATTTCGTGAGATCCGTCAGCCCACCCGTTTGCCCATTGTTTGTGACATCGCGCACGTCACCTCCAACACAAAATGCTTTCTCAACTGAGGATTCGATCCACAAACCTTTGATCGCGGCATCTGATTCAACCGTCTCAACGACCTGTAATAGTTCACGAATCATGGTGTGATCGAGTGCGTTGAGTGCTTTAGGACGGTCCATGACAGCAACCCCGAGGACTCCTTCTGCATGATTGAGAGGAACGTTGTGGAAACGAATTGTGGGCTCTGACATCAAAACTCCATTGAACATAAATATATCTTTATATTATTATATCCAGCATGTGGACATTATATGACGATTACATCGATGCGTTGAAAGCGATTGCCGAACCAACCCGGTTCAGGCTGACGCGTTTGTGCGCTCAAGGCGAATTGACTGTATCAGAACTGATGCGTGTTGTCGGCCAATCGCAGCCTCGCGTCTCACGTCACTTAAAATTACTTCAAGACGCCGGCGTCTTGGAGAGTTTCCGCGAACAGCATTGGGTGTTCTATCGAGTCGCACAAAACGCACATTGCCAACAACTGATTTCGGGTCTTTTGGAACAATTGCCGATGGACGATGACCTCATGGAGCTCGACCAAGCGCGACTCAATGAACTACGTGATGCACGAGCCAAGCTCTCGGAGGAATTTGTCGAAACCGAAGTCCCCGATTGGCTCAGGCTCCACGAATATCATGGCGATGAACTTCGATTCAGTGACGCCGTCAAGCAAGCCCTAGCGGGTCGGGATGTCGGACATCTATTAGATATCGCAACCGGCACCGGCCGCATGCTGAAGATTGCAGGGCCACTCGCCGACAGCGGTATCGGCATCGATCTATCGAAAAAAATGGTCATGGTCGCGCGCAACGCACTTGCGGAGGCAGATCTTCCACACCTCACAGTCCGTCAAGAAGACATGTATCAAATGCGA
>CAJWFL010000099.1:0-5362 GCA_913031455.1 uncultured Gammaproteobacteria bacterium
ATACCGCAGAAAATGTCGGAGTGCGTTCACGCATCACACCAGCTTTTTCCACCGCGATCTCTTCCAAGGAATTCCCAAGATACGCTTGATGATCAAACCCAATCGAGGTGATGATCGAAACATCAGGCTCAATCAGATTGACCGCATCAAGACGACCACCTAACCCAATTTCTAAAATCCAAAGATCGAGGCTAGCTGCGTCAAAGAGTACAAAACACGCTAATGTCAGGAACTCGAAGTACGTAAGAAAGATATCCGATTGGGCAGCTTTAACTGTCTCGAAAGCGCGAATCAGTTGTTCATCACTGACCATCTGACCATTAATGCGGATACGTTCATGGATCCGATGGATATGTGGAGAGGTGTATTGTCCGTAAGAGAGCCCTGCGTGATCTGCAATCAAACCAGCAACTTCGACAGTTGAGCCCTTACCGTTAGTGCCCGCAATCGTGACAACTCGTGATGAACCAGTGCATCGAAGTCTCGACCACACCTCCCCGACTCGCTCAAGACCTAGTTCAATCTGGGAAGGGGGTGAGAGCGCCTCAAGATGACGCTCCCAATCAAGCAACGTTCTCAATGATTCAGACGAGATAAAACGCGAGCAATGGTGTCACGCATCTCAGGACGCGGCACAATCATGTCCACAGTGCCATGTTCCAACAGAAATTCCGCTCGTTGGAAACCTTCCGGTAGCGTCTCACGGACGGTTTGCTCAATCACCCGAGGGCCTGCGAAACCAACCAGCGCCCTTGGCTCTGCGATGTTCAAATCACCAAGCATTGCAAAGGATGCAGACACCCCACCAAAAACCGGATCCGTAAGGATCGAAATGTAGGGGATCCCTTGTTCACGCATTTTTTCGAGTACAGCAGATGTTCTCGCCATCTGCATTAGAGATAACAGCGCCTCCTGCATACGTGCTCCACCAGATGCTGAAAAACAAACCAGTGGCACCCGCTTCTCCAAGCATAGCTCTGCGGCACGCACAAATTTCTCACCGACGACCGCACCCATCGAACCACCCATAAACGCGAACTCGAAAGCAACTGCGACAAGAGGTTTTGATTGAAGAGTCCCTTCCATAGCAACCAAAGCGTCGCTTTCACCCGTCGATTTTTGTGCCTGAGCAAGACGATCTTTGTACTTTTTTTGGTCTTTAAATTTCAAACGATCTTCTGCGACCAATTCCATAAACAGTTCGGTGCTCGAACCCTCGTCCAAAAATCCATCTAACCGAGCACGTGCTCCAAGTCGGCCATGATGACCACACTTTGGGCAAACGCTCTGATTTCGCTCAAGCTCAGGCTGATAAAGAACCGCTTCGCACGCACCACACTTCGACCAGAGTCCGTCAGGCATGCTCGCTTTACGCTCAACTGCTTTTGACCTAACAGCGGTCGTGACGATTCTATCGAGCCAATTACTCATGCATTCTCTCTACGACTACGCCTTAGCATCCATCGCCTCACGCATCGGTCTCAAAATCGATTGCAATGCCTCGGGGATCTTTGCTGGGTCATTGATTAATGACTCCACTTGACTAACAAGAACAGTCCCAACAATGCTGCCATCCGCTGTTGAGGAAATTGCCGCAGCATCTTCGGCAGTCCGGATACCAAAACCGACACAAATAGGCACCGAAACATGTTGGCGGATATGCTCAATACGCTCTTTCACTTCGCCCGTATCAAGTTTCGACGACCCGGTAATACCCTTTAAAGAGACGTAATAGAGATAACCTGAGGTGGCCTGACCGATAGCCGCCAAGCGGGTGTCCGTCGTGGTTGGTGCGGCAAGGTAAATGAGATCAAGCCCGCGGTCTTTCGCGCCTTTCACCAGTGAACCCTCTTCCTCTGGTGGCATATCGACAATCAGCAGTCCATCCACTCCAGATTTCTCGCATGCGTCACAAAAAGCGGTCTCACCCATAGCGATCACGGGATTCAAATAACCCATCAATACAACAGGTGTTTGTTGATCGGTCTGTCGGAACTCAGAGACAGCATCCAATACACTACGAAGCGTCGTGCCTCCCGCAATCGCACGTTCTGCACCCCGTTGATTCACCGGTCCGTCTGCAAATGGGTCCGAGAAAGGCATTCCGAGTTCGATGATATCAGCGCCAGCTTCGATCATTGCGTGCATTGCGGGCACAGTTATACTCGGCGTCGGATCCCCGGCGACGATATAAGGAATCAAGGCTTTACGGCCAATCGTACTGAGTGCGTCCATACGCTGTTGAATGCGGTTACTGCTCATGTCAGCGAAATTCCCTCCAACTTAGCAACGGTAAAGATGTCTTTATCTCCCCGTCCTGACATATTAACGACAACGGTTTGATCAGGACGCATCGTCGCTGCCAGCGTCTTGGTATAGGCTAAAGCGTGAGCTGTCTCTAACGCCGGAATGATGCCTTCGACCTGTGACACTTCATGGAATGCATGCAAGGCCTCGTCATCTGTGGCACCGACATAGTTCGCGCGCCCAATGTCTTTCAAGTAGGCATGCTCTGGACCAACACCCGGATAATCGAGCCCGGCCGATACAGAATGGGTGTGCGCAATTTGCCCATCATTATTATCCATCAGATACGTCTTCGCCCCATGCAGGACACCCGGTCGGCCAGAACACAAAGGTGCAGCATGCTGACGCGTTGAAAGCCCGCGGCCAGCAGCCTCAACACCATAAATAGCAACCTCAGTGTCCTTCAGGAACGGATAAAACAGACCGATCGCGTTCGATCCACCACCAACGCAGGCCACTAACGCATCGGGATACTGACCGAATAATTCTTTCGATTGCCACTTCACTTCACGGCCCACGACAGCATTAAAGTCGCGAACAATCTGAGGATAAGGCGCTGGGCCAGCCACTGTACCAATAATGTAAAATGTGTCATCAACGTTCGTCACCCAGTCCCGCATCGCTTCGTTCAGCGCATCCTTTAAAGTCCGCGATCCTGACCCGACTGGAACAACCGTCGCACCTAACAACTTCATGCGGTAAACATTCGGTGACTGACGTTCGACGTCATCAGCACCCATGTACACCACGCACTCTAGACCAAGCCGAGCAGCTACAGTCGCTGACGCCACACCATGTTGGCCAGCCCCAGTCTCAGCGATTACTCTTGGCTTTCCGGAATATTTTGCCAACAGGGCTTGCCCGATGGTGTTGTTTACCTTGTGAGCACCCGTGTGGTTCAAGTCTTCCCGCTTGAAATAAACCTGTGCTCCACCAATGGCTTTTGACCAACGCTCGGCGTGATATAGGGGAGAAGGACGACCAACAAATGACGCAAGATCAGCATCGAATTCCCGTTGAAAATCAGGGTCGTTTTTCAGTTTTTGATAGTTCTGATCGAGCTCGCTGAGTGCCGCCATGAGGGTCTCAGACACGTAGCGCCCACCGTAATCACCAAAATGCCCGCCTGTATCGGGTTCATAGTCCAATGATCTTAATTCTTGTTCTGTTAGTGCCATATTGCTCTCAGATTAGTTTCGACACGCGTTCATAAAGCGCAACATTTTATCAGGATCCTTGCGTCCTGGCTTGGTCTCAATGCCTCCACTGACATCCAAGGCCCAGGGAGCGACTTGTTCAATCGCGTCCTTCGCGTTTTCCGGAGATAATCCACCAGCGAGGATAATTGGCGCATTTGACTGCGGAATCATTCCCCAATCAAAACGTTCGCCAGTACCTCCAGGTTGTCCTTTCACGTATGCATCCAATAAAAATCCGGAGGCATTGGGATATCGTTCCATTTCAGTCTGGATGTCAATCTTCGGCCGCACTCGGAATGCTTTGATGAATGGTAGACCGACAGCATCGCAGAATTCGGGAGTTTCGTCACCGTGATACTGAATCAAGTTCAGCCTTGTTCGCTCAAAGATGTTTTGTATGATCGCCGGCCGCTCATTTACAAATAACCCAACCCGAGTCACAAATGCAGGTACTGAGGAGGTCAACATCGCCGCATGGTCGGGCGCCACACTACGCGAACTTGGCGCGTAGAAAACGAAGCCAAGCGCATCCACCCCAAGCTTCACGGCTCGAGCAATATCTTCCTCACGCGTTAGCCCACAAAACTTAACTCGCGTCATGGTACCTACTGTAACGGATCTGAACCCAGAATGTCTCTTGCTATCTGCGGAATTCTAACGGTTTTCGGAAGACCGAAATGATCATCATACGTCGGACCTAAAAAATACAATCCGTGCGGTGGGGCAGTCACTCCGCCCTTCGTTCGGTCTTTTGACTCGAGAACCTGTCTCGCCCAGATGACCGGTTCTTCTTGTGAGCCAATAGCTGTTAAAACGCCAACGATATTTCGGACCATGTTTTGCAAAAAACCATTTGCTTCAACATGCACAGCAATCACACCTTCATGACAATGCACACTCAATTGACTGAGCGTTCGCACAGATGTTTTCGCCTGACACTGCGCTGACCGATACGCATTAAAATCATGCGTCCCAAGCAAGGAACTCCCCGCTTCACTCATCAGTTCTGGATCAAGACGTTTATGCGTGAACGTTATTGAATTTCTGAGTAGCGCATTGCGATACGGTGATTGCCTGATGAGATACACGTATTGTCGCGATCGTGCACTAAAACGCGCATGAAATTCAGGATCGACCTGTTGTGCCCAAGATAGGGAAATATCGTTCGGTAGTTGTGTGTTCACCCCCATGACCCAGTTGTAGGAATCACGGTGAGCAACCGTATCAAAGTGACAGATCTGCGAACTTGCATGCACGCCAGAGTCGGTACGGCCTGAGCACACTACGTTAATTGGCTCGTCAGCGACCTTGGATAGGGCTTTTTCCACCTCTGTTTGTACAACTCGAGTGTCATGCTTTTGCGCCTGCCAGCCACGATACCCTGAGCCATCATACTCAACAGATATCGCGATGCGGCAGGGTGTCGGATCATTCTCGGTGGACATCAATTAATGCACGAGCAGCTTCGGCGCTCTCTTTATGAGGAGAAACTAAAACACGATCCAAGATCTCAAGGGCTGTCTGCACCATGTTCATTTCGATATATTTTTGTGCGAGCTCTAGCTGGTGTGAAGCAATCTCAGCCTCATCATTCGGATCTTCACCCCATTCAGGGTTCTCATTCAAAGCGTCAGCTGAAAATGCTGCGATCAACTCGTCTCCGTCTGAGCCATACAAACTCTCAGCCTCGGATTTACGAGAGGGATCCTCAAGTTTTTCTTTCAAGGTGGCAACAGCAATCTCAGTCTGTGACCCTGTTGAAACATCGAGAGACTCTATTTCTTCAGTACGGGCGTGCTCAACCTCTTCGACCTCTTCGACCTCTTCGACCTCTTCGACCTCTTCGACCTCTTCGA
>CAJWFL010000100.1:0-5340 GCA_913031455.1 uncultured Gammaproteobacteria bacterium
ACGAAGCTTTCCTTCCGACGGTTGCAGCACTAAATGATGTTCTTTCGGTGTCTCGCCAATAGCTGCGGCGAGCACCAAACCCAGGTCCTCCAGCCCGGCGCCGCTGTTTGCTGAAATCCATACGCGGCCGGCCTCATCCCGCCCTGGTTTCACTTCAGGACGCATGTCCACTTTATTCATCACAATGACGCGAGGGACTTCATGGGCTCCGATTTCATATAAGACCTCAAGAACCGCCTGCTCTTGCATCAATCGATCGGCATGTGCTCCATCTTGAACAAACATCAGAACATCTGCTTCAGCAGCCTCCTCAAGTGTCGCCCTAAATGCGTCAACGAGGGCATGCGGCAGGTTTTGAACAAACCCGACAGTATCAGCCACGATCGTTGAAGCACCACCCGGTAAATTGATTTTACGAAGTGTTGGATCAAGAGTCGCGAACAATTGGTCTGCCGCATAAATATGCGCCTTAGTCAGTCGATTAAACAACGTCGATTTCCCTGCATTGGTGTAACCCACCAGCGCGACCGTTGGAATTGCATTTCGGCGACGCGCTATTCGACCTTGGTTTCTCGTCTTACGTACCCTTTCTAATCGGCCTTTGAGCGAATTCATGCGAACAGATATCAAACGGCGGTCGGTTTCTAACTGTGTCTCACCTGGGCCACGCAAACCAATACCCCCCTTTTGCCGCTCAAGGTGAGTCCATCCGCGGATCAATCGAGTGCGAATATGATCAAGTTGAGCAAGCTCAACCTGAAGCTTGCCCTCAAAGGTTTTTGCGCGACTCGCGAAGATATCGAGGATCAAGCCCGAACGATCGATCACCCTGGCTTTGACTTGCTTCTCAAGATTACGCTCTTGGCTGGGCGATAAGTGACCATCGAAGATGACTAAGTCTGCTTCAGTTGCTTGGACAAGAGCTGCCAATTCCTCGACTTTGCCAACCCCAATATAATTAGCTGGACTGGGGCTCTTGCGCTGCGCGTTTATCTTACCGACAACCTCTGCACCCGCCGAGGTAACCAGTGAAACAAATTCCTCAACATCAGGAATGTAGAACGGCTCTCGAATAGTCACTGAGCAAATAATGGCTCGCTCGCCGCCAGTTTCGCGCTCAAAGAACACGGTCAAGTACCCCAGACAACCAAACCTTCCCTTTTTCTACCGGTAACGAATTGGATACTTCAATCAGTGTATTCGTATCAGTACGCCATGATCGCAACCAGGTCAGTTGTCGCTTCGCCAATTGTCGGGTCGCTGCTTTCGCCTGATCTTTCATTTCATTTTCCGAGAGATCACCATCGAGGTATTGCCACATCTGTCGATATCCGACACTCCGCATCGATGGGCAGTCTTGAGTTAATGTCGGTCGCTGGCGCAACATCTCAACTTCAGCTTCAAAACCACGTCCTAACATTGAATCAAAACGTCGATTGAGGCGATCTTTTAATTGTTCTCGATCAGACGGGACCAATGCTAAAACTGATAAATCAACCGCTTGCCCGCCGATTGACGGGTCTGCTTGTCTACCCGACCAAAATGAACAAATGGATTCCCCCGTTACAAGTCGTACCTCAAGTGCACGCTCAATGCGTGACGAATGATTTGGATGAATCAAATCCGCCGACTCCGGATCAAGCTCCCTCAGCCAAGCATGGATAGCAGGCCACCCCTCTGACTCGGCTTTCGATCGGATTTTCTCGCGAATGACAGGATCTGCAACGGGCATTGTATCCAGACCATCAATTAACGACTTTATATACATGATTGTCCCGCCAACAAGACAGGGTACTTGACCATGATCCCATGTACTCTGAATCATCATCGCGGCATGGGTCACAAACTGACCCACATCAAACGCATGTTCGGGCGGTACGAGATCGATCAAATCGTGTGGGCACTTAGCAAGTTCCTCGACCGTTGGTTTCGCTGAGCCGATATCCAAATGCTGATAGACCATGACCGAATCTGCACTAATCAGTCGTAACGGTGATTCACTTCCAAGCGCCATTGCGAGATCGGTTTTTCCAATTCCTGTAGGGCCTGTGATGACTAGGAGTGGTCTAGGGTTTACTGGCATCGCCCTAGTCTAACCGATCCTTGACTTGGGTTAGAGTCCTCACTATGATCCGCCTCCTAGCAAACCTTGGCCCAGGTGGCGAAATTGGTAGACGCGCTAGCTTCAGGTGCTAGTGGGGGAAACTCCGTGGAGGTTCAAGTCCTCTCCTGGGCACCAAAACCATACCAAAAAATCTTTTAGATTCAATTTTTTCTTGATATTTTGAGCTCTGAAACGCAGTGTTTTTAGGGACTTTTGTAGGGACATATGCCTACACTGGTCGTATGGATGAGCTCATGAACCTCAAATATCTGACTCAAAATAACGGCTACTGGCAGTACGAACGCCGTGTACCCAAGGCTGTTTTGCCCCACCCGTATTGGGGTGAAAAAAAGTCGTGGAAGCGTCCACTTGGTCTCAAAGTCGGAGCGCCAGTCGAAGAGGTGCTCTCTGCGTGGAAAGAGCTCCACCAAACCTTTGAAACTTCACTGGCAAATATCAAAGAACGTAATCCACACATCTTAGACAAACGTGAGCGTCGTCGCCGTGCCGAAGCCCACCTCAAGATGTTTGATCTCAAACCCCACGAAGGATCGCTTGAAGGCATCGACGATGATAATGAGCGCAGTCATCAGCTTGAATATCTTGATAACGTCCGGGAGCTTTCTGGGGCCTTTGATGACTATGTGCACTGGGAACAATTCCATCAGATGAAGGCACGAGAGGATGGGAGTGGGCTCAAGCCTCGTGTCCATTTAATGCCTCCTGAGGTTCAATTACAACGAGAAGCGTGGATCACCTATACCGAAGACAAGTCCATCAGGGCACCCATCGTCTTTGGCGACCTCTGGGACATCTACGCCTCCGGCAAAAACCTTGACCTGAATGATCGGAAGAACAAGAAAACTCTCAGCCGATGGAAATCGTTCGTGGATATCGTTGGCGATGAAGTGCTGTCGAACCATGTCCATCATTGTCGAATTCAATTCAACACGGCCTGCTGATGACCACCAATCCTGAAACGAGGGGCCGAGATGCTCGATAAATCCTTCAAGGCCGCGGTCCCCTGCTGCGAGAGAAAACAGCTGGTTTGGGCCATAGATCGACCAGCGAAGTCCAGGACCATTAGCAATGGCTTTATCGATATCCGAAAGAGAAGCGACCCCCTCCTGAGCCAGATGTAAAGCTTCCTGCCAGACAACCGCCTGAATCCGGTTCGCAATATGTCCTGGGATACTCTTCTTTAACTCAACCGGAACTTTCCCGAGCGATTCATAGAATTTACGAACACGTTCCATAACGAGCTGTTCAGTCTCATCATTTGCAAGTAATTCAATCAACGGGATTAGATGTGGTGGATTGAAAGGATGCGCAATCACAATACGACCCGGATCATTTAAACCCTGCTGTAATGCTTCAAGCGTGATGCCGGATGTCGATGATAAAATTACCGCCTCAGGATCCAAGTGAGACTCGATCTCGGAAAATAACGCATGCTTGAGATTCGTCTTCTCAGGAGCATTTTCTTGGATGAATTGAGCATCCTCGACAGCGTCCGTTGCACTTTTAGAAAAACGAAACTGTTCAACTGAGCCCGCAAACCAATAACCTAGGTTTTCTAATGCCGGTCTCGCTGCCTGCACAAAATCAATGATTCGCTCTTCCATTGCCAAATCTGGATCGTAAGCAACGACGGAATGTCCGGCGGCCAAAAAGAGAGCGCACCAACTCTGTCCAATAGTCCCTGATCCCAACACCGCTATCCGCACTCAAGAGCCCTCATATTAGACTAAAGTTTAATAAACTTCCGAAAACGAGAAATCGTGCGACTAACAGGGCTTGACTTCCTCGCAATTTGAAATACGTCGCCTGCTCAAATATAGGGTGGATGGTACGCCAAAACCCTCGTAATATATAGGTTTAAGGCCAATGCAGGCAGTCGCGGTTCCAAATCGATCACCACAACGCATGATGGAGCGGGGCGATCTCTCATTTGAGGGCCAGGTCCTTGAAATCGTTAGAGACTCGACTTTTCTATCGACAAAATACAGGAATCGTTGCTCAAACCGAGTCTGTTCTGTACATTCTTTCAGAAAACCGTCTATACCATAGGGATTAAGATGTATTTCAAGCGCCTGACGGCTCAAGCAGCAGCGATAGCGATCACATGTGCTTCGAGCGTTGTTTACGCCGATGCCAACTACTCCCAGCGCGCAAAGGAACAAGCAGAGCGCGCTGCCGCAGCAGCTGCAATTGCAGCGGACCAGGTGGAAGCCGCTCGCGTCGCCGAGCCAGTCACGCCATCACAAGGTGCAGAGACCAGTGTCGCACCAGCAGACAATAACCCAACTGCAGAGACCTCAACGAGTACACGTTCCTCAGCCACTTCGGGAGCCTCGCAGGCGCAGCAAACAGCATCGGTGAGAACCGACGCGAAACAAAGTAACTCGGGTGGTGACGGTCCAATGGAAGATCAGCCATTAGTCATTGATGTGTCGAATCTCTATGACGAAGACGGTTTAGGTGATCTGACCATGCAATGGCAGGTGCAACTTGTGAGCGGTGGCTGGCAAACAATCGACGGCGCAACCTCACAGTCATTTACGCCACGACAAAACCATGTCGGAAGTTCGTTGAGAGTCGTGATCCAATACGTGGATGGCGAAGGCACACTCGAAGTCATCGAAACAGCGCCAACAGGGAAGGTACAAAACTCAAATGACCTTCCACAAGGGCTTCCAATTATCAGTGGTTCATCGGTTGAAGACAACACGATTAAAATCGACGTCTCCGGAATCTCCGATGAAGACGGGGTAGGACAGTTTACTTACCAGTGGGAGCGCTCATCAGATGCAGCGCGTTGGACGCCTTACCAGACAAACTCATCAAATCCAGCCTTAATGCGGCTCAATCAACCTGAAGTTGGATTCGCGTACCGAGCCATCGTTTCTTACGTTGACGCATTTGGAACAACTGAAACTTTAGTGACCCCAGCAACCAACATGGTTCAGAACATCGATGATCCGGTTGAAGGCGAGGTGATGGTTGTCGGGCAGTCGAAGAAGGGGCAGCGCCTGCAGATTGACACATCTAATCTGTCAGACGACGATGGCATCGCAAATGTTCGCTCGACCTGGGAAATGTCAGACAACGGGCGTTCCTGGGTGTCAGTACCTGATGTCTATGGCAACAGCATGACTCTTGCACAAGCACATGTAGGCAGTTTGATTCGAGTCAGGGCAGTTGTGGTTGATAATTTTGGCTCGGAGACAACGCTG
>CAJWFL010000101.1:0-5334 GCA_913031455.1 uncultured Gammaproteobacteria bacterium
AAGCCCAGGTTTTAGAAAAACCCTCAACACCTGGATACAGACCAACGTGCATCCCCGCTAACCAGGCAGCACCAAGGGCTGTGGTCTCGATGACTTCTGGCCGGTCAACAGGTGCTTGCAAGATATCGGACAACGATTGCACCATCCAATCATTGGCGACCATTCCCCCATCAACGCGTAACACAGCATCACCAGATGCATCCCCCGCTGCCTGTTCCCAATCCGAGCGCATCGCCTCGTACAGATCTCGAGTTTGATAGGCGACTGAGCGCAATGCGGCTCGCGCCACTTCTGCGAATCCAGTATCCCGAGTGAGACCAAACAGTGCACCACGACACTCACTATCCCAGTATGGCGCGCCCAAACCAGTAAAAGCAGGAACCAGATAAACACGAGTATCGGACTTGGCTTGATTGGCAAGCGCTTCTGTTTCAGAAGCATGACGAATCACTTTCAATCCGTCTCTCAACCACTGAACGACCGCTCCCGCCACAAAGATGGAACCCTCTAGCGCATAAGTCGTCTGGCCATGAAGGCGATAAGCGACTGTGGAGAGCAATCGATGTTGACTTTGAACGCAGGTGGTACCGGTATTTAATAACGCAAAACATCCAGTCCCATAAGTCGCCTTCAGCATGCCAGGTGTAAAACAGCTTTGGCCAATCGCGGCGGCCTGTTGATCACCAGCTACCCCATTAATGGCGATCGGCGCACCGAAGAGATCCGCTCGTGTCTGGCCATAATCTGCAGCACAGTCGTTGACCTTCGGTAATAGAGCCCGTGGAATATTCAGAAGCGCTAATAGTTCATCATCCCACTCGCCGGTCCGAATATTAAACAATAAGGTCCGTGAGGCATTGGTCGCATCGGTTGCATGGACAGCACCAGCGGTCAATCGCCAAATTAAAAAAGTATCAATGGTGCCAAATAATAACTCGCCGTTCTCTGCCCGCTGACGCGCACCATCGACGTGATCTAAAATCCACGCGAGTTTTGTTCCAGAAAAATAAGGATCCAACAGTAATCCGGTTTTCTCAGCGATCATTGGTTCATGGTTCGCTGCCCGCAAGCGCTGACACAGATCTGCGGTTCGACGGTCCTGCCACACAATCGCATTGTAAATCGGCTCGCCGGTGGCTTTGTCCCAAACCACTGTGGTCTCACGTTGATTGGTGATCCCAATCGATGCTATCTGACTCGCAGAAATCTTCGCGTACTCCATCGCCTGTCGACAGACGGCAGCAGTGGATGCCCAGATCTCTTCTGGATCATGTTCAACCCACCCTGAATCTGGGAAGATCTGCTGGAATTCTTGCTGGCCAGTCGCGACAGGCTTTAAATCCTGATCGAATATAATCGCACGACTCGACGTCGTACCCTGATCAATCGCCAGAACAAATTGGCTCATTACACCTTCTTCCAAACAAGAACCCACCAGACAATTGCGATCGCTAAGCCACCCCAAAGCGGTGTGCCATAGAGACCCAACCATGCAAGCATAATAAAGACCGTTCCAAGAATCGAAATAAACAGCCGATCGCCGCGGGTGGTTTCGATGCCCAAGACCCCCACTCGCGGATCGCCACCCGGTGTCCGCAACTCAAGAACAGCCAAAATGCCAATGCAAGAAAAGATAAACACAAAAACCAGCGCGCTCGGTACTGTCCACGCCATCCAAGCCAGCATCACACCCTCCCAAGGGCAAAGCCCTTCGCTATGTGGTTACGAACGAAATAGATCACGATTGCTCCAGGAATAATGGTTAAACATCCAGCCGCCGCTAACAATCCCAGTTCATACCCGGCACTTGATGCCGTTTTGGTCATGGTTGCAGCAATCGGCTTGGCATCGACTGCAGTCAATGTTTTC
This sequence comes from uncultured Gammaproteobacteria bacterium, assembly GCA_913031455.1. Taxonomy (GTDB): domain Bacteria; phylum Pseudomonadota; class Gammaproteobacteria; order Pseudomonadales; family Litorivicinaceae; genus HIMB30. The sequence goes on from CAJWFL010000101.1 coordinate 1,870, forward strand.
GCCAGCAGTAGTTCAACCCAAGAAAACATGAAACAGAAGAAAGCAGCGACGCCAATCCCCGCTTTAATGTTGGGCATAAAGATCCGGAAGAAGAAACGGCGGAACGAATAACCGTCGACATAGGCTGTTTCATCGAGTTCTTTGGGGACACCCGACATAAATCCCTCAAGAATCCAGACGGCCAAGGGAATATTGAATAAGCAATGGGCAAGAGCAACCGCAATATGGGTATCAAAGAGACCCACCGCAGAATAGAGTTGGAAAAACGGCAAGGCGAAGACAGCCGGCGGCGCCATCCGGTTGGTGAGTAACCAAAAGAATAAATGTTTGTCACCCATAAACCGATAGCGCGAAAAGGCATAGGCTGCTGGGAGTGCCACACTCACCGAAATGATCGTGTTGATCGTGACATAGAGCGTTGAGTTGATGTAGCCCCAATACCAGGTCGGATCGGTAAAGATTGCCGAATAATTTTCTAACGTAAATTCCTGTGGAAACAAACTGAATCCCGCAAGAATTTCGTTGGTGGTTTTGAAGCTCATGGAAACCAACCAATAGATCGGCAACATCAAGAACAGGATGTAAACAATAGGAGCCAGAGCGCGTAATTTCATGGAGAGCCTCAATTCTGGTCGTCTTTGGTCATCGCGGTATAAAATGCCCACGAGACAAGTAACGTGATCGCAAAATAAATCAGTGACATGGCAGCCGCAGGGCCTAAGTCAAATTGGCCAAGCGCCACCTTCACCAGGTCAATCGACAGCAAGGTTGTGGAGTTACCCGGACCACCCCCTGTCAGAACAAAAGGTTCGGTGTAGATCATGAAAGAATCCATAAATCGCAACAAAATGGCGATGGTCAGCACTTTCTTCATCTTCGGTAACTGAATGTGGCGGAAGACTGCGAAATTGGAGGCACCATCAATTTTTGCTGCTTGATAATAAGCGTCTGGAATTGACACCAAGCCCGCATAAGCGAGCAGCACCACCAGGGATGTCCAATGCCAAACATCCATAGCAACAATCGTCATCCAGGCGGCCAAGGGTGATTGAGTCATGTTGTACTCGATACCCAACACACTATTGAGGGTGTATCCCAAGAGCCCAATATCAGGCAACGTGAAAATATTCCACATCGCACCAACCACGTTCCAAGGAATCAGCAATGGCATCGCCATCAGAATCAGACATACAGGAACCCAAGGTCCCGAGCGCGGCATGGAGAGCGCAATAGCCACACCCAAAGGAACCTCAATGGCGAGAATGATTCCAGTAAACAAGAACTGACGACCAAGCGCTGCATGGAAACGCTCAGACGCCAAGACATCTTGGAACCAGCCGATCCCATGCCAGAAGAACACGTTATTACCGAAGGTCTCCTGAACCGAGTAATTCACCACTGTCATCAATGGAATCAATGCATTAAAGGCCACCAAGCAGATCACTGGTAGGACGAGAAACCACGCTCTCGGGTTTGACGTTTTCATAAGTTGTCTACCTTATCCTTGTGTCTCAGCCACAACCCAGCTGTCTTCATAGAGACGCGTCTGAGATGGCTCAAATTGCAATTGGACCTGACCTGCTGGCACAGCGTCCCCCTCTTCGACGATGGCATTGACGGTCTGCTCTAAGCCATCAAGCTTGACCTTCACCACCCGATGACGACCAACATCCATGACCGTCTCGACGGTTCCCGGAATACCCTCCGCCCCAAAGCTGACAAACTCAGGGCGAACACCAATTTCGAGCGTCCCTTGACCAAGCTGATTCAGATCACTGGCGGTCCTAATTGAAACACCAGCTATTTGAACGTCCGAGCCCTCAACAGTGACTGGAATTACGTTCATGCCGGGAGAGCCGATAAAGTGGCCCACAAAGGTATGGGTCGGGCGCTCGAAAAGCTCGACGGGAGTTCCAACCTGTAACACCTGACCGAAGTTCATCACCACCACTTGATCGGCGAAGGTCAGCGCCTCAGTTTGATCGTGGGTGACATAAATCATGGTGCGCTTCACCTTCTGATGCAGCTCTTTGAGTTTGGAACGCAGCTTCCATTTCAAATGCGGATCAATCACCGTCAACGGTTCGTCAAACATGATGACATTGACATCATCACGCACTAATCCTCGACCAAGAGAGATTTTTTGCTTGTTATCCGCAGTCAAACCCGCAGCTTTCTGATCGAGCATCGGCTCGAGTTCGAGCATCGCCGCGATCTCTGCCACACGCTGAGCAATCACCTGCTCATCGACACCTCGGTTCCGCAGGGGGAATGACAAATTATCACGCACCGTCATGGTGTCGTAGATCACTGGAAACTGGAAAACCTGCGCAATATTCCGCGCGTCCGGCTCAAGCGCAGTGACATCTTCATCATCGAACAGCAGTTGCCCCTCGCTTGGCACCAAAAGGCCAGAAATAATATTCAAAAGCGTCGTTTTGCCGCAGCCCGAGGGACCGAGTAGGGCGTAGGCGCCACCATCATCCCAGGCTAAATGAACCCGTTGCAGAGCATAATCGTCATCAGACTGTGGGTTTGGGAAGTAACTGTGACGAATGTGATTTAACGTGATACGAGCCATGGTTGACCTCTATGCGACCAGGCGTCCGTCAGCGGCAAAAAAGAAGCATTTGCTGACATCCATGTAAAAAGTATGAGATTCATCCACTTGATACGGATGAATCCCGTCTGATTGTGACACCCAAGAGCCTTGCCCGACTGTAAAGTGAGCGACGCTTTCAGATCCTGAAAGCTCAGTCACTTGGATCTTTCCTGAAATCGCGACAGCACCAGCCACCGGCATCGCTGACACATGATGCGGTCGAATTGCCAGGGTATAATCACCATCGTCAAGCGCCGCCTGAGGCCCCGTCATTTCCCAGGACACCTCCGCGTTCAACTGGCACTGTGTGCCTTTTTTGGTAATCGCGGCTGTGTTGAGTGGTGGGTCTGAAAATACCTGTGCAGTCGTCAGGTTCACGGGCCTCCGATACACATCGGATGTGTCTCCGAATTGAGCAACACGCCCTTCATGAAGCGCTGCGGTGTATCCGCCAAGCATCAATGCTTCGGCCGGTTCACTGGTCGCATAGACAACGACTGCGCCACGATCAGCGAACAGTTGCGGAAGTTCAGCCCGCAACTCTTCACGTAATTTGTAATCTAAGTTTGCCAACGGCTCATCTAAAAAGACGACTTTTGACTCTTTCACAATCGCACGTGCCAATGCCGTCCGTTGTTGTTGGCCACCAGATAATTCCTGTGGACGACGAGTAAGCATCGGAGTCAACTTCATCAGCTCTGCAGCTTCACGGACTCGACGATCAGTCTCACTCGATGACATCTTCGCAATCCGCAATGGAGATGCAATGTTGTCGTACACGCTCAGATGCGGGTAGTTGACAAAGAATTGATGCACAAAGCTGATTTGGCGCTCTTGCGTCGATTGCTGAGTGACATCAACCG
>CAJWFL010000102.1:0-5309 GCA_913031455.1 uncultured Gammaproteobacteria bacterium
TGCAGCTTGGCTGGCGGGCACTGTCTGCGCTCCAACAAAACTTAATAGAAGACCCTGGGGACCCTGCATCACTCTCAATTGAACCTGTCCCTCAGGCAATCGAAGGTTCGAAGGCAGGGGAATTTCACGATTGTTAAATTGCAAGGCCGTTTTATCCCCTGCATTTGCGACTAATGCTTGAACGACCTGTCCAGGTTTTAGCCCAAGCTCGGCAGCGATTGGCTGAGAAATCGGTACGTTATTTGGCAACGCATCTGGACCAATGGGTCGCGGTATTGCCGGATTGATATCTGGGATTAGCATGTTCTTATTCCCTTCGATCGTTGGCAACGATGCTACCACCGAACGGACGAGTTGAACGGAGTTTTCTAAACGATTGGGCTCGGGCGAAATCGAGACCGTTTGGTCAAACATTAAAGGCTGTGGTCGCTGAGATAGTGCACCATTCACTTGGCGCGCATCGATCTGACTGATCGCTGTAAATAGTGGATGTCTTTCGATGCTTCCGTGCTGGCTTATTTGTTGAGCTGGTTGAACCTGCGCATCACTCATATCGAATCGATAAGTCAAGACGACTTGAGTCGGCTGGGGCGTTGGTATCACACCCCTAAAAGTCACAGCATCAGCCGGACCAGACTCAGCGGTCACCAGTCGCAGCGACCCATATTTGATCACCAAAGACATCAAATCTTGTGATGCTGATACAGGAATGACTTGATTTGCTTGCGGCGTTGACACCGTTAGAACCAATGATTTTGAGGTTGGATCGTAGCTCAGCGTGTATTGCGCATTGTCACCACTGATTGCCAATCGGCTCCCATAGCTTGCCTGCAGAACCCGCTCGAGACTCATGGGTCCGAACTCCGATCTCAGATGATTTGAGATCGGCGAGACCATCTATGGAAACCTTACCCAGTCAGCTTTTTCATCACTAATATTCTTCTTCAGCCGATTGGGTGAGTTCTTAAAAATAACCTGACGCAAATGCTCGATATCTGGAACCTGAAGTACCGCACCTGCGTACAACCAGTTGGGATTACCACGCCGAAACGCATGTGGATTCGCTCGCACAAATGCCTGACGCAAGATTCGTGGTTGTATTGCCGAATTTGGTACGACTTTTCGGATCACCATATCCAGGGTTTCACCACGTCGGACACGATGCGTACCATTGGTCACGATCTGCCCACCAGATTTGCCAGCTTGCCCGTCTGTGTTGGCCTGAGCCTTTGACGGAACGGGAACCTTGAGAACTTCAACCTCTTGTTGAATGTCTTTCAGAAGCCGCGACACCGCCTGATCCACCGACATGTCTGCCGCATTGACAGAACATGTCACACACATCAAAAGAACACCTGCGATTCGCAACATAATCAATCCCTACTAAAACGGTAATGCCACTCGACCACTAGTCTGCTGCAGGGAAGCCCCAGCAACAAGCTCGATCGTTGCATGATTCTCAAACGTTTGAGTGACTTGAACAAGAGACAGTTCCGCCAAAGCACCCGGCTCCATACTTCGTTGTGGAATTGTATCTCGATCGATAATCAATAACTGATCACCAACGCGAATTCCTGACGAAGTGCCACCGTCAATCTGCATTTGATTATTTGCCTGCTGCAGTAACGTAAAATGGATGGGCTCGCAGCGCGCATATTGAACGAGGTCCGCGATCCATTTTGACGACAATTCATTCATTGTTTGGTTCATGGATCGCGGAAGTACCTCATCGGTGTAGGAAACTGGTCTCGCTGGAATTCTCAGGTTGGTGTGCGCTTGCCAGATCAGACCACCATCTGCCGAATCAGTGAGCGACAGGTGGACACGAACCCAAGATTCTGAAAACCACGATGGCGATCCATTGAAAAAAGTACTAAAAGGATCTGAACCCGGGATCCTCTCCATCTGATGTTTTTGTGGAGGTTGGCCCTGACTCATCGTGATCCGCATGTCGTATCGAGATACCTCAGGAACGACTCCCGAAACCATTTGCAAATAACCACTCGTCACCTGCTGCTGACGGATCGTGTGCCAGAGCGGACTGTGTTCAAAACCTTGCTGTAACTCAGAGTGAAGAACCTCTCCCAACTGACGAACAAGCCTCATGTGATTCACATCAAACTGCCCAGTCTTCATGGCAGGATGCACTTTCACTGTGCGAACTAAGTGATCATCAGGAGCGAAACACTCGGGCAAAGCACCCGGTTTTTCGTCCAAAGTAATTTCCACGTCAGGCCGGCGCATTTCCTCGAGGTAGCGGTGTACCTGAACACCTCTGACCCGAACATCCGAGCGAATCATCGTACTTTCGTGGAGTCGCCCGTCACTGTCGAGCCAGGCCGTGTTCGTAACCTGGGTTTCAGCGGTTTGAGCTTCTGCAACCAATTGTTCTTTGATCGCTGTGAGCACCTGCTCACTCATATCTACACCCTGATGCCCATCGGCCCAGACGCAGACACTCACGTAACAACTGACTAACCCAGCGATAAAACGCATGACTATGATCGACTCGCCATTGATGCCAAATAGAGAGCCCTCAGATCGTCAACGACATCCTGATCCAGCGATAAAGTTGTCTCGTAGGTGTCCTCACCGACCGGTGCAATACTCACAACCCTGGCGCCATAAATCACTCCCTCAACCTGAGTTCGGAAGGTATCACTCAGCACTGCCATATCAGCCACTGTTGTCGTCGCATCAAGATATTGACCATATACTTGCTCGGTAAGCCCTCGATATGCATCGAGTTTCGATGCTCGGATCGCAAGCAACCGTTGTTGAGCGCCAACGTCTGATGGTTGCACACTAATGACGGCGTAACCGGTCGCCCGGATTGCACTCCGGCGTTCCACGACAGGAATCGCTTTTGTTTCCACGACTGTCTCAACCTGAGGGGTTGCCTTATGAGCGGCAGGATTTTGCCCCGGCGGCGTCATCGTGATGCTACATCCACCCAGTAGCGCAGTTCCAATTATCACAAGAGTTTTCAGTGATGCTCGCATGTTTGTTCTCCGACCGATTCTTGGCTCTCCCGAATTGTCTTGCAGATTTAATGCCAGACTTAAATTCAGACTCTGCGTTAAGTATCGGTCGCTAACAAAAAATATTTACCGCCGATTAAAGTCATCCCTGGAATCACTGAATTGAAAATTGGCACTGCTCTTGCTGTTTAACTCTAGAACGCATCGAACACTGAAATCGATGAAACATAAACCATTGTTTTTTAGGAATTAAATCGTGCAACTTGCGCTGTCAGATTTTCGTCAACGGATTCCCAACGTGGATTTCAAGGCCATGGGAATCCCTGCGCTTGTTCTTCTGATTATCGCAATGCTGATCTTGCCGCTACCGACGGTGCTGCTTGATATTCTTTTTACGCTGAACATCATGATTGCACTGATAGTGATTATGATCAGTATTCACACCGAAAAACCGCTCGATTTTTCTTCGTTCCCTGCTGTCCTTCTTTTCGCGACGATGCTACGTCTATCCCTCAACGTCGCATCGACGCGGATTGTTTTAGTGAATGGTCACGAGGGTACTGATGCGGCAGGCAAGGTCATTGAGGCCTTCGGTAATTTTGTTATCAGTGGAAATTATTTGGTCGGATTCATCATCTTCGGAATCCTAATGATCATTAATTTTATCGTCGTAACAAAGGGTGCTGGCCGAGTCTCTGAAGTGATTGCACGATTTACGCTTGATGCAATGCCGGGAAAGCAAATGGCGATTGACGCAGATCTCAACAGCGGTGTGATTGATCAGGAAGAAGCAAAAATACGACGCGCTGAAATCGCCCAAGAATCCGACTTCTTTGGTTCGATGGATGGTGCCAGCAAATTTGTTCGCGGTGACGCGATCGCAGGGCTACTGATTCTGATTATTAACATCATCGGCGGGCTGACCGTTGGAATCACCCAATACGATATGTCGTTCACCGACGCGGGAGAGATTTATGTCCTCCTCACCATCGGTGATGGATTAGTTGCACAAATCCCCTCATTAATCCTGTCACTGGCGACAGCAATTATTGTGACTCGCGTCACGACCAATCAGTCGATGACGGAGCAGACAACAACGCAACTCGCTAATCCAACTGCATTGTTTGTGACAGGAGCGATTTTGCTCCTCCTCGGCGTTATCCCTGGGATGCCGTCAACCGTATTTATTTCACTCGCCGCTGTTTCAGCTGGAATTGGAGTCATCGTCTACCGGCTGAGGGCCGGCGAAAACACCGAACAAGCTACCTCCGATGCGTCAACAGCCACAACCAGCCCTATCGAGGAGCAGGATGTGCAGTGGGAAGACGTCAGCCAAGTCGATTTAATCTCCCTTGAGATCGGGTATGGTCTGATTCCACTGGTGAATACAGAAACCGGCGGTCAACTACTCAGTCGGGTCAAAGGGGTACGCAAAAAACTTTCGACAGAACTTGGCTTTTTGATCCAGCCCGTTCGGATTCGTGACAACCTTGATCTTGAACCCAACACATACCATCTGCTTGTCAATGGCGTACTTCGTGGTCGAGGCCAGAGTTACACCGGGAAAGAACTAGCAATCAATCCTGGCCACATTACGGTCCCAATCGAAGGCATCGCGACCAAGGAGCCTGCGTTTGGTTTGGATGCGGTTTGGATCGAGCCTTCGCAACGCGATCATGCACGGACACTGGGATATACCGTAGTCGATCCTCCAACAGCGATCGCAACGCATCTCAATAGTCTTCTTTATGGCACAGCATCGGAGTTACTAGGTCATGATGAGGTTCAACAAATTCTCGATAAAACAGCCGAGCGATCTCCAAAACTCGTGGAAAATCTTGTTCCAGCGAAGCTGAGTCTCGCGATCATCACTCGCACACTGCAAAATCTATTGCGTGATGGCGTGCCGATTCGTGACATGCGGACTATCTTGGAGGTTCTAAATGAAGAAGGTGGCAAAACCCAAGATCCCGATGATCTAACGGCACTCATTAGACCAAAACTCGGTCGGATGATCGTGCAAAGCTTGGTAGACATCTCCGATGACATGCCTGTCATGACACTGGAGCCTCAGCTTGAGCAAATGCTACACAACGCCGTTCAGCAATCGCAGCAAAGTAAGACCCTGACAATTGATCCGGAACTTGCAGAAGCACTCTTTAAATCCATGCGTGCCGAAGTCCAAAAAATTGAGGATCAAGGGCAGCCAGCCATTTTGGTTGTGTCACCGATTATCCGTCCGTGGTTGTCTAACCTCGTGCGACCAAGGATTCCGGATTTGACGGTTTTGTCTTACACAGAAATCCCCGAAGACCAATCTGTCAATGT
>CAJWFL010000103.1:0-5210 GCA_913031455.1 uncultured Gammaproteobacteria bacterium
CTCCAGTGCCAACTTCAACGCCTTGGAATTGAGTTGGCGCCGGAAGTCATTCGGTTTTTAAGTCCCAGGCTTCCGAGGAATCCATCCAAATTGATGGATTTGCTTGCTGTGATGGATCAAGAGAGCTTGCGCGATCAGCAAAAAATCACCGTTCCTTGGCTGAAACAGCGACTTTTACGCTTGTCATAAAATACTGACATTATTTTCAGTATTTTCTGCTGACAGAGCGCTCGAACACCGTTACTCTACACATATAGGTCACATACACGAGAAGGGTATTTCAATGGATGACAATCGTCGTAAAGCGCTTGATGCAGCCTTAAGTCAGATCGAACGACAGTTTGGTAAAGGTGCGGTCATGCGCATGGGGGACGCGCCTCGCGAATCGATTCCAGCGATTTCAACAGGGTCGTTAGGACTCGACATCGCACTTGGCATCGGTGGTCTTCCAAAAGGTCGAATTGTCGAAATCTATGGACCTGAGTCCTCGGGTAAAACGACGCTGACATTACAAACGATCGCAGAGTGTCAAAAAGCCGGTGGTACAGCAGCATTTATTGACGCCGAACACGCACTAGACCCTGTATATGCGGGTAAATTAGGCATCAATGTGGATGATCTCCTCGTGTCTCAGCCCGATACGGGTGAGCAAGCGTTGGAGATTGCTGACATGCTCGTACGCTCGGGTAGCGTTGATATCTTGGTGGTTGACTCGGTTGCGGCTTTGACGCCGAGAGCTGAGATCGAAGGGGATATGGGTGATACGCACGTTGGCCTGCAGGCTCGACTCATGAGTCAGGCACTTCGGAAAATCACAGGTAATATCAAACGGTCAAATTGTCTTGTGATCTTCATCAACCAGATTCGCATGAAGATCGGTGTGATGTTTGGTAACCCTGAAACCACAACCGGTGGTAATGCGCTGAAATTTTACAGTTCGGTGCGTTTGGATATCCGGCGCATTGGTAGCGTGAAGCAAGGCGACGAGGTTGTTGGTAACGAAACTCGCGTCAAAGTGGTGAAGAACAAAGTATCGCCACCATTCCGTCAAGCTGAGTTCCAGGTCATGTATGGACACGGCATCTACCACATGGGGGAGGTGCTGGATCTCGGTGTGCAAGAAGGCTTGGTTGAAAAGTCTGGAGCCTGGTATTCCTATAGTGGTCAGCGAATTGGCCAAGGGAAAGCAAATGCGGCTCAGTTCCTCGATGAAAATCGCGTAATGGCCGATGAAATCGAAAAAATGCTCAGAGATCGGTTGCTTGCTTCTCCAGTGTCTGCTGAAGACACTCCAGAGGATGTTACTGAGACACCACCTGAGGAGTAATCGTCCGACAGTGGTATGTGCCGCGTGGGAGCGACTCTAATCGGAGATCCCTTTTTTGGGGTCTTGCATTTATCGGGCTCATTATCGTTGGTGTTTCCAAAGGCGGATTTGGCGGTGGTCTTGGAGTCGTCGGTGTGCCTTTCCTCGCGGCAGCGATCCTGGTCAATCAAGCGGCAGCGATCATATTGCCTTGCTTGATCATAATGGATCTCGCAGGTATCTGCGGCTGGCGTGGACAATGGTGTTGGGAGCAACTCAAGCGGTTGTTACCGGCAGCGGGTGTTGGTGTTTGCTTCGGCGCACTCAGTTTTCATTTGCTATCAGACAACGCGCTTCGCATCATGATCGGGCTGATTGGTCTTGGGTTTGGAATGCGATGGTGGGTTCAGCACCTGGGATTCATGCAATCAGTCGGGCAGGAAGTGCCTGGAGCCTGGCATACTCGCTGCTGGAGCATGATTGCTGGATTTACCAGTTTTAGTGTGCACGCAAGTGGACCGCCACTTCAGATTGCGTTGCTCCCTCAAAAGCTTGATCCCAAGATTTATGCGGCTACAACGGTGGTATTCTTTACTTTCGTTAATTTGATCAAAGTATTTCCATATTACTGGTTAGACCAGTTTACCCAAGAAGTTTTGTGGACCGCTCTGATTCTTGCCCCAGTTGGATCCTTCGCAGTTCGACTCGGAATCCTCCTTAACCAAAAGGTTTCAGCACTTTGGTTTTATCGCGTTTGTTACTTCGGTTTGGTGATATCGAGCCTACGACTCCTCATTATTGGTATGACCACTTAGTCGAATCGTTACCACTCGCTTGTGATAGTATCCGAAAAATATTTAATCCAATTGTCGAGCCAAAAAGGTGATTCCATGGAAACCGGGCAATTAGTCGCAGCATTGGCGTCTGGTGTTCAATCTGAGCGCGTTTTATTCCGAGAGCAAGATATCGCTCCATACGAGTGCGATGGGCTAACGATGTTTAAAGCAAAGCCTAAGGTGGTGGTGCTCCCCGAGACTCGAAATGAAGTGTGTCATGTTCTCAAAACCTGTAAAGCACTGGGCGTACCTGTGGTTGCACGTGGCGCTGGGACCGGTTTATCTGGAGGTGCCTTACCGCATGCCGATGGGGTTTTATTGTTGATGTCCAAGTTCAGCAAGATTCTAGAAATTGATGAAAATGCACGGATTGCCCGTGTTGAACCGGGGGTCCGCAATCTCGCAATCTCAGAAGCTGTCAGTCACCTCGATCTCTACTATGCACCCGACCCATCCTCACAAATCGCATGTTCGATCGGTGGGAACATCGCTGAAAATTCGGGTGGTGTTCATTGTCTCAAATACGGTTTAACCGTTCACAACGTGTTGTCGGTGACGATTGCGCTTGATGATGGTTCTATCGTGACCGTTGGTTCAGATGCGCTAGATTCTCCTGGGTACGATCTGCTGGCACTGACCATCGGGAGCGAGGGTTTACTGGCAGTTGTTTTAGAAATTACCGTTCGGTTACTTCCGAAACCTGAAGAAATGCGAGTCGTCATGGCCGCTTTTGATGATGTGACCAAGGCCGGAGACTCTGTCGGGAACATTATTGCAGCTGGAATTATTCCCGCTGGGCTTGAGATGATGGATGGCCCCGCGGTCGCTGCTGTTGAGGATTTCGTGAAAGCTGGCTATCCACTCGACGCGGAAGCAATGCTACTGTGTGAAGTCGATGGGACCAAAGCAGAAGTAGCCGATGAGCTGGCGCGGGTAGAGGCGATTTTGCAGGAATCAGGCGCGACCATGCTTCGCATTGCGAGCAATGAGGAAGAACGGCTTTTGTTCTGGAAAGGTCGAAAAAGTGCGTTCCCAGCTGTCGGTCGAATTTCACCAGACTACTATTGCATGGATGGGACGATCCCACGGAAACATCTGTCGCTTGTATTAAGGCGGATGCGTGAAATGTCAGAACGCTACGGATTGCGTTGTGCCAATGTGTTCCATGCGGGTGATGGAAACCTGCATCCGTTAATCCTTTTCGACGCAAACAACCCGGCTGAAGTGAAGTGCGCCCAAGATTTCGGAGCTGAGATCCTTGAGTTGTCTGTTGAAGTCGGTGGAACGATCACTGGCGAGCACGGCGTTGGAGTCGAGAAGATCAATGAGATGTGTGTTCAGTTTTCGTCAGATGAACTCACGCAGTTCCACTCGATGAAAGCTGCGTTTGATCCAACGGGAATCCTTAACCCCGGGAAAGCAGTGCCAACACTCAGTCGCTGCGCGGAGTTCGGAAAAATGCATATTCACCACGGGCAAATGCCTCATCCCGAATTGGAACGATTCTAATGCCCATAGTTGATGCATTGTGCGAATGCCTCACAGCGGGAGAGCCAGTCGCTGTTATTGGTGGTAATACCAAGTCTTTCTTGGCGGGCCGTTTGACGGACGAGCCTGTGTCGATGAGAGACCACGCGGGTATCGTCAATTACGAGCCAACCGAACTTGTATTGACCGCAAAGAGCGGAACAACACTTCACGAGATCGAGTCATGTTTACGTGATGCACGCCAAATGCTTCCGTTTGAACCGCCTCGTCTCGGGGAGTCATCGACAATTGGTGGTGTGATGGCTTCAGGGCTATCCGGACCGCGACGGATGCATCTCGGTAGTGCGCGTGACTGTGTGTTAGGTGTTCGTTTGATTAATGGTCTCGGCCAACATCTTAGGTTCGGCGGAGAGGTGATGAAAAATGTTGCTGGATATGACTTGTCTCGTTTATCAGTTGGCGCATTTGGAACTCTGGGAGTTTTGACCGAGATTTCTGTCAAAGTCCTACCAAGCCCTGAGAAAGAGCAAACCCAAAAGCTCGAATGCTCTCAAGCAGAAGCACTTGAGACTCTCATTCGGATTGGACGTCGACCATATCCAGTCTCGGCGGCCTCATGGATCAATCAGGCGCTCTACATTCGATTATCAGGTGCTGTAAGTGGTGTTGAATCAGCTGCTGCGGCGATTGGGGGTGAGGTACTTAATGCGGATGATCAGTTTTGGTCTGAGCTTCGCGATATGAGTGCCCAAGAATTTAAGTCTCCCGATCGCTGGCTTTGGCGAATTTCAGTTGCTCCGTCTACACCGACTGACGCCCTCGATGCATTTTGTTTTGACTGGGCCGGTGGACAACGTTGGATTACAGCGCCACCAGACGATTTTTCACCATTTGGACTTGCTTCGCGACTCGGCGGACATGCGATTTGTTTTGACCGCCAACGAGATGTCGGAACGGGTATGCAACCGCTTGAACCTGGAATCTTGCGATTGAATCGACGCGTCAAAGAAGCGATGGATCCCCACGGTCTGATCAATCGGGGGCGCTTATTGGAGGAGGCTACACATGCAAACGAATCTTGTTGAGCGGTATGCCAATACTGAGTATGGCCGCGAAGCTGAAGCCATTCTCCGGAAATGTGTCCACTGCGGATTCTGTACAGCGACCTGCCCGACTTATCAGTTGCTTGGCGACGAACTGGATGGGCCACGGGGAAGAATCTATCAAATCAAAGAGATTCTTGAGGGCTCGACTCCAACTGCCTCGACACAAGGACATTTGGATCGATGTCTTACGTGCCGATCTTGCGAGACAACATGCCCCTCAGGAGTTGATTATGGTCGTCTCGCCGATATCGGTCGCAAAATTGTTGAGGACGAAGTCGGCCGGTCCTTGACCGAGACATTGATTCGAAAAGCATTGATTTTCGTCATTCCGAATCGGCCGTTGTTTGGGTTCTTAATGCGCCTTGGCCAATTGTTTCGTCCGCTGATGCCGAGTGCGATCCGTCGCAAGATTCCACTCCGTACCTCCTCAAGCAGTTGGCCACAGTCGACGCATACTCGCAAAATGCTGGTACT
>CAJWFL010000104.1:0-5021 GCA_913031455.1 uncultured Gammaproteobacteria bacterium
GATCGCGTCGCTATGGCCCTTTGCTTTGCTGGCCTTTGTGATGGCGCTTATGGGGGCGTGGAGTTTACGAGCAGTCTCGGATGCGGATTGGCTTGATCGGATTGTTCCCATTTTGCTGTTCGCTGCGGCCTTATATTTTGGTTTTATCCGTCTACCACAGACGGCAATGGATCACCCGCCATCGTTTGGCGTTCTCGCAATCATGGGTATCGCTTTCATTGGATTTTATGATGGCTTTTTTGGGCCCGGCACAGGATCGTTATTTGCATTATTAATGATATCGATGCTCGCTCTTGGGCTTCGGGACGCAACGATCCATGCCAAACTTTTCAACGCCATGACAAATTTGGCCGCATTTTTGATGTTCGCAACCAGTGATTTGGTGATTTGGTGATTTGGTCTGCAGTGGCCGTCATAATACTGGTGCAAGTTTTTGTGCTTTATTCGGAACTCGCGTCATGATCGGGCGTGGAATTATTTTGATTCGGCCTTTGGTGGTGTTCATGTGCAGTCTCATGGCGATCAAACTTGCATCTGAGGCATGGTTACCCTGACAATAGATAGCTCCCGAGTAATCGGGATTCAATGGTGACTCTTGTCGGTCCCCTCGCAATTGGATATTTGTGAACCCCGTCAGGCCCGGAAGGGAGCAGCGGCAGCGGATGTTTGGTGTGCCGGGGTGTGGCTGGCAGGAGTTGCTTCCAATCGAAAGAGGCATGCATGAGTCAGCAGGTCTTAGCCAGAAAATGGCGTCCGACCACATTCGAACAGTTAATCGGTCAGGAGCATGTGCGAAAAGCACTGAAACATGCCCTTGACTCGGGTCGTTTGCATCATGCGTATCTCTTCACAGGTACTCGTGGCGTCGGTAAGACAACCATCGCTCGGATTCTGGCTCGTTGTCTAAACTGCGAGCAGGGCATTTCAGCGACTCCTTGTGGGGAATGCTCCAACTGCCGGGCGATCTCGGAAAATCGTTTTGTTGATCTGATGGAGGTCGACGCCGCCAGTCGCACAAAGGTGGATGACACGCGCGAGCTTCTTGAAAATGTGAGCTACGCACCAAGTCAAGGGCGCTACAAAGTGTATCTGATTGACGAAGTGCACATGCTGACGACGCATTCCTTTAATGCGTTATTAAAAACGCTTGAAGAGCCTCCCGAGCACGTTGTGTTTTTGTTGGCAACGACAGACCCTCAGAAATTGTTGCCAACGGTGCTGTCGCGTTGTCTACAGTTCCACCTTCGGGATTTGAGCCCAAATCTGGTTCAATCTCATCTTGAACACGTGTTAACCGAAGAACAGATTACGTATGAGAACGATGCGCTCTGGCATCTTGCAAAAGCGGGTCGTGGCTCCGTTCGAGACGCAATGACGTTGCTTGATCAAGCGATCGCACATGGACAGGGTTCGGTCACCTCGGCGAACGTTATAGAGATGCTTGGAACGCAAGGAATTTCAGAAATTCCCCTGCTACTTGCGCATATTGCGAAAGGAGATGCAATCGAGGCACTTAAGCGCATTGAGCAACTCTCTCGTGAAACACCAGATTGGATGGCATTGGTCAGCGGTATCCAATCGATGTTTCATCAGGTGGCGGTTACGCAGATTAATCATGATGCCATCAATCATCTTTCACCGAGTGAGCAGAAAGCTGTGAGGGAATTGGCCACTCAAATGTCTCCAGAATTTCTTCAGTTGGCATATCAGTTTGCATTGACAGGATATCGCGATTTACCGATGACTTCTGACGCTCGCTCTGGCTTTGAAATGCTGATCCTACGAATGATCGCATTCCGGCCCGCAAGAGTAGGCGAATATCTTTCTGAAACCGAGGCTAATTGCTCGACACCTGATTCTGAGTCAAAGCCTGAGCCTGAGCCTGAGGCTAATCTTTCCGCTGTGACCGATGGCTTGGATACAGCGTCGATACCACCACCTGATACTTCGCATGATCTGTCGGAAAGAGGGCATCACGAGACAACCGATCCTGTTGTTGAAGAGGCTGTGATTGATCTTGGTTCGGAATCGGGCCATCAGACGCAGGATGAAACGAGTGAGCACGCGATCACAGTTGATGCACGTGTGCTTGCCGATGCGACACGGACCAGCGAAGAGCAGTCTGAAGACACCGCAAATGAAGTAACAGACCAGCCCTTGGGGCTTTCTTTATCTCCGGATGCTTGGGTTTATGAGAGTCGCCTACTTGGTTTGAATGGGATTACAGCGTCGTTGCTTGCGCAAACCGTATTGCTCTCCGCGTCAGCAAATGAAATTATTTTGGCCACGAACCCGCATACTCACAGATTAATTAATGACATGCATCAACGACGCATTGCTGAGGCGTTTGCGTCACAAGTGGGACAATCTGTGGTGTTGGTGGTTGAAGTCCGAGACGATTTAGCAGAGACGCCAGAACAGTATAGGTTGCGTCTGAGTCAAGAGCGGTTGGCACTCGCAAAAAAACAATTTACTGAAGATCCATTTGTGAGCGCATTGACCGAGCATTTTGATGCAACAGTGCGCATTGATTCTATTGAGCCAAGAGATGGAGGCACTCATGTTTGACGGACCGCTTCAGGAGATGATGAAGCAAGCTCAGAAAGTTGCTGAGCAGATGAAAGAAGCACAAGCCGCGATGTCTGACAAAGAGGTCACGGGAGAATCTGGCGCAGGGTTAGTGACGGTGACTTTGAATGGTCAAGGAGATTGTAAGTCTGTCGTGATCAATCCAAATGTCTTGAGTGATGAGCCGCAAATTGTCGGGGAGCTTATTGCATCTGCAATTAATGATGCAAACCAAAAGCTTGAGACCATGAAGCAGGAGTCGATGGGATCTTTCACTCAAGGTCTGAATCTGCCTCCTGGATTCAAATTCCCATTTTCATGAGTGTCTCCCCGCTATTAACGCGTCTTGAAAAAGCGCTCCGCTGTTTACCGGGGGTTGGACCACGGTCAGCGTCGCGTATGGCACTTCATTTACTCGAGCGAGATCGAGAGCGAGGTTTACATCTCGCCAAAATACTGAGTCAGGCACTGGAACACATCGAACACTGTGAAATCTGCAGTAACTTGACAGAGACCCAACCTTGTCCGATCTGCCAAGATGTGTCTCGTGATCAATCATTGTTATGCGTCGTTTCTTCCCCAGGAGATATCTTGACCATTGAACAATCAGGGTTATTTAAGGGGCGTTATCACTGCCTTTCCGGACTTTTGAGCCCTCTTGAGGGGCTTGGGCCGAAAGAAATTGGTCTGTCCGAATTGGTTCAACGGATTCACAATGAGAAGCCGGCTGAATGCCTGGTTGCTCTCGCATCCACAGTTGAAGGTGAGGCTACTACACATCAAATCGTGGCCAGCATTAGTGGACCAACACGAGTGACACGTCTCGCGCAAGGGGTGCCGGTTGGTGGTGAGCTCGATCATATTGATGTTTCTACGTTATCGCAGGCGCTGACATCACGGACCGAGATCAAATTTTGAGTGTTTCGGACTGGATCGACCAACAATCACAGTTGGATACGCTAATCACCGCAGTTGAGAATGCCGCCACAATCGGTCTGGATACAGAATTTGTGCGTATATCGACCTTTCATCCGAAGCCTGGCTTGATTCAGATCGCAGTGGATCGTGACGCTTTCTTGATCGATCCTCAGGCCGATCTCGACCTGAAAGCTCTGGGTCATGCGTTGACTGGAACCACCGTCTCCATTTTGCATGCGGCGCAAGAAGACTATGAAGTGTTATTTCGATTGACTGGCTCAATTCCATCACCTGTATTTGATACACAGGTTGCCTATGCACTGCTCAATGACAAAATTTCACTCAGTCTATCGGGGTTGGTTGCGGAAGTTTTGGGGAAAGAATTATCGAAGGAAGAGACACGTTCTGATTGGACGAAACGTCCATTATCAGAAGCACAGTGTCAATATGCCGAAGAAGATGTCTTAGTCTTGGAACCAATTTATGAGATTTTGTGTCAGCAACTCGAACAGGCTGGGCGACTTGACTGGATGCACGAAGAAATGCGCTCGATTCGGGAGCGAAATGCAACCACTCTAGTTGACGGTGATCTGGAAACGCAGGTGCATAAATTTGGTAATGCCTGGCGCTTGAGCCCAGAGGGGATGTCGAGATTAGTCCACTTGGTGCAATGGCGTGAAGACGCGGCACGTCGCGTCGATAAACCCCGAAAACATGTTCTGGGTGATCAATCGTTATTTTCGCTCGCAGCCGCCGGACGTGTCGGACGGCATCACCAATTAGTCAGCCAACATGGTTTGACGGATAAACAAGCCGATCGGTTTGGCAGCCAGTTGCAACGCGTATTGGATGATGCACTCGAAGCAGGGACGATCGCGCCACCACCGCCACCATTATCGAAGCGGCTGAAAGATGCGCTAAAAGAACGACAAACCAAAGTCGAAGCGGTAGCTAAAAGTTTGGGAATTGCCCCAGAAATGCTTGTGAAAAAGCGTCAATTGGTCGCTTCTCTCGATGGAAGGCAATGGATACCATCGGGTTGGCGAAAACCGCTCTTGGAGGATGTATTTTGCGGATAGTTGAGATTTTTAAAGGCAATAAAAAAGAAGAAATGTATCTTTACGTCGATCAAAAAGAGGGGCTGCGGCAGGTCCCGGAAGATTTGCTTTCGACGTTTGGACAGACGGAATCGGTCATGGTCTTACCCCTGACGCAGGATAAAAAACTCGCCCGAGTTGAAGCGGCGGATGTCTTGGAAGCAATTGAGGAGCAGGGTTATTTTTTGCAGATGCCTCCACCACCAGAGGCTTTAGCTGAGGCTCAAATTGCTGCGATGGTAAAGGCAGAGAAACAATTGGCCGAGGCTCAAAACCAAGAGCCAAAGGAGTAACTCCAGTTCCAACAGCCCGACAACAAGCAGTGAGACCACGGCAGTTCCCACGATCATCATCGCATTTGCGATGTTATTCACAGCAATACGATTAGCGACGACCGCAGTGTCATCTTGCAGTAATGTATAGAGCGGTAATGCAAGG
>CAJWFL010000105.1:0-4877 GCA_913031455.1 uncultured Gammaproteobacteria bacterium
AAGACTGTTAATCTTTTGGTCGCAGGTTCGAGTCCTGCTCGCGGAGCCAATTCCTAAATGAAATCCTACTCGAAGCGATGAGCACTTGTTTCCTTGCTTTTAGGGTCTATCAATTTGATATATCGTTTAGCTGCCCTGGCAAGGACGTTTCGCGCTTAATCGTCATTCATTCTGCTAGATCCAAGGATTTTTATGAAACACCTGTTATTTAGCCTTTTTTTTGTCTTTCCATCATTAGCATTTGCACATGCTCCAGAGGGCACGGGTGGTGGATTTTTTACAGGTTTTTTGCACCCGATTTTGGGCTTTGATCATTTAATCGCCATGGTTGCGGTGAGTTTATGGGGTGCTTTCCTCGGCGATCGTGCGTTGTGGATTCTGCCCATCGTTTTTCCATCAATCATGGCTGTCGGTGCCGCGATTGGTATCATTGGTCTTGAGGTCCCTTGGGTTGAGTTTGTCATTGCATTATCAGGAGTGGTCCTCGGAGCGCTGATCGCTCTACGATTCAAAGCACCGCTCTCGGTTGCAATGGTATTGGTTGGGATTTTTGCTTTATTCCATGGCTATGCACACGGGACAGAGATGCCAGGGCAAATCAGCGCATTCACCTATGGTGCAGGATTTGTAATTGGAACGGGGGTGCTGCATTTGGCTGGAATTGGGATTGGTTTTGCAACGCGACTACCATGCGGTGGACTGGTGGTTCGTGACTGTGGAGGCGTGATTTCGGTGATTGGTTTGACTTACCTTGTTGGTTAAGCCACTTCTCGTATTTGCACTGAGCGCCCTGTCTCGAGAGACATGGGCGCACGCGCTTGGTACTGATCTAACGGTGATTGAGCGGATCGATGCAGGTTTGATGTTGCCATCTGAGCTAAGTCTGGCTTGGGTGTTTTGGCTCGTGTTTGGATTGTGGATAGTCCAGAATTTTACAAGTGCTCCTCTTGTTTTTATCGGTGCGGCCTCAGGAATCATCGTCGCATCGCTTCTAGGCCCAATTTCCCTTGATGTCTCGCAACCCGCCTCGTTAATTGGTTTATTGGTTGGGGCTTGGATGTGTTTTGGTCGTAAGACTGATCCAAGACTGTCAGCGCTGGTCATTTTTATCTTGAGTGCGCTGTCGATGTCGATGGTCTTTTTGGTTCATACCGATCTGTCAGAAGATCACTGGATTCGCTCGATTGCCGCGATCTCAATGCTATTGAGCGCAAGGTTTTTCGGAGGTTTGTTAAAACAGATTGATCAATGGTTTCCAAAGCAGGCTCCCATTGGAATCCGTATCTTGTCGAGTTGGGTGGTGGCATTGATCGCGATTCAGATCGCAATGAGCGTGATATCGAAATGACCCACGATATCTCGCATCCTTTTCAGGTGGTTTCCGACTATGAACCCGCTGGCGATCAACCAACGGCAATCAAAATGCTAGTTGAAGGCGTTGAAGCTG
The DNA here is from genome assembly GCA_913031455.1 of uncultured Gammaproteobacteria bacterium. GTDB lineage: Bacteria > Pseudomonadota > Gammaproteobacteria > Pseudomonadales > Litorivicinaceae > HIMB30. The sequence goes on from CAJWFL010000105.1 coordinate 1,448, forward strand.
GCCTTGCGCATCAGACGCTTCTTGGTGTCACAGGATCTGGAAAGACATTTACTGTCGCGAAGGTGATCGAATCAATTAAGCGCCCAACTATCGTCATGGCGCATAACAAAACCTTGGCTGCGCAGTTATACGGAGAATTCAAAGAATTCTTTCCACACAATGCTGTTGAGTACTTCGTGTCGTATTACGATTACTACCAACCAGAGGCCTATGTTCCGGCAAGCGATACGTTTATCGAAAAAGATGCATCGATCAATGACCATATTGAGCAGATGCGTTTATCGGCAACAAAGGCCTTACTGGAGCGCGACGATGTCATCATCGTAGCCACAGTGTCATCGATATATGGTCTCGGTGATCCTGAGGCTTACCATGAAATGGTGTTACACCTCACTCGAGGAATGACCATTGATCAACGGCAGATTCTGCGGCGGCTTGCGGAACTTCAATACAAACGAAATGATATGGATTTTGGACGCGGTACTTATCGAGTGCGTGGTGACGTGATCGATATTTTTCCGGCGGAATCGGATCGAGAGGGTGTGCGTGTCGAACTTTTTGATGATGAAATCGAGCAGCTTTCCTATTTTGACCCACTGACCGGTGAGGTACTTCGTAAAGTCCCACGACTGACGGTTTACCCAAAAACTCACTATGTCACCAGTAAAGATCGTTTGGTTAACACGCTCGATGATATTAAGGCTGAACTGAAAATGCGGTTAGAGCAGTTCAGAGAACAGGGTAAGTTACTCGAGGCTCAGCGCTTAGAGCAGCGGACGAAGTTTGATCTCGAGATGATTGCTGAGTTGGGGTACTGCCAGGGTATTGAAAATTACTCACGCTACCTTTCAGGTCGGCCACCTGGTGAAGCCCCCCCGACATTGTTCGATTACTTGCCGCCTGACGCACTACTTGTGATCGACGAATCGCATGTGACCGTCCCGCAGGTTGGTGGTATGTATCGAGGTGATCGGTCAAGGAAGGAGACCTTGGTTGAGTATGGCTTCCGTCTTCCGTCTGCATTGGATAATAGACCGCTGAAATTTGAAGAGTGGGAATCACTCGCACCACAAATGGTATTTGTGTCTGCGACACCTGGTGTTTATGAAAAAGAACATCAAGCGCTAGTCGCTGAACAAGTTGTTCGTCCGACGGGCTTGGTTGACCCGACGCTCGAGGTGAGACCTGCAGGTTCGCAGGTGGATGATTGTTTGAGTGAAATTCATGCCGTTGTTGCGAACGATGAACGTGTGCTGATTACTGTATTGACCAAGCGGTTGGCTGAAGATCTCACAGACTATTTAATGGATCATGGTATTCGGGTTCGATATTTGCACTCCGATATTGATACCGTTGAGCGGGTGGAAATTATTCGAGATCTACGGAAAGGTGAGTTCGATGTTCTTGTCGGGATTAATCTATTGCGAGAAGGCCTTGATATGCCCGAGGTCTCGTTGGTTGCAGTCATGGACGCGGACAAAGAAGGCTTTCTGCGCTCAGATCGCTCTTTGATTCAGACGATTGGCCGGGCGGCACGGAATGTAAACGGTCGTGCGATTTTGTACGCCGATAAGATCACTGACTCGATGCAGCGGTCAATTGACGAGACCGAGCGACGACGTACGAAACAGGTGGCGTTCAATGAAGAACACGGGATCGTACCCAAGACGATTAGAAAACGGATCGACGATATCATGGAGGGTGCACGTCGTGAGACTCCAGGTTCACGTGGTCGGAAGGCAAAAGATAAAGCCACGAAGACCACAACTGATGCTTTGATACCTAAGGACCCACAGGCGTTGACACCGCAACAGCTTGCAAAAGAGATCACTCGTCTTGAAGATGAAATGTTTCAGGCTGCGAAATCCCTAGAATTCGAGCGAGCAGCAGCGATCCGTGACGCTGTGGCTGAGCTACAATCGCTGGCGTTTATGTAAACAAACACGTCCCTAGTTAAACGGATATCGTTTGAGATTGCGGTCTCATTTTTTGAATAAGGCTATCCCCATTATTCTAAAAAAGAATATCTAATATTCTTTTTATTCTTTTTTATTTTAACAGTCGAAGACTAATATTACTTAAGTCCTCGAGATGTGCATACCTACCGCTTGTTAATGGATTCGAGACCTTTCGGAGTATTCACCGAATGACATTGTACAGCATTGTCAATCAAGGACTGGGCCCACGATTTTTATTATTTACAAATGGTTGATTTTTATGAATTTAATTTTTGGCCCGATAAATGCTCCATCTGAACTGTGTGAAATGGAGAATTCAATGAGCGGTTCAATCTCAATTGATTATGTCAGTCATCAATTCAGTAAAGCAGCTGAGGCCGTTCTCGTTGATATCAATTTAAACGTGAAGGCTGGGGAATTGGTTTCTCTCATCGGTCGGAGTGGATGCGGCAAGTCGACATTGCTCCACATTATAAGCGGTTTGTTAATGCCAGCTAGTGGCTGTGTAAGGATCGACGGAAAAACCGTGACTAGGCCGAGTGCTAAGTGGAATATGATGTTTCAGAAGGCATCGTTATTCCCTTGGATGTCGGTCCGTCAAAATGTGGGGCTGGGTCTAAAATTTGGCGGAGCTTCAAAACAGCAAGCTCGCGAAAGAATTGATGAGCTATTGGAGTTAGTCAATCTCACCGACAAGGCTCAAAATAACATCCAGAGTTTGTCAGGCGGACAACAACAGAGAGTGGCTTTGGCGAGGTCTTTGGCAACGGCTCCCACTGTTTTGCTTCTTGACGAGCCATTTTCGGCACTTGATACCTTCACACGTAGTGCATTACAGCAGGACGTAGCTGCGATCTGTAAGCAAAAGGGTATTACATTGGTCCTGGTTACCCATGACATCGATGAAGCGGTGTTGATGTCGGACAGGGTGTTCGTCATGGATCAGAATCCTGGCCGGATCATCGACGAAATTCCGGTCGACCTAAGTTGGCCCAGAAAGCACATGAATCAAGATTTCCAAAGAGTTCGGAAAGACCTGTTGTCAGTATTTAAAGGAACGGAGAAGACGGAGCCTCCCCGAGCCTTAGATGGTGGTCGTCATGGGGTAGATAGCTCCGCGGCCTAATTTAAGTTGTATGAGGTAATCAAAATGAGTAACGAAAAGCAGACGGGGGTAATGACTCCTGACGAATTGGAGTATTTGCAAACAAATGAAATGAGCAGGCGGGATTTTCTATTGGACAGTCTCGCAGTGGGCGGACTCGCCGCCTCATTCGGTTTGGCCCCATCAATGTCAGCGTGGGCTGGGATACAACCACCGGATGACGAAGTAGTCCGGATTGGTTATTTGCCAATTACCGACGCCACGGTCTTGCTAGTTGCCCACGCGAAAGGATTTTTCGAGGAAGAAGGCTTGAAGGCGGAGCGCCCAACTTTGATTCGCGGCTGGTCGCCACTGGTCGAGGGATTTG
>CAJWFL010000106.1:0-4789 GCA_913031455.1 uncultured Gammaproteobacteria bacterium
GCGAGCCAATAATTTCGTTCCAAGGTGCGGCGCTCTTAGGAGGGCCGCGTTACATTCGGTGAACATGATCATGCGATTGATTAACCAATTGTCTGTTTGGGCGGGTTTGTTTGGGGCGACACTTTTGGCCGTGACAGGTCTGTTTTTAACGTACGAGGTGATCGCTCGATATTTCTTTATCAAACCAACAATTTGGGCTGCTGAGATTAGCCAGTTGTGTCTGATCTGGGGATGCTTGCTCGCAATGGCCTGGGTTCTGAAGCTTCGGCAACATATTACTGTGAATGCGTTGACCAGCAGATTGTCGCGAAGCACACAAAAAGTTTGTATGGCAGTGTCACTGGTGGGCATCCTCATTTTCTCGATTGTAATCGTTCTTTGGGGTTGGGATATTTTTTATGAGAGTTGGGTTCGCGGAAGAACCACTGGCTCTCTTCTCAACCTGCCGACCTGGGTTGCAGAACTCCCGGTTCCATTAGGATTTTTATTGTTATTTGCTCAAGCCGCTTGCGAACTGAAAGCGTTGCGGGGGAATGACTCAGTGAGTCTCGGGGGTAGTCACGAATGACGATCCTTGTCATTGTCGTTTGCCTCTTCAGTCTTCTTTTAATCGGCGTCCCAGTTGCCTTCGCTCTCGGGGGCATCGGCCTTGGTATGTTATTCCTTGGTGAGTTTTCTCCTTTGATGGCGCCACAAGCGATTCTCTCTACGTTAGATGGGTTCATTTTGCTGGCCGTGCCGCTGTTCTTGTTAATGTCGAATGTGTTGCTAAAGGGCGGTGTGGGACGCGATCTGTTCGGCGCGGTACAAGCTTGGGTTGGACATTGGCCTGGCGGACTGGCCGTGGCAACGATTCTGAGCTGTGGACTTTTTGCAGCAATCTCGGGCTCCTCGGTGGCTACCGCAGCCACCATCGGCACGGTCGCGATACCCGAGATGGTCAGTCGTGGATATGACCGCCGTTTTGTCTATGGGTTGCTTGCCGCTGGCGGGACGCTCGGTATTTTGATTCCTCCATCGATTCCGATGATTGTTTTTGGCTTCGTGGCTGAGGAATCCGTAATCGCACTCTTCCTGGCGGGTATTGGACCTGGTTTGCTTTTGGTTACCTTCTTTGTTGGCTTCTCCATGATCTATGCCAGATTTTCAAATCAGTATAAGCAGATGCCTAAAGCATCTTGGTTGGAACGAAAAAAATCGACTAAACGTGCTTTGCCCTCGGTGACTCTGGCAGTCTTGATTATTGGTGGACTCTATTCAGGCGCATTCACGCCGACGGAGGCGTCTGCCGTTGGCTTTGTCGCAGCGGTGATCATTACTGCGTTTTGGCTTCGTCGACTGACGTGGCAAAGTTTTTGGGAGGCGGTTAAAGAGAGTGCTGTTACCACAACAGCAATTTTGATCATCATCGCGGCGGCGAAAGTATTTGGTAAAGCGCTCGCACTCTATCGTGTACCGCAAGACATTTCTGCCTTCATTGCGATGAACATCGATGGACCAATTATTTTTATCTTAATCGTGTCGGCTGTGTTGTTGGTGATGGGACTGGTGTTTGAAACACTGTCAATGATTCTTATCATGACCCCAGTGCTGCTTCCAGCAGCAATGGGACTGGGGTTTGATCCAATCTGGTTCGGAATTTACATGGTGATCATGGTTGAATGCGCGCTCATTACGCCTCCAGTTGGATTGAATCTATATGTCATTCAATCGGTTGCAAAGGTCTCCCTTGGCGAAGTTGCGTCTGGCGTTTGGCCTTTCTTAATTATGATGCTGGTCTGTGTCTTTGTGCTCTACATTGTGCCGGACCTAGCGCTCTACATTCCGTTCAAGTGGTAGCAGGATGGGTACAGTTAACGATTTGCGAACCCTATTAGCCGAAGACAGATGCCATTTAATGCCGTGTTGCTTTGATGCATTGTCCGCAAAATTGATTGAACAAGAGGGTTATCCTCTGACCTTTATGTCTGGATTTGCGGCATCTGCGACGAAATTGGGTGCTCCAGAATTGGGCTTAATGAGCTATGGCGAAGTCGTTGATTATGTTCGGTACATTGCGTCCGCGATCCAAATCCCGCTGATTGCGGATGGTGATACTGGATACGGTAACGCCATGAACGTCCGGCGAACAGTCGTTGGCTTGGCCCAAGCGGGTGCCGCGGCGGTGATGATTGAGGATCAAGTGGCGCCAAAGCGATGCGGTCACACCCCTGGAAAAGCGGTTGTACCCAGAAATGAAGCATTTGACAGGATTCGAGCCGCTGTTGACGCTCGGAAAAATTTTGTGGCCACAGGTGGTCCAGAAACACTCATCTTAGCGAGAACCGATTCGCGGCATGCGCATGGTCTGGCTGAGGCGATTGAGCGATCTGCCCGGTTTTCCGAATTAGGAGCTGATATTTTGTTTGTCGAGGCTCCCCAAACAGAATCTGAGATGATAGAGATCTGTCGATCGCTGCCGGGTCCGAAGATGGCAAATATCGTTGAAGGGGGTCTGACTCCTCAGCTTCCAATCGATGCATTGCAAGCAATTGGTTATTCGCTCGCTGCATATCCGTTGACGCTGTTAGCTGCTGCAATGAAGGCGATGACTGATTCGCTTCGTGCATTGAGGCATCAAAGTGCCACGGATTTAATGGATTTTGGGGAGTTAAGAGAACGTATTGGTTTTAATGATTATTACGAAATATCAGCTGAGTATTCCTCTTCAAATCGGAAATCAGGGTAAAGAGGTTGGGTATGCCTGATGCAATAGCAGGACCCTTAAAGGGTGTTCGTGTGATTGAAATGGGTTCGCTTATAGCTGGGCCCTATGCGGGTGCCTTATTGGCCCAGTTTGGGGCGGAAGTGGTCAAGATTGAGCCACCTGGAATCGGTGACCCGCTGCGCAAATGGCGTAAAATGGACGGTGATACGTCGCTCTGGTGGTATTCGCAGAGTCGCAACAAAAAGTCCTTAACGCTGAACCTTAAAGATCCGGATGCTCAAGCCGTCTTGCGTGATCTCGTCAAGGACGCCGATGTCCTGGTTGAGAATTTTAGACCTGGTACGCTCGAGAAGTGGAATCTTGGCTGGGAAAGGTTGTCGGAGTTGAATCCGAAGCTTGTCATGCTTCGAGTCTCGGGTTACGGGCAGTCAGGACCATACTCGGGGAAGCCAGGCTTTGCTGCGATTGCCGAAGCGATCGGTGGTTTGCGGTATCTCATCGGCTACGCGGATCGCGCCCCGGTTCGAACAGGTGTCAGTATAGGCGATACGCTTGCTTCATTGTACGGCGTCGTCGGAACCTTGATGGCATTACGGTATGCGGAACAATCAGGTGAGGGGCAAGTGGTGGATGTGTCCCTGATTGAGTCTGTTCTTGCTGTAACCGAAAGCTTGATTCCCGAGTATGGAGCAGACGGTACCGTGCGCGAGCGAACAGGTTCAAGTCTCCCCGGTATCGCACCATCCAATACCTACATGACGAAGGATGGGCGTTACCTCGTCCTAGCCGCAAACGGAGACAGTATTTTCCAGAGACTCATGCAAGCAATTGGCCGACCCGATGTGGCTGATAACCCACGGTTCAAACATAACGATGGCAGGGCTGCAGCTTCTGATGAACTTGATGAAATTTTGGGAAGCTGGTCCGCGTCGGTCAGTTTGGCCGAAGCGCTCGGTATTCTTGAGGCTGCGTCTGTTCCTGCGTCTGGGATCAATTCAGTTGCTGAGGTATTTGAAGACGAGCAGCTCAAAGCGCGCGGCGCAATTGAGCACCATCCGCTGCATTCGGGTCTTGATTTGTTCATGCCTTCCGCGGTTCCCAAATTGTCTAAGACTCCTGGTGAAACACGTTGGCTTGGTCCTCAACTGGGGGCACACAATGCAGAAATCTTGGAAGAGTTGGGTCTTGACGCAGATATGATTAGAAAGGTGTGTGGAGGACTCTGATGCGTGATGTGCCAAGCGACGTGATTCGTATTCAAGAAGTTGGCATGCGTGACGGCCTTCAGAGTGCGGGTCAGTTTGTGGAGACAGCCGATAAAATCCAGTTGCTGAATCAGTTGTCAAAAACTGGCTTATCGAAAATCGAAGTCACATCGTTTGTGTCACCGAAAGCTGTACCTCTGTTGGCTGATGCAGAGGCCGTTCTGGATGCGATAGAGCGTGTTCCAGGTGTGGTATACAGCGCATTAATCCCTAATATCCGGGGTCTCGAGCGAGCTCTCGCTGTCGATCTTGATGAAGTAAACGTAGTGATGTCGGTCAGTAATGCACACAACATGGCGAATCTTCGAATGACTTGTGATGATTCCTTGGATCAGTTTCGGGAAATTTGTACCAACCGAGGATCATTGAGGGTCAACGGGACTCTGGCCACGGCCTTCGGTTGTCCTTTTGTTGGCTCGGTCGATCCATCAATGGTGCTCGAATGGGCCAAGCGTTATCTGGATGTTGGCATCGACTCGTTAACCCTAGCTGATACTGTGGGTACAGCGACCCCTAATCAGATATTTGGCCTGTGTGAGGCGATTATTGATGAATTTCCGGAGATTGAAATGACCTTGCATCTTCACAATACGCGGGGGTTGGGCATCGCCAACGCCTTGGCTGGAATCGATGCAGGTATCCGTCATTTGGACGCGTCGATCGGTGGCATTGGGGGTTGTCCCTATGCTCCTGGTGCGACGGGTAATGTCTGTACTGAGGACTTGGTCCATGCATTGATTTTCGATGGGTATCGGTGCGATGTCGACTTGGATGCTTTGTTTGAGATTGCGCGTCAGTTAGAGGGAATACTTTCTGA
>CAJWFL010000107.1:0-4691 GCA_913031455.1 uncultured Gammaproteobacteria bacterium
CAGGTCTCCTGGCAACAGCTGGTTATAGCCAGAACACACGAATTCGATCGTGAAGCTCGATTATTGAGAAATCAAACGCAAGCCGGTCTGATTTATCGATTATTAAATGGAGTTGACTCATTTGAGGACACGGTCCGAGTGGCTACTCAAATGGCTGAGGCTGCCCTGGAAGCCAGTCTTTCACATCATCGAGTCATTCTTGAACAAGCCTTTGGTGTTCCGTCAAATCCAGCATTTACCATTTTGGGTTTGGGTAAATTAGGTGGACGGGAACTGAACTTATCATCTGACGTCGACATTTTCTGCATCTTTGCGGAGGACGGCGAAACATCCGGTCCACGCGCACGGGATCATGGCGATTATTTCACTGGTCTGACCCAACAATTGGCAAAATCGCTCGATGCACTGACTGTTGATGGATTTGTCGAACGTGTCGATCAACGGCTGAGACCTTGGGGCTCTGCAGGCCAGCTTGCGATCCCAGTCGTTGCTTGTGAAGACTATTATGAGGTGCATGGTCGGGAATGGGAGCGTTTTGCACTTCTCAAAGCGCGACCGGTCGCTGGTGATCTGGAGTTGGGTCGTACGCTGTTGAGATCACTCAAGCCATTTTTGTATCGGAAATACCTCGATTTTGGGGTATTTGAATCAATTCGCGACTTGAAATCAAAAATTGAGGCGGAAGTGCGCCGTCATGGCCGCGATAAGAATGTCAAAGTCGGCCGCGGTGGGATCCGTGAAGTCGAATTTATTGTTCAAGCGATGCAGCTGTTGCGTGGAGGCCAGATTCCGAGCTTACAAGTCACTGGATTTCTCGATGCCCTATCGACTCTGATGACAGAGGCCATCATTAGCCAGAATGATGGCTTGCAACTCAAACAAGACTATTTGTGGCTTCGCTACGTCGAACACGTGATCCAAGCTGAAAATGATCAGCAAACACAGGAATTACCAACCGATTGTGGGCCGTTGGCTGCTGTGATGGGCTTTGAGTCAGCCGACGGCTTTGAACGGAAACGTCGAGAAGTCACTGATCGAGTTCATGAGGCGTTTGTCTCTTTTATGCGGGTCGAGAAGTCACAAGCAATGGCTGAGGCTTCTATCAAAGACGAGGTCCAAGAGTGTTTGGATTCATTCCTCGAAGATCCAGTGTGCGACCGTCTCGAACCGATTGCGCGCTCTCGACTGACAACACTGTTGGATCAACTAGGACCCGAATTAAGTGCTTATCCGATTGACGTGACAGAACGGATGCTTCGATTCATCTCGACCTGTACCCGACGAAGCGTGTATCTATCCCTGTTATCCGAGAATCCGGCAACACGCGCGCGCATGCTCGATATTTTGGATCGATCATCCTGGGTCACTGAGCGTCTGATTGAGATGCCGGCTCTGTTGGATGAGCTGCTTACGCTCGATGCGAGCGACGCCGAGATGTCGCGTGAGGCAATTGGTCAGGAATTATCAATGCGTCTGCAAAGGGTCGATCCAGATGACCCAGAACGCCTGACTGAAGTGCTCGTCCAGTTTGCTCACGGTCTTGCATTCCGAGTCGCAGTATTTGAGATCCGCGGTGAGATTCCATTAATGCGCGTATCCGATCAGTTGACCTGGATTGCCGAGGCAGTGGTTTCCGAAGTGCTGCATTACGCCTATCGGGAAGTTGCCAACAAGCATGGCCATCCGGTGGTCAATGCAACTGAAGGTAACAATTGGCTCGGTTTATCGGCTCTTGGGTATGGCAAATTAGGTGGCTTGGAAATGAGCTACGGTTCAGACCTTGACCTGGTGTTTGTCCATGGCATCGATTCCGAGCAGATTACAGATGGCGATGTCGCGATTGAGGGTGGTCTTTTCGTTAATCGTGTCGTGCGTCGTGTCATTGCGCTGATCGAGACGAATACGCGATTTGGACGCTTATATGAAATCGATACGCGACTCAGACCATCCGGTCGCTCTGGCTTGATGGTTGTCGGCCTTGATGCGCTGAAGAAATATCTCGATGAGTCGGCTTGGACCTGGGAGTTACAGGCGTTTGTCAGGGCACGACCGGTTGTCGGAGATCGACTCTTGAATACTAAACTTGAGACACTTCGTATCGAGATTTTACGAAATGCCCGTGAGCCAACCGAATTGTTAAACGATGTTGTTGAAATGCGGGAAAAAATGCGTGCGCACCTTGGGAGTAGAGCGGGTGATGTCGGTTTTGATTTAAAGCACGATCGGGGAGGTATCGTTGATATCGAATTTATGGTGCAATATCAAGTTCTAGCACATGCGGAAACACACCCAGAGCTTGCGACTTATACGGATAATATCCGACAGCTCGATGGACTTTCGGATTCAGGGTGTATTTCAACAGTAGATGCAGATGCGCTGAAAACAGCTTATATCCGCTATCGGACGTTGAACCATGAGGCAATCTTAGCCGGTCGCAAAGGCCGTGTTGAATTTGCAGAGGTTGAGAACGAACGGCAGTCGGTTGAGAGTCTGTGGGCGCAGTGGATGTCTTCTTGAATTGATTGGAAATAAAAATGCAGCCGAACTTTGCTGATCGCGATGGATTAATTTGGTTTGATGGTGAACTCAAGCCATGGCGGGATTGCCAGACCCACGTCCTCACACACACTTTGCATTATGGCCTCGGGTGTTTCGAGGGAGTCCGTGCCTATCAAACAGCTGGGGGTGCAGCGATCTTCCGTTTGCATGATCACACCCGACGACTTTTTGATTCAGCAAAAATTCTCGGCATGAATATTCCATTTTCGATGGAGGAAATTGATGCGGCACAAAAAGCCGCTGTTGCGTCAAACGATTTGGACCATGCCTATTTAAGACCAATGGTTTTCTATGGCTCCGAAGGAATGGGATTGCGAGCAGACTCACTCAAGACACACGTAATCGTCGCTGCCTGGGCGTGGGGCTCATACATGGGTGAAGAGAATCTGAAGCGTGGGATTAAGGTCCGTACTTCGAGTTATACGCGCCACCATGTGAATATCACGATGACCAAAGCAAAAGCGAATGGGAACTACATGAACTCGATGCTTGCATTGCAAGAGGCACTGACTGGCGGTGCAGATGAGGCATTGTTATTGGATCCAGAGGGTTATGTTGCTGAGGGATCCGGTGAAAACTTCTTTATCGTTCGTGATGGTGTGATTTATACCCCTGAGCTGACCAGCTGTTTAGATGGCATCACGCGGAAAACTATCTTCATCCTCGCTAAAGATCAAGGTCTTGATGTTGTTGAAAAACGGATAACCCGTGATGAGGTCTTGATCGCAGACGAGGCGTTTTTTACGGGAACCGCAGCCGAGGTGACACCGATTCGAGAGCTTGATTCACGGCTGATTGGTGCGGGGTCTCGAGGACCAATTACAGAAACGCTACAGTCAGATTATTTCGATGCCGTGCACGGCCGGAGTGAAAAGTTCAGCGAGTGGGTCACACTCGTTAAGGACTGAGTGATGCCAACCTTAGTGGTTGGCCCGAATTGGGTCGGCGACATGATCATGGCGCACGGGTTGATTTCATTTTTGAAGTCCAAGCGGCCAGATGATCCGATTCATATGCTTGCACCCAGTTGGAGTTTGGAGGTCGCGCGGAGAATGCCTGAAGTTGATCAGGTCATTGAACTTCCGTTCGATCATGGTGAGTTGAAATTAAAGGAACGATGGGCATTCGCTCGAAAGCTCCGCTTTTCTCGCTATCATCGCTCGTTCATTCTTCCCAATTCCCTCAAATCGGCACTGATCCCGGCGATGGCAGGTATTCCTCGCCGAATCGGGTGGCGAGGGGAGTATCGGTACAAGTTACTGACCGACCTGCGAATTCTGAACGAGGTTCGATTCCCGCGAATGATTGATAGGTATATGGCACTTGGTTTTCCGGCAAACCTTGCGCTGTCAGCGAATCAATTACCTGAAGCCCCCCTATTTCCGCGTTTGACCACAGACCCAGCATCACAGGATCGTCTGGTGACTGCGCATGGACTGGATCGATCTCGGCTAGTTGCTATTTGTCCTGGGGCTGAATTTGGACCTGCCAAGCAATGGCCAATTGATTATTTTTCCGATCTAGTGACGCGCTTAATTGATGATGGGTACCAGATTGTCTTGTTGGGCTCACCTAATGATGCAGACGATAGTCGGCGATTAACTGATCAGATTGAGGAATCAAAACGAGAGAGCCTAGTCAATCTTGCAGGTTTGACTTCAATCCCTGAGGCAGTTGACGTTATTGAGTTATCAAAAGCCGTTGTGACACATGATTCTGGTTTGATGCATGTGGCTGCAGCCACAGGTCGTCCGTTAGTTGCATTGTTTGGACCGTCTTCACCAGAGCATACGCCGCCTCTCAGTGAGATGGCAGTGACTTTGACGCATCCTGTGCCCTGCCATCCGTGCTTCGAAAGAGAGTGTCCCTTAGAGCATCAGGCATGCTTGTCTGAGCTCTCAGTTGATGAAGTATTCGATGCGGTATCGCAACAAATTCAGCGGATTGCCTAATGCGTGTTTTGGTGGTGAAAACATCCTCAATGGGTGATCTTGTCCACACACTGCCAGCATTGACTGATGCAACTGAGGCGCTCTGTGATATTCGATTTGATTGGGTGTGTGAGCCTGCCTTTGCTGAAGTCCCCCACTGGCACCCGTCTGTCGGAGATGTTCTGGCGATTCCATTACGAC
>CAJWFL010000108.1:0-4683 GCA_913031455.1 uncultured Gammaproteobacteria bacterium
ACCTGTGACCAAGGGATTATGAGTCCCCTGCTCTAACCAACTGAGCTATAGGCCCGTATCAGGCGGCGAATGGTACACAAATCTGGTCAATTACGCATCAAAGTCATGTATCACTGAGTAATTTGATTCGCCATGATGCGAATACCGGCAACCTGATTATCACGCCTGTGAGCGTTGTGTTTCTGAGGTGTCCTTGAGGTCAATAATGCTCGGTGAAGCGATTCCATAAAAGTGACAGGCTGTAGCGATGCTGTATGCACCGATCTCAGGAATGACGATCACATCACCTAAAGAAAGTTCTGGTAAATTTTCGTGATCTCCCAATCGATCAACGCTGTCACATGTTGGTCCTGCGAAACCAGCTGTTGTCGATTCGCAGCCTTCTGTCAATATCATCATTGGGTAATTAATATGATCGAAAATACGTCCCGATTGAGCGCTATATACGCCATCATCGAGGTAGAAACACCAGGTCTCATCTTGACGCGTTGCTCGCTCGATTACTCGAGTGACAAGCGTCATGCTGGGTGCCGAAATGGCGCGTCCAGGCTCTGCCATTAACCGGATATGCTAAGGGACTTCCGCGATTGCTTCACGAATTGGCACACAGAATGCCTCAAAATCAATAGGTCGATTTGATTAAATCGCTGGAAATCCGCCACCAATATCGATACGTCCAATTTGCGCGATACCCTAGCTTGCAGCGCCACGAGCGATAGTCAGTACATTTCAATAAGGCGACCCGGTGCGTCTCCGCGCTCAGTGCCTGCGTTCCAACGTGGAAGCACAAGCCATCGATAGTGATTCCCATTTAGTTTGCCACTGACATGATATGCAGTGCATCTTCTGGCCGTGCGCCGAACTTACGCGACAAATCGATCGGGGCATCTGGGGCAACAAATACGAGTCTTAACATAACTGTGATGTCATGGCGGTAGGGCACGATTTTCCAGAGTTCGTCCAGGTTATCGACTACAAATGAGGTGACACCAAGTCGAACTGATGTCTCGAGATCATGCTCCGTTTTGATTGGGTGTGTATGAATCATCCGATTTGTTGAAACACCAAAAGGAAGTAACGCTTGAATTTCGGGCGCAGAAGCTACGTCAAATGCGGCACCCTCATTGACAAGTGTTGCCAGGAGAGAGTGGTACGAATTCGGTTTTACTGCGTAGTAAAGCGTGACTTTCGGTAGCGCATTCTGTAGCGCTCGCCAAGTCTCACGAACCTGGTTGGGGTTGAATAGAAGTACAGGCGAGATAACACCAGCCTGGGCCAACCAGAGGTCGCCCTCTGGACGTGGTCGGATCGTTGTCAACACGGATTGTCTCCAAATTTGTCTTCGTCGCTCAGATACGTCTAGACAAATTCAGGCGCCGGGTCACAAACGCATAAAAAGGTCTAAGTGGTTTTTTGTTTAGGTGCGCGCATTTTCGATCTTTCCTTCGGAAAAGCAAGGGGGCTAGAAAAATATTTTTTTTGAAAATTTCTAGTAGGGAATGAACATACTTTCTGGTCATTCATGTCACGAATTCATGGGTCTATGGTAAATTGTAGACAATTTATCAAATAGGTGGGTAAAGGATCTCGTGCACCATGTCGGACTTTCTCGCTACCGGCCTTTCGACTGCGGTTCAGAAAAAAATAGAGGATCTTGTTCTGCAGGGTAAGCTGCAAGGAGGAGATAAGCTCAACGAAGTCGAGCTCGCAGAGATGTTCGGAACCAGTCGGGGGCCGATTCGAGAAGCTTGCAAGGGTCTGGTGCAGGCTGGCTTACTTACCGCTGTTCCGAATAGGGGTGTATTCGTCCGTAAAATGGACGTACGCCAAGCTCTTGAGGTTTACGATATTCGGGCCTTCCTTGATCAGCTAATCGGGCAGCTTGCCGTGACTCATGGCACTGAACAGCAGATTAAGGAGCTGTGGGATATTCATGCCAGATTGGATAAGGCAGTTCGAGCGGATGACTTTGAGGCCTATTATCCAGAAAACTTGGCTTTCCATGAAAAGTTATTGGCAATGACCGGTAGTGAACGACTGACGCAGTTGTATCTTTCGCTCGTGAAGGAGTTGCATTTATTTCGACGCAAAGGTCTGATCCAGCAAGGATCGATGGACGTATCTAACGCCGAACATGCGCTGATATTGGAGGCGATTGCGTACCGTGATCCAGTCAAAGCCGGCCTCGCAATGAGAAATCATGTCATGACCGCAAAACAAAGGCTGCTGACAGCGATTGAGTTGCAGTCAGTTAATGAACCAGTGGTACCTTAAATCTACTAACAGCCTTTGAAATGAGGTGCCCGTTTCTCCATGAAGGCCGTTCGGCCCTCTTTGTAATCTGCGCTCTTAAAACACGCATCGACCAGTGCGTCACATTGCTCTAGATTTCGGTTCTCAGGTTCAGTTAGCACCTGTGTTGCAATGAATTTCATGGCCTTGATCGTCAAGGGTGCGTTTGCCCCGATTTGATTGGCGAGTGTTGCTACTTCAGCCTCGAGGATCGATTCGTCATGAACCGATTGAACGAACCCCATGCGAAATGCTGTATCCGCATCGATACGGTCCGCAGTAAACATCAAGTATTTGGCGTTGGAGGCGCCAATCGCATTGATTAATCGTTGAATGGCTGGGAATGGATAACCCAGTGCTAACTTGGCAGCAGGCATCGCAAATTTTGATTTAGTAGAACAGATTCGGATGTCGCAACATACGGCCAGGTTGAGGCCGCCGCCGATACAGTATCCGTCGACTTGAGCGATGGTCGGCTTGGGGAAACGATCGATGCGTTCATAGATCGCTCGGATGCGTGTGTTGTAATGTTTCGTCGCCTCAGCCGAACCGCGCTCTTTTTCAAATTTAGAAATATCTGCGCCACTCACAAATGATTTGCCGCCAGCACCTGTTAACACAACAACGCGCACATCGGGATTCGATTCAAACTTGTCTAAGATTGCGTCTGTTGCGTCCCACATTTCGAGCGACACAGCGTTGTGCTTTTCAGGATTATTAAAAATAAGGTATCCAATAGAGCCCTCAATCTTTGAAAGCATTTTATCCATGAAGTTTTACACCTTTAAATCACATTATTTCGTTTGAGGGACCCTGAGTCGCTAATACCAAGGTCGGCCAGTATGTCTTCAGTGTGCTGGCCCCGGCTAGGTGGCGGGGAGACAATCGAACTTGGAGTTCGATTCATCGAGAACGGTTGTCCAACGAGCTGCGTATCACCAAACGGGATAGTCCCGAGTGCCTCGGCAGCAATGCCCAAATGCTCGACCTGTGGATCTGCAAAAACTTGATCGACCGAATAGATGGGTCCGGTTGGTACCCCAGCCTCAAGGAGAGTTTCTACCCAGTGCTCTGATGTATTCGTCATCGTTATTTCGGCGATGAGTGCGTTGAGGATTTTGCGATTCTTTGAGCGGTCTGCGTTTTGCAAAAATCGCGTATCATCTATCCAATCAGCATGTCCCAGTGCCTTAGCACAACGTTGCCAAATCGCTTCTCCTGCACAAGCAATATTGATGGAGCCATTAGTTGTTGGAAAAACCCCGGTAGGAATGCTGGTCGGATGATCATTTCCGGCCTGCTTTGGGATTTCGCCCTGCGTTAACCAACGAGCAGCTTGAAAATCGAGCATAAAGATCTGTGACTGCAGGAGGCTGGTTTGTACCCACTGTCCTTCCCCAGACTGATTACGCTCTAACAATGCCGTTAGCACACCCATTGCGCAAAAAAGGCCCGCACATAAGTCGGCGATTGGAATTCCTACTCGCATGGGCCCTTGACCTGGTTCGCCCGTGATTGACATTAAACCGCCCATGCCTTGAGCGATTTGATCAAACCCTGGTCGTTTGGCATACGGGCCATCCTGACCGAAACCGGAAATGCTACCGAGAATGATTCTGGGGTTAATTTCTTTGAGGCTCTCGTAATCGAGCCCAAGACGATTTTTGACGTCTGGGCGGAAGTTTTCGATGACTACGTCGGCTGTTTTGATTAGTTCTTTTAAAATCCGGACTCCTTCTTCGGATTTTAAATTGAGGGTCATGCTTCGTTTGTTTCTTTGTAAATTTTGAAAATCAGCAGTGTTACGCCCAGCCCCAAGTGTTCCGTCTGGTTCAACAGATTCCGGAGGCTCGATTTTTATGACGTCAGCTCCCCAATCTGCGAATTGTCTGACAGCTGTTGGGCCTGAGCGTACACGCGATAGATCAATGACCCGAATCCCATCCAGGGCTGTTGAAGCAATAGGTGATGTCATGATTTTTCTCCGATCGTTGCGAGCGTTTTGACACACTCTCGGATGTTATTTTTTGAGTTGAAAAGTTGGTCAACGCAATCCTGCGCGGACTCAATTTTCTGATTATCGAGCCGAGCAAATACCAGATTACTTGTAAACTTATCTTCAAGCTCCTGCTGAGACATCGGCTCTTGCTTGCCGCCTCGTAGGCACGACTGCTTGAATGTGTGCGTGTTTCCCTCGATATCAATCACATCAATCCAGCCCACATACTCTCCGGGATACGGATCTTCGGGGTTAATGGAGTAGGTGATTTTTGAAGTGATTGATCGGATGTCGTCTCTTGAAAGTTGTTCTTCGGAAAATTCGTTTAAACCGACTTTCCCGACAAGGAAACCGATTGCGACGCAGTATGGGACAGAAAACTTCGCCCCATA
>CAJWFL010000109.1:0-4664 GCA_913031455.1 uncultured Gammaproteobacteria bacterium
TGGCGTTAACCTCGATCAGGTGTCGACGCCAAACCTTTATGTGGCAAAAAATCCAATCCCTGAAAAAAGCGCGACCGATAAAATTACATTTTTATTGGATATTGATGCCAAAGCACGAGCAAAAAGCTCACTCGTGCAACAGGTTCAGGCGACACTCTCGATCTCGTATCGCGAGATCCTCGTTGCGGCAACCGATGGCACTCTTGGTGCCGATATTCGTCCACTGGTCCGCCTGTCTATTGCCGTCTTAGCTGCGAAAGATGGACGCAGAGAGCGCGGAAGCGCTGGTCTTGGTGGTCGCTATGATCTAGATCGCTTATTGACTGTAGAACATGCAGATCGGTTAGTCACAGCAGCGGTCGATCAGGCCATTGTGAATTTGGATTCAGTCGATTGTCCGGCAGGTGAAATGCCTGTCGTCTTAGCATCGGGATGGCCAGGTGTATTGTTACACGAAGCTGTCGGTCATGGACTAGAGGGCGATTTTAATCGGAAAGGGTCGAGCTTTTACTCTGGCAAGATCGGACAACAGGTAGCATCGAAAGGCGTCACCGTGGTCGATGATGGAACCATAATAGACCGTCGTGGTTCGTTAAATATCGATGATGAGGGGCATGTCAGTCAACGTAATATATTGATTGAAGATGGTATCTTAGTTGGTTACATGCAGGATAAGTTGAACTCACGCCTTATGGGCGTGTCACCCACGGGAAATGGTCGTCGTGAGAGTTATGCGCATTTACCCATGCCGCGGATGACCAATACGTTCATGGAGCCCGGTGATGCAACGCAGGAGGACATGATCAAATCTGTCGATCGTGGAATTTTCGCAGTGAATTTTGGTGGCGGTCAGGTTGATATCACTTCCGGCCAATTCGTGTTTGCAGCCAGCGAGGCCTATCTGATTGAGAACGGAAAAGTAACCGCACCTGTGAGAGGTGCGACCTTGATTGGGCATGGCCCGCAAGTAATGTCAGCAATCTCAATGATTGGTGATGATCTCGCGCTCGATCCAGGGATTGGGGTTTGTGGGAAAAATGGTCAAAGTGTTCCGGTTGGTGTCGGTCAGCCGAGTCTGAAGATTGATCGTCTGACAGTCGGTGGAACCGCTTAATGGGCAATCGCTTTATAGAGCGCGCGATACAGACTCCGAGCCTCTCCTTTGTCTTTACCCAACTCACGTGCTTTTTTCGCTGCGCGAATCAATTGATTCAATCGCTGGGCATCAGTCGAAAATTCATTCAAAAAGCTAGTCACTTTTTTGGGATCCTCAAGCAACCGATCTCGCCATTGTTCGGCTTGATGATGCATGCGCTTCTCTTGGTCATCAGTGTTTTTTATTGCATCCAACTGCACTTGAAGCGACTCAGACTCGATCCCGCGAATGACTTTGCCGATAAATTGCATTTGACGACGGCGTGCTTCATGTCTTTTGCTCGGAATACTTCTGAAAAACTCCAGGGCTTCACGCAGTTTGTCTTCAGGAAATTCAATCTTTTTGAATTGTTTTTCCGACAGAACCGCAAGCTCTTGACCGAGCGCTTGCAGCGCCAGCATTTCACGTTTTTTGGCGCTCTTCGATGGAGCCTCAGAAAACTCGTCGTCGATCAGTTCGTCATTTTGAAGGGAGCGTTTATCATTCATGCCCGCGAAGTTTAACTCACAACAAGAGAAAAACCGCCTAGAAGAGTTGACAATACATATTTTGGAGCAATCCAAGCGTGTTGGAGCGGATGCCTGTGAGGTTGCAGCGAGCGCGTCTGTGGGTCTAGATGTACAGGCTCGACTTGGTCAGCCGGAAAAACTTGAGATGACTCGTGATCAGTCATTGTCGGTTACCTTGTTTCTGGGTGAATCGCGGGGTTCGGCTTCAACAACAGACCTATCAGACGACGCATTACAAAGTACGTTAGAGGCCGCGCTTGCCATCGCTAAGGTTACCGCATCAGACCCTGCTGCAGTACTCGGACCCCGAGATCAAATTATTCAACAAGTCCCAAATCTTGAGCTCGACCACCAATGGAATATAGATGCGAAAAAGGCGCTTGAGCTTGCGATTGAGGTCGAATCCTTCGGTCGGCAAGCGGATTCTCGCATCACGAACTCCGAGGGCGGATCAGTTTCCTCAACGCGCGGGGTCTCGGTTCATGGCACTACGGAAGGACTCTTAGTCAGTCAGCCAACGAGCATTCATGGGATGAGCTGTGTTTTGTTGGCTGAAGACGGTGATAGTCGCGAGCGTTCTTATGCGTATACCCAATCTCGACGTCCTGACCAACTCTGGTCGCCAGAGGTTGTTGGTCGTCAAGCAGCGGAAAAAACTGTCGCACGATTGAATCCACGTAAATGTATGACCGCCGAAATACCCGTTTTATTTATCCCTGAGACTGCATCAGGGCTATTGTCTAGCTTCGTGAGTGCCATCAGCGGTGGGTCACTCTATCGGAAGTCCAGCTATCTTTTAGACCGGCTCGGAACGGATGTTTTCCCGAGTTGGGTATCACTCTCCGAGAACCCAATAATCCCGGGTGCCATGGGTTCGTCAGCTTATGACAGTGATGGGTTACCAACCCGCGAACAAGCCTTTGTTACAGACGGAGTCCTATCCAATTATGTGCTGTCATTGTATTCAGCGAATCGGCTTGGACTGCAATCGACCCACAATGCGGGTGGTGTACGTAATCTTTGGTTCAAAGGCGACAAAGAGTTCGATACTTTAGTCGCTGAGATGGGCCGAGGCCTTATCGTTACTGAGTTGATGGGTCAAGGCGTTAATCTCGTGAATGGTGATTATTCCCGGGGGGCATCCGGGTTCTGGGTCGAGAATGGAGAGATCGCCTATCCTGTCCATGAAGTAACCGTTGCTTCAAATCTGGATCGGATGTTACAGCATGATTTGGTTGGTGCTGGTTCCGACATTGATTTACGTCGCTCAATTGCGGCCGGCTCGATGTTGTTTGAAAAAATGATGGTGGCAGGAAGCTAAGCTAAGCGTATACGAGTGTTGCGATTCCTAAGAAACAGAAAAAGCCAACCACGTCGGTTACGGTCGTGAGTACGACACCACCCGCGAGCGCAGGATCGATTTGCATTGACTTCAAGTACCCAGGAAGCATTGTTCCGACGAGCGCTGCTATGAACAGGTTGACGATGATGGCGATAGCGATCACGTAGCCTAGCGTAAGATCGCCAAACCATACATAAGCCGCTAATGCTACAACCACGGACCAAAACAGACCATTGGCTAATCCAATAAATACCTCGCGACTAACCAGCGCTCGGATGTTGGCTGAGCCAACACGCCCGAGCGCCATGCCTCGAATCACAATTGTGAGCGCTTGAGTTCCTGCAATTCCACCCATCGATGCAACCACGGGCATTAAGATCGCTAGTGCAACTACCTGTTCGAGTGTCGCCTCAAACATGCCGATGACTGCAGAAGCTAAGAAGGCAGTCAGCAAATTGATTCCGAGCCAAATGGAGCGTCGACGCACTGTTCTTAAAAGTGGGGCGAAGATATCTTCATCTTCATCAAGACCTACCTGACTCATCAGGCTGTGATCGGCGGATGCCCGGATCACATCAACCACATCATCGATGGTGATACGGCCGAGTAATTTGCCGTTTTCATTCACAACAGGCGCACTTACGAGATCAAGGCGCTCAAATCGTTGAGCAACCTCGTCCTTATGAGTCGAGACGATAAATGGCTCGATCTCAGTTTCCATAATTTCTCTAACGGTTGTGTTTGAATCCGAAATGAGGATTTTCGATATAGGGGCCTGGCCAACAAATTCGTCCCGGCGGTTTACCACCCAAAGTTTGTCTGTCATCGGCGGTAGCTCGCGATACCGACGAATATATCGCAGTACAACGTCGATCGTTATATCAGGACGAACAGTAACCACGTCAGTGTTCATTAAACCACCAGCAGAATCCTCATCGAACGACAGAACATCTTCAACCCGCTGACGATCTTGGGAGTCCATCGAGAGAAGGATTTCCTCAATGACTGATTCAGGAAGTTCTTGCAGGATGTCAACCTTATCATCGAACTCAAAGCTCTCGATCAGACTGGCGAGTTCTTCTGGCTCCAGTCGAGCAACAATCTCTGATCGTTCCTCCTCGCCGAGGTATGCCAAGACGTCGGCAGCTAGCTCTTCTGCTTCAACAAGATTCCAGAGGATTGTTCGTTGCTTCGGCGGAACTGATGATAAAAGGTGCGCAATATCAGGGGCCGCGAGATCCTCGTTAATCAGTTGCCGAACACGAGCGATCGCTCCCTGTGAGAAAGCAAGATTGATACGCTCAAGATTCGCTTGATTCGATTCGGTGACCAGTTCACTTACGTGCTCGTTCATCTGCTGGGCTCTCCGAAGCCGTCTTCAAATAGCGCTTTTAAGGTTTCAGTTGCTTCGACCTGGTCGTCGCCTGCTATGTGTAAAATAAGCTCGCTCCCCTGGCCCGCAGCCATCATAAGGAGTTGCATGATACTCTTTGCATCAACCTTTCGACTGGTTGATGGGTCTTCGATCTCAATAATTGAGGAAAAAAGGCAGGCTTCTCGAGCCAAAATATTGGCTGCTCGTGCGTGTAAACCTAATAGATTTCTGACAGTAACAGACGTAGTTATCATCGCCGAGGCTTCCTCTATTGCGTAGATG
>CAJWFL010000110.1:0-4632 GCA_913031455.1 uncultured Gammaproteobacteria bacterium
ACGCGTTGAGCAGGACCAGATCTTCCACCAGACAACTCACTGTGGACTCTGTCTGGTCAGAATCTGATAGCAAAACTACAAAGGTTTTGCCCCTAAACTGCTCAATATAGGGGCCTGCTTCACGAAGCCAGGCTACTAAGGGTCGCGTCTGAATGGTTAAACTCCTCTTCTCGCAGGGAATTGTGCGATGAATCGGTCATCAACTCCAGATACGATTGAACTTGAGCTCAAATTGGGTTTGCGGGACTGTGACCCACTTAGAGTCTCCGATGCGCTTTATGCGGTTTTAGGACGGACGATTCCAGGACATAAAGACCTGTTACAAAACGTTTATTTTGATCACGAGGGAATACTGCATCGAGCCGGCGTCGCAATTCGTACCCGTTCGGTGAACGGATCCCATGAAATGACTGTGAAGATCAGAGAGCCGGATGAAGGCGGTTTATCACAACGGCGAGAATGGAATTTTGAAATCGAAGCCCCGAGACTTGATTACGCTCATCTTGAGGGTTTGGATCTCCCCGCGTCTGTTGTCCCATTGATCCGTGAGCGATCACTCGGGGTTGCATTTCAGAATGCCTTTGTACGAACAGACTGGTATGTCACACAAAACAATTGTGATGTGATGATGTCTCTGGATCTCGGGTCCGTGCAAGTTGACGATCGAGAGTCGCAAGTATCGGAACTGGAGCTTGAATTACTCTCAGGCGATATCGAGCAATTAATATCACTTGGCTGTGAGCTGTCTGAGCACTTACCTGCCTTTATGGGTGTTATCTCAAAAGCAGAGCGAGGTGAGCGATTGATTCACAACGCGGACCCAATGGCAGAACCCCTGCCGAAGACCCGAGAAAATTGGCTTCATTGGTTGAGTCGAGCCTTGGACCCTTTATCTGGGCCCGCTCCAAAAGAAGCTATACGAGCATTGGAAGCAATGGGAGATCAGCACGCAATTTCTCTATACCGCAATGGCATACAGCGTGGAGAGCTCCCGAAAGGGCTCGCCCGGTGGATGATAGAGCAATCGTGGAGCCAATGAATGCAACCAGTTAAGTATTCACGGTTTTTAAAACGTTGGGTTGAGAAGTTTGACCCCGAGCAGGCGTGGTTGAGCGCTGCCGGCGCCACGCCACCCGATCGGGCTGAAATACACACCGCCTGGCAACATGTTGTCGCGCTTAATACATATGATTTTGATCGCGAAGCTCGATTCTTGAGAAATCAAACGCAAGCGGGCCTCATTTACCGGTTATTAAATGGAGCTGACTCGTTTGAGGACACGGTCCGGGTAAAGACTCAAATGGCTGAGGCGGCCTTGGATGCGAGTCTTACGCATCATCGGGTAATTCTTGAACGGGCCTTCGGTACACCGTCAAACCCAGCATTCACGATCTTGGGTTTGGGTAAGTTAGGTGGACGGGAGCTGAACCTATCGTCTGATATCGACATTTTCTGTGTTTTTGCAGAGGATGGCGAAACGTCAGGCCCTCGTACACGGCAACATAGCGACTACTTCACTCGTCTGACACAGCAGTTTGCGAAATCACTCGATGCACTAACGGTTGATGGTTTCGTAGAACGCATCGATCAGCGTCTTAGGCCCTGGGGCTCCGCAGGCCAACTCGCAATCCCAGTAGTTGCCTGTGAAGACTATTACGAAGTGCATGGCCGGGAATGGGAACGATTTGCGCTTCTCAAAGCTCGACCGGTCGCTGGTGATCTGGAACTGGGTCATGCGCTTTTACGGTCGCTCAAGCCTTTTTTGTATCGGAAATACCTCGATTTTGGGGTGTTTGAATCAATTCGCGATCTTAAATCGAAAATTGAGGCTGAAGTTCGTCGTCACAGCCGCGACAAGAATGTCAAAGTTGGCCGCGGTGGTATCCGTGAAATCGAATTTGTTGTCCAAGCGATGCAGTTGTTGCGAGGAGGTCAGATTCCGAGTTTGCAAGTCACTGGATTTCTAGATGCCCTATCGACTCTGACGATAGAGGCTATCATCAGCGAGAATGACGGCTTGCAACTCAAACAAGACTATTTGTGGCTTCGCTACGTCGAACACGTGATTCAAGCTGAAAACGACAAGCAAACACAGGAATTACCAACCGATTGTGGGCCTTTGGCTGCTGTGATGGGCCTTGAGTCGGCTGACAGCTTTGAACGGAAACGTCGAGAGGTCACGGATAGAGTTCACGAGGCATTTGTCTCTTTTTTGCGGGTCGAGAAGTCACAAGCGATAGCTGAGGCTTCGATCAAAGACGAGATCCAAGAGTGTTTGGATGCATTCCTCGATGATCCGGTGTGCGATCGCCTCGAACCGATTGCGCGCTCCCGACTGACAACACTTTTAGATCAACTAGTACCCGAATTAAGTACTTATCCGATTGACGTGACAGAACGGATGCTTCGATTCATCTCGACCTGTACCCGACGAAGCGTGTATCTATCCCTGTTATCTGAGAATCCAGCAACACGTGCGCGCATGCTCGATATTTTGGATCGATCTTCCTGGGTCACCGAGCGGTTGATTGAGATGCCCGCTCTGTTGGATGAGTTACTCACGCTCGATGCGAGTGACGCCGAAATGTCACGTGAAGCGATTGGTCAGGAATTATCAATGCGCCTGCAAAGAGTCGATCCAGATGACCCTGAACGCTTGACCGAAGTGCTCGTCCAGTTCGCTCGCGGCCTTGCATTCCGAGTCGCAGTATTTGAGATCCGTGGTGAGATTCCATTGATGCGTGTATCCGATCAATTGACCTGGATTGCCGAGGCAGTGGTTTCCGAAGTGCTGCATTACGCCTACCGGGAAGTTTCCCACAAGCATGGTCATCCGGTGGCCAATGCAAGTGAAGGTGACAATCGGTTCGGTTTGTCGGTTCTTGGGTACGGCAAATTAGGTGGCTTGGAAATGAGCTATGGCTCAGACCTCGACCTTGTATTTGTCCATGGCATCGATCCCGATCAGATGACAGACGGCGATGTCGCAATTGAGGGTGGTCTTTTCGTTAATCGTGTCGTGCGTCGCGTGATTGCTTTAATTGAGACGAATACACGATTTGGGCGCTTATATGAAATCGATACCCGACTCAGACCATCCGGTCGCTCTGGCTTGATGGTTGTTGGCCTTGATGCGCTAAAGAAATATCTCGATGAGTTGGCTTGGACCTGGGAGTTACAGGCGTTTGTCAGGGCGCGACCGGTTGCTGGAGATCGATTCCTGAGTGCAAAACTAGAGACGCTTCGCATCGAGATTTTGCGAAGGACCCGCAAACGAACCGAATTGTTAAGAGATGTTGTTGGAATGCGTGAAAAAATGCGTGCGCATCTTGGTAGCAAAGCGGGTGATGCTGGTTTTGATTTAAAGCATGATCGGGGAGGTATCGTTGATATCGAATTTATGGTGCAATATCAGGTTCTAGCACATGCGGAAACACACCCAGAGCTTGCGACTTACACGGATAATATCCGACAGCTCGATGGACTTTCGGAGTCAGGGTGTATTTCAACAGTAGATGCAGATGCGTTGAAAAGAGCGTATGTCCACTACCGGACGTTGAACCATGAGGCAATCTTAGCCGGTCTAAAAGGCCGTGCTGAATCTGCAGAGGTTGAAAACGAACGGCAGTTGGTTGAGGGTCTGTGGGCGCAGTGGATGTCTTATTGAATTGATTGGAAATAAAAATGCAGCCGAACTTTGCTGATCGCGATGGATTAATTTGGTTTGATGGTGAACTCAAGCCATGGCGGGATTGCCAGACCCACGTCCTCACACACACTTTGCATTATGGCCTCGGGTGTTTCGAGGGAGTCCGTGCCTATCAAACAGCCGAGGGTGCGGCGATCTTCCGTTTGCACGATCATACTCGACGACTTTTTGATTCAGCAAAAATTCTCGGGATGAATATTCCGTTTTCAATGGAGGAAATTGATGCGGCACAGAAAGCCGCTGTTGCCTCAAACGATTTGGATCATGCCTATTTGAGACCAATGGTTTTCTACGGCTCAGAAGGCATGGGATTGCGAGCAGATTCACTCAAGACTCACGTGATTGTCGCTGCTTGGGCGTGGGGCTCGTACATGGGTGAAGAGAATCTGAAGCGTGGAATTAAGGTCCGTACTTCGAGCTATACGCGCCATCATGTGAATATCACGATGACGAAAGCAAAAGCGAATGGGAACTACATGAACTCGATGCTTGCATTGCAAGAGGCGCTGACTGGTGGTGCAGATGAGGCATTGTTATTGGATCCAGAAGGTTATGTTGCCGAGGGATCCGGTGAGAATTTCTTTATCGTTCGTGATGGTGTGATTTATACCCCTGAGCTGACCAGCTGTTTGGATGGGATAACGCGAAAAACCATCTTCACTCTCGCTAAAGACCACGGTCTCGATGTTGTTGAAAAACGGATTACGCGTGATGAGGTCTTGATCGCAGACGAGGCGTTTTTTACGGGGACCGCAGCCGAGGTGACACCGATTCGAGAGCTTGACTCGCGGCCGATCGGTGCAGGGTCTCGAGGACCAATTACAGAAACGCTACAGTCAGATTATTTCGACGTTGTGCACGGCCGGGATGAAAAGTTCAGCGAGTGGGTCACACTCGTTAAGGACTGAGTGATGCCAACCTTA
>CAJWFL010000111.1:0-4524 GCA_913031455.1 uncultured Gammaproteobacteria bacterium
ATCGACTGATATTCCGAAGGGCACTCCTGTTTGGTTCGAACGGTTTGCTAGGAGGGGGTTACCTAGATTAATCGATGCCCTCAACCTTTCCGTTGGTGTAAATGCTTTTTTGACGTTTGATGGGATCATTTGTTGGTGTCCGACTACAGGCTCTGGTTTAGGTAGCTCGTAATTTAGTCCAAATAATACACGGAGATCTGATAGATTCCGGAATGTATCCACATGTGACGGATGTACCCTACTACAACGGAGGAATCTATGAGCAATATTCGAAAATTTGAGAGGAGAGGAGAGGAGTCGCCGATTTTGGTTGGCTAAAGTCGAGACGACTCATTGTCGATCAACCAGGATGTTCTCCTCTACAAGATCAACCCTGACCAGCTCCCGACATGGGTTAAGCTTGATCCTCATCGTTGCCAGTTTCTTGAGGTAGGAGAGGGTATGTGCTCTGTCGACGGACAAATACTTCAGGCAGGTGTCATGGTGTATGATAAAGATGAATCCCAGGTCACACGATCGGTGGCATGGGAGGTGAGCTTCTCTATTTCGATTTACCGGGATAAAGTGTCAAGAGATTTGCTTTTAAAAAGGAACTAGCCGTGGCCGAAAAGATAACGGTAGACGGACGCTGCCACTGTGGCTCTATCGAGGTCACTGCCCAGGTGGATCCCGGTATGGTGGTGGCGTGCCATTGTACTGACTGTCAGATGATAGGTGGTGGACCCTATCGTGCGGTTGCGACTAGTGATGCAGAGGACTTCAGCATCACGGGGACTCCGAGTGAGTACATCAAGGTAGCCGAGAGCGGCAACAGACGGATTCAGGCATTCTGTGGTGACTGTGGTACACAGCTGTACGCATGTGATGAGAACAAGCAGCGGTTCAATATTCGGACCGGATTCCTGAATCAGTCAGCGGTGCTGGTACCGAAAAAGCATATTTTTGCGTCGTCGGCGCTCCACTGGGTCACGGACATTGGGGACAAACCTTGTTTTGAAAAGGGCCCCGGGAGTGCATTATGCCAGTTGAAGCAGTAGCGACGCTCCATCATTTTTTGTAGTACTATCTTGCCATGACACCATGGATTGTTGTTGCTGGCGCTTTGTTCTCCAATTCCTGGGTGTTGGCGCCCAAGAATTGATTGGTAGTCTCGAGGTGATTCATCACGATTGATTGCGCCCAGTTTGCTTTTGATAATGGTTTCACAAACGATTCAATGAAGGACTTCCCTAACCGAGACATGCTCTTTCTAGCGAGTCAGGCAATTGGGCGTGAGTTTGGAAATCGGAACGCGCTGGCTAATTAGTCCGGTCGACACATTCAAAATGGTTTTCGAGATCGATTGATGGGTTCGCTCGTCGCAAAGTCATCTCGGCGCCCGACAGATTGGAATCGGATCCTCTCAATTCAGATTCAACAATTTAAAACATTTGATAAGACAACGGCTCGACAACGCATTATTGACGATATTTATGCGTGTTTAGCCGAACGACTGAAAGCTGCAAACATACTCTCTCGTGGTTTGGTCGAGCTTGGTTTGATCTTTCAGTCGGGTGGTTTGATTGATCTCCAATATCTGCAGGTTGATGAAGATGCGCGAGCGGTCCAGCATGAGATTTCGAAAGCGTTTTATGACATTGGGCCCTTGAAAAAGATTAAACGGAATGAGGAGCAGCGCTTGAGTGTGCCTGATCTCTGTCGTTTTACGGTTCGCGTGAATTGCTGACAGGATGTCGAGATCTGATTGTAAAACTTGTGTAACTACTGTTTACTATGTCTATCCACCTCAAGATGAGGTGCGAAATAATAAGAAAAATGAGAATAAGAAAAAGCAGTCACGGAGTACTGCGGGCGTCGCCGTCTGGTGCGCCCTTTTAAAACCCCCGCTCGAGCCATAATCGTATAGGTCTCAAGAGATAGGAGGATATCGAAATAGTGCCTGTGTCAGGGCCGCAATCATGACCATAACAAAAAATGCGACCAGTGCGGCAACGCCGCCCGCCCAAATCATACCGAGCTTCGGCCTGAAGAACTGAAATACGTATTGGCCCACAAATCCTCCGAGGCCGCAAATCACAATTGCATAAATTAATCCTAGCGGGTCTGACATGGCTTATCGGCCTCTTGATAGATGCTTAATTCGGATCATGTGTCCATCGGTAACACGGTGGGGTAGGCCCTTTGTTGCGCTCGTTAGATAGCGATTGCTCGTAAGCATGCGCTGTGAGACCAACGCTTCTGGAAAGACAAAATAGGCCGCGAGCTAAGGTTGCTGGGACGCCCAGTGCACCATAAATCGCAGCCGTTGCTCCGTCGATATTCATCGCAATTCGCTTTCCTTTTCGACGTTCAATCGCGTCTTGGATTCCTTCTGCGATATCCGCGAAACGAGGATCAATCGTGGGATCATCTTGCGCACACTGTCGAAGTAGTTCCATTAATGGGCGTGCTCTTGGGTCTTCGGGTTTATGGAAACGATGTCCGAAACCTGGAACAAAGGCTGTCTTTTGAATGGATTTATCAAGTGTATGATCGATTGCATTCTCGAGAGATTGATCTGAATTTCCATCAAGGATCGACTGATAAAGCTCCAAGGCCTGTTCGCCGGCACCACCATGAACGTCACCAAGCATATTGACACCGGAAGCAATGGCATTATTGATTCCAACACCGCAGGTTATCGCCATCCGACTGGCCGCGATTGAGGGTGCCTGAGGCCCGTGATCAACCGATGCGACCAATGCAGCATCAAGAAGACGCGTTTGTGCAGTTGACGGAGTTTCGCCCATGGTCATGAGCCATATCATTTGCGTAAAGGAATGAGATTGAATTAACGCTTCGATTGGTTGGTTCCTGAATTCGATTTGCCCGGGTTCCATCCGAATAATTTTCGTTGTCCACCAATCAGCCACATCATTCATCGAATGGATCCCCCATTTTTTAATTCCTGAATTCGATTTGCATCGTATCCTAGTTCTTCGAGAATCGAAGCAGTTGATTCTCCGAGTGTTTCTACTCGAGATGCCGGCTTTAGTCGTTTCTGATTGAGCAGAAAGCCATTGGTAACCACGTCGATCTGTTGCGCTGGATGAGTTTGGTCGAGTGTATGCGTGAATTCGCGTTCATTGACCTGGCCAAGGGCGAGCGCCTCTTTCACGGTCAGTACAGGACCTGCAGGTATATTTGCTGAATTCAGCCGGTCGAGCCATATGGCAGTTGGTTGGGTGGTCAAGATCGCTTCGATATCCAGCTTAAGTTGATGACGGTTTGTTTTTCTCAGCTCGCGAGATTGATACAACGGATTGTTTTTTAGCGTCGGTGTGTTAAGTACCTTGAGTAGTTGATCCCATTGCCGGTCTTGATTCGCAGCGATGTTGATCAGTCCATCTTGAGTCTCAAAAGCGCCACTCGGTGCGGACGTCACGTTTTCATTGCCGACTCGAGTCGGTTCGACCTGGTTCATCAAAAGATTTGCGACCGCCCAACCCATCGTGGTCAACACACTTTCTAGCATCGATACATCAATGTATTGGGACATCTTTTGATGAAGTGCGGCAGCGACAGCGAGAGCCGCCGTCAAGCCTCCAACGGTGTCTGCAATTGGGTAACCAACGCGGTAGGGTGGTGTCGTGGTATCGCCCGTGATATCCATGACTCCGCTCATACCCTGAATGATTTGGTCGTAGGCGGGGTTATCCTTTAGGGGACCTTCTTGACCAAATCCTGAGATGGCACAGTAGATAATAGGGTCTTTAATCGCTCGACATTCCTCAAATCCGAGGCCTAAACGATCCATCACTCCCGGCCTAAAATTTTCAATAACTGCGTGGGAGGATTTGAGAAGATCTTTGAATATTTGTTTGCCATCATCGGTTTTCAGATTAATGGCAATCGACCGTTTACCTGCATTTTGAGCTAGAAAGGAAACCCCCATCCGCTCATTATTCCAGTGTGCATTGGCACCTAATTGACGCGCAAGATCACCATCAGGTGCTTCGACTTTGATAACCTCTGCACCGAGGAGTCCTAGTTGATAACCACAAAAAGGACCGGAGAGCACGTTGGTAACGTCCATGATTCTGAACCCTTTGAGTGGTTTGTTATTCACGGACTGCTTTTTTCCTGTCTTTGAGTATCGGGTAGACGAGAAGCGTCAGAGCCAGGAAGAGAATTCCGAGGGTCATTGGTCGTTCCCACATAAATTCTAAACCCCCTGCCTTGCGCATGGCGCGCCCAAGGTTATCCTCGAGCATTCCACCAAGGATGAATCCGATAATCAATGGAGGCAAAGGAAAGCCACCAAACCTCAACACTGTAGCCATGCAACCAAGACCAATCATGATCAAAAGCTCGGTCGCATTATTTTGACCGATGTATGCTCCAATAAGCGAAAAGAAGATGACAAACGGAATCAGGTAATGCCGCGGTACCGTGAGTAGTTTGGCGATGTAGGGAATGAGTGGCAGGTTGAGTATTAACAGAACGATATTCCCCAAATACATCGAAATAATTACTGCCCAGAAT
>CAJWFL010000112.1:0-4393 GCA_913031455.1 uncultured Gammaproteobacteria bacterium
ATGGCTTGGAATGAGCCCGGAAATAACGGCCGTGACCCTTGGGGCGGCGGCAATCGAAATGATCAGGGTCCGCCTGATCTCGACGAAGTTGTAAAGAAGCTACAACAAGGCCTCAACGGTCTGTTTGGCAAGGCGGGTGGTGGATCTGGTGGAGGATCAGACTCAGGCGATGGTCCGGGCTTTGATTTTTCCGGGAAAGCCGTTGGTGTTTTCGCAGTCATTGCGCTCATCGCATATGGTGCGCTTGGTCTTTACAAAGTTGACGAACAAGAACGAGCCGTCGTGCTTCGATTCGGGCAGTTCTTGGAGACGAAAACGCCGGGTCTTCGGTGGAATGCGCCAATCATCGATGAAGTCAACAATGTCAACGTGACGCGTGTTCGGACACATACCTCACAGGGTGTGATGTTGACTGAAGACGAAAATGTGGTCGATGTGACCCTTGCTGTTCAGTATGTCATTTCCAACCCACGTGATTTTTTGTTGAACATCCGGGAGCCTGAGGTCACGCTGACGCATGCGACTGACTCCGCGATTCGTCACGTGGTTGGTTCATCGGAAATGACGGGGGTCATTTCTGAAGGTCGTGAGGCCCTTGGTGGCGAGGTTCAGCAACGCCTTCAAGAGTATCTCGACAACTACGTCGCTGGGCTCCGAGTGGTCAAAGTGAACCTTGAAAACAGCCAGCCACCCAGCCAGGTGCAGGCGGCATTCGATGACGTGATCAAGGCTCGAGAAGACGAGCAGCGTCTCAAGAACCAAGCCGAAGCGTATTCGAACGGTGTGATCCCGGAAGCTCGTGGTCGTGCCCAGCGTGTGCTGGAAGAAGCGAACGCATATCGCGAACAGGTTGTTGCACAGTCACAGGGTGAAGCTGACCGCTTTCTGAAGCTATTGGCTGAATATCGCAAGGCACCAGAGGTGACACGTCAGCGCCTCTACATTGATGCAGTTCAAGAAGTAATGCAGCGTTCTTCGAAAGTGATGGTCGATGTCGATTCAGGGTCGAACATCATGTATTTGCCACTGGATCGGATTGCGAGCCAGGCGGCACCATCCATTGCCAATCAAAATCGAAGCTCATCGGTATCTACCGTTCAGCAGGCAACTGCCGGTATGACACCGGGTGACATTCGGAGTTTGACCGATCAGGTCATCCAAGAACTTCGTTCACGTCAAACCGATGATTCACAAAGAGGGAGTATCCGATAATGTCAGGACGTCAAATGAGTATTCTGATTGGATTGGTAGTCCTAGTGGCTATCGTGTCCAACGCACTCTACGTAGTCAACGAGCGCGAACGTGCTGTGCTTCTTAAGTTTGGTGAAGTGGTCGCTACTGATATCGAGCCCGGACTTCATTTTAAAATTCCAATCGTTAACGATGTGCGTCGGTTTGAGTCGCGTTTGATTACATTGGATTCGAGCCCGCAACGATATCTAACTGCTGAGAAAAAAGCGCTGATCGTGGATTCGTTTGTGAAGTGGCAGGTTGCTGATGCAGGGAAGTACTACACCGCAACAGGTGGTGATGAATTTTCAGCGAACAGCCTGCTCGCATCGCGGGTCGATAACGGTTTACGTAACAAGTTCGGTGAGCGGACAGTCTACGAGGTTGTGTCCGGCGAACGTGATGCGTTAATGGCGGAAATCACTGAGGAACTTGACCGGATTGCACTCAGTGAGCTTGGAATCCATGTGTTGGATGTTCGGGTGAAAGGGATTGATCTACCACCAGAGGTTTCCAACGCTGTTTATGCACGGATGAGTACCGAGCGAGAGCGTGAGGCGCGTGATCACCGGTCGCGAGGGCGCGAGCTTGCCGAAGGTATTGAGGCGGACGCAGATCGCCAGAACACGGTCATTGAGGCGAATGCGTATCGTGAGGCACAGCAGATTCGAGGCGAAGGCGACGCGATCGCTGCGGAGATTTATGCTAATGCCTTTAACCAAGACCAAGAGTTTTACGCATTCTATCGTTCGATCTCTGCTTACAAGAGTTCGTTCGCTGGCAAAGAAGATCTGTTGGTCATCGACCCTGAGTCAGACTTTTTCCGCTACCTGAAAAACCCGACCGGGAAATAAGGATTGCCTCTGGGCAGCGTCAGGGCTGCCCAAGTGATTCGCCCATCCTCACAGCTCGTCCACTCGTCATCTCTTCATGAACCCCCTTCATTGAATTCGGAATCACAGTGATCACCGTCGATCCATATTGGAATCGTCCGACTTCATCGCCTTGGGCAAACTTATGATGCGCACCGCGGTGGTAGTTCCATTCTGTTATCGTTTGGCCTGGAGGGCTAATTAAACCGGCAAATGGCGTTTCCACTGACGCAACAAGCATCGCACCGACGAGTACCATTGAAAATGGGCCATGTGGGCTTTTGAAATGCATGATCACACGCTCATTTCGAGCAAAAACAGCGGGGATCGCGGTTATCGTGGATTCATTAACAGAGAATAAGCGACCGGGTATGTGCACCATATGCTTCAGTTCTGCATCCATTGGACAATGGATGCGATGGTAATCTTTTGGTGACAGATAGATAGTGAGATAATGGCCGTCTTGGTAGGTTTTGTTGTACTCCTCGCTGCCAAACAGCTCAGCCAATGAAAAGTGGTGTCCTTTCGCGGTGAGTCGGGTATTTTCTGATAACTGTCCGCCGCTAAGCACAGTTCCATCGGCCGGTGAGGCGATATGTTCTTTTCCTGCTAGCGGTCGGATACCGTCTTTGAGTGCGCGAGTGAAGAATGCGTTGAAATGTGGATAGGCATCCAGTGCAGGTTCGGCAACCTCATCCATCTGAATATCAAAGCGTTGAATGAATTGCTGGATCAAAAAATCCTTGACCTTGCGGTTTTCGCAGAACGCCAATCGCCCAATGGCCCGTGAGAGAAAATGTCCGGGTAGGCCATATTGGATCAGCGTATTGACGTTTTGTATGAGATTCACGCGTTTCCTCCACTGAGGGTGTCTAAAATTCGATGAAAGGATTCAAGTCGTCGTCTGGACAGTTTGCCTTTTTGAACAGCATCGGTCACAGCACAACCCGGTTCCTGGCGGTGTCGGCAATCCCTAAATCGACAGTTATCGGAAAATTCTCGAATGTCTATAAAACCCTGCTCGACATCAGTGCGTGAAATCTGTTCGAGGCCAAAATCACGAATTCCAGGGGAATCAATAATGGACCCACCTTGTGCGTATGCATAAAAGCGGGCGGTTGAGGTCGTGTGTCGGCCTAGTCGAGTTTGTTGATGGAGGTGGCCAACCCGAATTTGCTCGTTGGGGAGCAGTGCTTGCACCAAGCTCGATTTACCGACACCGGACTGGCCGATGAAGACTGAACTTTTAACAATGAGGTGTTCTGACAATGCATCGAGACCGCCGGCTTCTCTGGTAGTTGCCTCAACGACTGTGTATCCGATGACCTCATATAGATTTTTGATTGCAGCCAAGAAGTTACGATTGACCTCTGAGTCCTGTAGCAAGTCAACTTTGTTAATCACAATTAATGGCGGTATTCCAGCTACTTCGGTGGCTACTAAATAGCGATCCAGGAGCTCGGGTTGTGGTGTAGGCTCAAGTGCTGTAACGATGACCAGTTGATCAATATTTGCGGCCATTGCTTTGATGACACCGCGAGAGTCTGGTCGTTCGAGTACATTGCGTCTTGGCTCGCAAGCAATCACGATTCCGGCATCATCAGTCGTTTGGAAAACCACTTGATCGCCTGTCACCAATGAGGCGAGGTTTGCGCGCAGATGACAGCGGACAGGGTCAGCAATGGGCTGGCCTTGTGTGTCCACAGCAACCACTTCAACTTGTTTACCAAAGCGCGCCACAATACGGCCAGCCTGTTCTTGCCCAAGCCCTCCGGCCTCGAGAAGTTCTTCGACCTGCGCTTTGTGGCGCGATGCTCGGTCAAGACGCTCTTTTTGGATTTTTTCGATGCGCCATGCCTGCTGACGAGTGAGTTTCCGTTTGCTCATGTTATTTCAAAGCGATGCGTGACTTCCGTTAGATCGAACCTCATTATTACAGGCATTGAAAGGAGAAACTATGTCTGATCCCTATGGAGATGCTGAGGCATCCCGTTACGACAACCCTGTGGCCTCAAGGAAGTGGCTTTTGGAGTTGCTCGAAGAGGCCGGTCGGCCTCTTGATTACGAAGAGATGGCGTCGCTGACTCAGACCATTGAGTCGAATCGCGAGGGATTATCTGCCCGATTGTCAGCGATGTGTCGTGACGGTCAGATCATTACAGATCGGATTGGACGTTATGTGTTGGTGAATCGCGCTGGATTGGTGTCTGGCCGCGTCAGCGCTCATCGCGATGGATTTGGATTTTTTGAACCGGATGACGATGGGGATACGCTCTATTTGCATGATCGGC
>CAJWFL010000113.1:0-4308 GCA_913031455.1 uncultured Gammaproteobacteria bacterium
CACTCGGAGCCATTCTGGAGGCGCGTGGCCTGAAGGTCACCATGTTGAAACTCGATCCCTACATCAATGTCGATCCCGGTACCATGAGTCCATTTCAGCACGGTGAAGTCTTTGTCACCGATGATGGTGCGGAAACCGATCTCGATCTTGGTCACTATGAGCGCTTCATCCGCACTCGGATGACGCAGAAAAATAACTTCACTGCCGGCCGGGTTTACGAGGATGTTCTGCGTAAAGAGCGTCGCGGGGATTATTTGGGCGGGACTGTTCAGGTGATTCCGCACATCACAGACGAAATAAAACACAAAATTGTTGCGGGCGCCCAGGATGCCGATGTCGCGATTGTCGAAATTGGTGGGACGGTTGGTGATATTGAATCACTTCCTTTTTTGGAAGCTGTGCGTCAACTGCGTCAGGAGCTCGGTTCGGCGCGCGCTGTTTTAATGCATCTCACGTTGGTGCCCTATATCGCAACAGCCGGTGAAACCAAAACCAAACCAACCCAGCATTCGGTCAAAGAACTCCGGTCGATTGGTTTACAGCCCGATGTTCTGATTTGTCGCTCCGATTATGAAGTTGATATTCCAAGTCGAAAGAAAATTGCGTTATTCACAAACGTTGAAGAGCGTGCAGTGATTCCGTTGAAAGATGCAGATACAATCTATCGAATCCCGAGCATGCTCCACGCGCAAGGTCTCGATCAGTTGATCGTGGACAAATTAAGCCTTGAGTGCCAACAGGCTGACCTCAGTGAGTGGATTCGAGTGGCTGATGCACACTTAAACCCCCTGAAATCTGTGGAAATCGCGATGGTTGGAAAGTATATGGATTTACTCGATGCCTACAAATCACTCATCGAAGCGATGATTCACGCAGGGATTCAGACCCGAACGCGGGTGAATTTTCGCTACATTGATTCCGAAGACATCGAAAAGCGCGGTCTTGATTTATTGGATGGTATTGATGCAATTCTGGTTCCTGGTGGGTTCGGTGAGCGTGGCATGGAGGGCAAAATCGCTGCGGTCTGCCACGCGCGCGAAAATAAGATCCCTTATCTCGGGATCTGTCTAGGGATGCAGGCTGCAGTCATCGAATTCGCTCGTCATGTCGCTGGTCTTGATGGCGCGACATCAAGCGAATTTGAGCCAACAGCAGAGCATCCAGTGATTGCTTTGATCACAGAATGGACTAAGACCGATGGAACTCGTGAGCTTCGGACTGAAGACAGCGATCTCGGCGGAACCATGCGCTTGGGTGTAGAGGAGTGTCGTTTGACTCCCGGATCGAAAGTCGCTCAAGTCTATGATGCGGATGTTGTCAGTGAACGCCATCGCCATCGTTGGGAATTCAATAACGATTACTTGGATCAGCTGTCAGATGCAGGCCTCAAGATTGCGGGTCGCTCAATTGATGGAACTTTGGTTGAGGTAGTCGAAGTTGATGACCACCCCTGGTTTGTCGGCTGTCAGTTTCATCCAGAATTCACCTCAACACCGCGGGATGGTCATCCGTTGTTTACAAGCTTCGTAGAAGCTGCAATCACGTACTCAAAGACAGGTGAAAAGGAGACGTTGTTCTAGTGAAATCAGTGATTGATATCGGTGGTATGCCGTGTTCGAACGCGCATCCAATGATGCTTTTTGGTGGCATGAACGTGTTGGAGTCCAGGGAGCTCGCGTTTGAAATCGCTGAAGTCTACGTTGACGTCTGCCGCAAACTGGATATCCCATATGTGTTCAAAGCGAGCTTTGATAAGGCGAACCGCTCGAGCATCACAAGCTACCGCGGCCCAGGGCTTGATCAAGGGTTGACTTGGCTCTCGGATATTAAATCTCGCTTCAGTGTCCCTTTGATCACCGATGTCCACGAACCAGACCAGGCAAAGGTAGCGGCCGAAGTCTGTGATGTGATCCAACTGCCTGCGTTCCTGTCACGTCAGACTGATCTAGTTGTGGCGATGGCTGAGACCGGTGCGATCATTAACGTGAAAAAAGCGCAGTTTCTCGCACCACATGAAATGCGACACATCATGAATAAGTGTGCTGAGGCAGGCAATGAGCAAGTGATTTTGTGCGAACGTGGCTCGAGCTTTGGTTATAACAATCTGGTGGTCGATATGCTTGGGTTTGGCATCATGAAACAGATGCAAGTTCCTGTGATTTTTGACGTCACTCATGCGTTACAAAAGCCAGGTGCGCGTCTCGACTCAGCGGATGGTCGCCGTGAACAAGTGACCGAGCTCGCGCGTTCTGGTATCGCCGTGGGCCTTGCCGGACTCTTTTTGGAATCGCATCCAGATCCATCAAAGGCCAAGTGTGATGGGCCATCTGCTTTGCCGCTTGATAATCTCGAATCGTTTTTATCTCAGTTAAAGGCCATTGATGGACTTGTTAAATCATTTGATATTTTGGAGACCAACAACTAATGACAACCATTGTCAAAGTCATTGGCCGCGAAGTCATGGATTCTCGCGGCAATCCAACAGTAGAAGCCGACGTCGTCCTTGAATCCGGTGCGATGGGCCGAG
Organism: uncultured Gammaproteobacteria bacterium; assembly: GCA_913031455.1. Classification (GTDB taxonomy): domain Bacteria; phylum Pseudomonadota; class Gammaproteobacteria; order Pseudomonadales; family Litorivicinaceae; genus HIMB30. The sequence continues at coordinate 2,528 of CAJWFL010000113.1, forward strand.
CTTGCGCACCTTCCGGTGCCTCGACTGGTTCGCGTGAAGCCCTGGAGTTACGTGACCAGAATGCTAGCCGTTATCTGGGCAAGGGCGTATTGCAAGCGGTTCAGAACGTCAACGGGCCAATTGCCCAGTGTGTGATCGGCCGTGACGCGTCCGATCAGCGTGGTCTCGATGACTCAATGATCGATCTTGATGGAACTGAGAATAAATCAAATCTTGGCGCGAATGCGATGCTTGCGGCGTCGTTAGCGACAGCGCGTGCGCATGCCGAGGATCAACGGATTCCTCTTTACCAACATATCGCCAATCTGCATGGCAATACAGGCCCGTTGACACTACCAGTCCCAATGATGAATATCCTCAATGGTGGTGAGCACGCTGACAATAACGTGGATATTCAGGAGTTTATGGTTCAGCCAGTGTCTGCCAAGAGTTTTGCTGAGGCACTTCGGATGGGTGCTGAAGTTTTCCATCACCTGAAAAAAGTGTTGGTTGCAGAGGGCATGAATACCGCCGTCGGCGATGAAGGTGGTTTTGCTCCGAACTTACCATCCAATGAAGCCGCACTTGTAGTGATTACTCAAGCGGTTGCAAACGCTGGTTACATCTTGGGTGTAGATATTACACTGGCGCTTGATTGCGCATCAAGTGAACTCTACAAGAACGGACAATACGATCTGGCTGGTGAGGGCCGAGCTTTTGATGCAGAAGGTTTTGCAGATTATTTAGGCAGTCTGTGCGATCACTATCCAATCGTTTCGATTGAAGATGGGATGGATGAGAGTGATTGGGATGGTTGGGCCTATTTGACCAAGACCTTGGGTTCGCGTTGCCAACTCGTGGGTGATGATTTGTTTGTGACCAACACCAATATTTTGAGCCGCGGCATTGAGCAGGGAGTGGGTAATTCGATTTTGATTAAGTTTAATCAGATCGGAACCCTGTCAGAAACGCTTGACGCAATTGGTATGGCGCAAAACGCAGGATTTACTGCGGTGATTTCCCATCGCTCCGGCGAGACCGAAGATACAACCATCGCAGACTTGGCGGTGGGTACGTCAGCAGGGCAGATCAAAACCGGTTCACTCTGTCGATCAGACCGGGTGGCGAAATACAACCAGTTGCTACGCATTGAGGAGGCGTTGGGCTCTCAAGCAACGTATGCCGGCCGTGGAGCCATTTTCGGGCAGTCATGACAGGTCGAGTGGTTCTTGTTGGACTTGCGATTTTATTGGGATTATCTCAGTACCAGTTGTGGTTCGGAACGGGCTCAATCTCGGAATTGCAGCGGCTGACAGACGAACTCGAGAAACAAGAATCCGAGAATCAGCGTTTGGCATCTCGTAATGACGAGCTGGTCTCTGAGATTAATGCATTGAAGACGGATCCAGAGGCGATTGAGGAGCTACTCAGATCGCGTTTTGGGTATGTTAAAGAAGGGGAGACCTTCGTTCGATTGCTGCCCGCCCAAAGGAGAGCTTCTGAATGACTGACTTGTGGGCTGTCATTCCCGCTGGTGGTAAGGGTCTTCGGTTTGGCTCGCAGGTGCCAAAACAATACATGCCGGTCGCAGGTCGCCCTGTTCTCGACCATGTATTAGCGGCATTTCTAAAACCGAAGGTATTTAAGGCAGTGGTCGTTCCTGTTCCACCTGATGATCGTCGGTTTGATGAATTGGCTTTATCGAATGATGGTTGTGTGTACTCAGTTCAGGGCGGTGCAGAGCGTGCTGATAGTGTTCAAGCAGGACTTGATTGGATACAAGCACAGGGTGCGAACGCTGA
>CAJWFL010000114.1:0-4297 GCA_913031455.1 uncultured Gammaproteobacteria bacterium
CGAGTCCAGGTAACCACTCTTGATCGTGATCACCAAGCCAATTCATGCGTCACTCGAGTCCCAAAGTAATTGCGTTTTTGTCTCTCTCAAGGTGTTGAGAAATGATTGGTGATTGGCTAATTCAGCATCTGTGGGTTGTGAAACACGTGGCACCCGATCAACACCTGTTAACCGTTGAATTGGTTCAAACCGAGAACCTTGTGATTGATTATGGGTCCCTCCAAACATTCTGCTTTGCTCGCGTGTCATTGCAAGATAGACGCGAGTCAGTAAGTCAGCGTCAAGCAATGCGCCATGTAGCGTTCGCTCAGAGGCATCGATTTTATAATCGCGACATAACGCATCCAGTGAATTACGTTTACCCGGCCTTTTCTCTTTTGCCATAGCCAACGTATCAATGGCTGCTCCGCCATGCATTAACAAAAAAATATTTGGCGCTTCTGGGATCCGCGATAATTCTGAATCAAGGAAATTGATATCGAAGGATGCATTGTGCGCAATCAGTTCCGCACCGCGAATGAACTCCACAAATTCATCAGCAATCCCTGCGAAATTTGGTTTATCAGCAAGAAACTCGTTTGTGATCCCGTGCACGTCGATAGCTTCTTGATCAATCTCACGCTCAGGATTGATATATACATGAAATGTCTGGTCGGTCAGTCGACGATTGACCAATTCGATGCAACCGATTTCGATTACGCGGTGTCCATCTTTTGGGTCGAGGCCAGTGGTTTCGGTATCAAGAATTATTTGTCGCATGGTGCGTCTACCCCTAGATTGGCCAATTCGTCAGCTCGTTCGTTGCCTGGATGTCCAGCATGGCCCTTGACCCAATGCCAATGCACTTGGTGTTGACCACTCACTTCATCCAGTTGTTGCCAGAGGTCCTGATTTGAAACTGGTTTTTTCGAGGCTGTTTTCCAACCATTAGCCTTCCAGTTGGCGAGCCATTTCGTGATTCCATCTCTCACATACACCGAGTCAGTGTACAAATTCACCGTGCATTGACTCTTTAAGGCAGCTAGGCCCTCAATGGCAGCCGTCAACTCCATCCGATTATTTGTGGTATCCGCTTCACCACCAAACAATTCTTTCCGATGTTCCCCATATTCTAAAACCACCCCCCATCCACCTGGGCCTGGGTTTCGTTTGCAGGCGCCATCGGTATAGAGCGTGACGATTTTATGGGTCACAGGCGCGTGTAGTCCTGATTTGATCGATTGATGTATTGATCCACTTGATCAACGATTGCGCCAGATGCATCTCGACTGAGTCTTGCAGCCAGTGATTTCTTTTCAACCCACTTCAACGCAAACATATGATGATCGGCACTCAATCCCAATAAAACATCATCAGAAGTCGCGATCTCGTCGCATAAACCTTTGGTGAGTGCATCTGTACCATAAAAAATCGATCCGTCAGCCACCGCATCAAGATCGAGATTTGGTCTCCGTTCCGCGATCCATGCCTTAAAAAGGAGATGCGTTTGTTCCAGATCTTCTTTAAATTTACGTCTGCCCTCTGGCGTATTTTCGCCGAGCATTGTCAATGTTCTTTTATTTGCCCCTGCGGTGTGTAATTCAACATCGACATCACGATTCTTCAAAAACCGATGAATATTTGGGATTTGCGCGACCACACCGATTGAGCCTAAAACGGCAAAGGGCGCTGCGATAATTCGCTCAGCGCATACCGCCATCATATATCCCCCGCTCGCTGCGACGGTATCGACACACGCGCTGACGGGGATCTGTGCTTCACGTAAGCGCGATAACTGAGAGCTCGCCAATCCATAGGTGTGTACGAGACCTCCAGGGGATGTCAGCTTAATCACAACCTGATCTGGCTTGTGTTCCATCGCGAGGATTGCTGACACTTCTTGGCGTAAGTTTGCAACTTGTGACGCTTTCATGTCGCCCTTGAATTCAATCACCATAGCTATTTTTTCTTTTTTCGATGGCGTTTCTGATGTTGTCTGCGAAGGTTTTTTGAGGCGCTTCTTGATCCGACCGATTAACGACAGTTTTTCCTGTGCTAACGCGTCATCAAGCCTTGTTTTGACATATCTTGACTGATCAGCAAATTTCTTCGATAAGTCGGTAATTTTTATCGTCCCTTTTGACTCATCGCCTCCTCCTGAAATTTTAGAACTGACGGCAATGACGGCGATCACAGCTAAAACGATCGTGACCGTTTGTAATAAGAACAGACCATAGTCGGCTAATAATTCCATTACCGCTTTTCAACCTCTGCGGCGGTTGTAACGACAGACCAAAATTCACTTCCCTCCTGACTCATTCGGAGTTGGCTTAAGGCAGAATAAAGATCGGCTCCGTTTTCGATTGTTGCATCTAGGTCAATTTGATCAACTCGTGCAACGACAAATGCGTTAGTTGTCGGTGCGATGAACGTTGATGGACGCCCTTCATTCGGAGCAGATGCTGCAAATGCAACCGAGAGAACCTGACGATCAATTGAATCATCTCCGTCACGACCAATATTCATAAACGCCTGCGGATTGAGATCAATTGCTTTCGTTGGTAGTCCCGCGAGTCCAGCCTGCCAGTGACTTTGGATCTCTTCGGCAAGGCTTCGAGCTATTTGAGATGCTTTTTGTTGTTTTAGGATAGCGACGACGTCTTCCCTAACGTCATCAATCGGCCTGACCGTTTTTGGATCGAACGACTTCACGCGGAAAGTCATCCAGACCCCGGGTTCGACCTCAAATACCTCAGCGTTCAGCTCACCACTGTAAAGCGTGTCATTAAACGCCCGACGTTGAACGGTTTCTTTCGCCATCAAGCCTTGAGCCGTCGAACGACTGATTGGCTCGGTCGATTCAATCTGTACATCATAAATACTGTTGAGTTCCTCCAATGTCCCACTGAAAGCAATATTGGAGAATTCCTCAAGCGATGTTGCAAGAAGGCGCGCAGCTTCCCGTTCCTCCAACTCAACGCGCAAACGCATCGATCGTTGTTCAAATGAGTCAATCGACCGGGACCTCGTCTCCAGCAGTTCAATCAGATGATAGCCGTATTGTGTTTCAATCGGCTGAGAGACGGTATTAACAGACAGCTCGTCGAGCGCCTTCTCGAATGCAGGATCAAAGGTGCCCTTGGGAGCAAACCCGAGATCACCGCCTGTATCGCGACTCGCGATATCATCTGAGTGTTGTTTTGCGAGATCAGCAAATGCAGCCCCACCATCGAGCTGCTGTTTCAATTCATTGGCCTTGGCGAGTGCGTCATCAGCGCTTGAAATGAGGATATGCCGAACACGACGTTCCTGATCACTTGTTGCTGAAGCAACCTCGGCGTCGTAGGCCGCCCGAATGTCTTCATCAGTGATGACAACTTGCTCTTGAAAATTGTCTGCACTCAACAATACGTACTCGAGAGCAACAGAGTCTTCTGTCACAAATGAATTCTTATTTGTTTCATAGTGCGAGGTCACTTCATCATTACTGACGGAAATTTGAGAGACAAACGGATCGATGTCGATGACAACCAACTCGCCCGAACGTGTGTGATTTTGTAGTCGATTCAGTCGATCGAGCTCTGATGGAGTGACGATCATCGAAGTTTCAATCGCCCCCTTCACCTGATACTCGATGAGATTACGCTTTAACTCTTCGCGGAACCCGAGTCGTGACATTCCCATGCGTCCTACGGCTTGATCGAACAAGCGTGCGTCAAAACGTCCATCCGTCTGGAATTGAGGAATCTCCACGAGCACTTGATCCACCAACTGGTCGGTCACACCGAAAGACAGTTTTTGCGAATAGCGTGTTGCAGAAGCTTCTTCGATTAATGCGTTGAGAACGCTCTGCCTTAATAGATCCTCGTTGACCGCACTTGGGTCCCCTAGGATGCTGAGAAGTTGTCTACGTTCCTGTTCGAGCTTTTCCACAAATCGACGTTCAGTGATTTCAACTCCGTCGACTTCCGCAATCACGTTATCCCCATCACCTCCGTTGAAAAAATTGACCCCGGTGACGACAAAAGTCACTGCGATCAAGCCGACGATGATTTTCGCAATGATACCGCTAGAGTTATCTCGAATATTTTGAAGCATGTTGTTCTGTGACCTTTAGATTCAAAAAAGGGGCCAGAGGCCCCTTGATTGTAGTAACGCCCGTTAATTAGTTAACAGCGTCTTTCAGAGCCTTTCCTGCCTTAAAGCCTGGAACTTTGGCTGCTGCGATTTGAATTGTCGCACCTGTCTGGGGGTTACGGCCCGAACGTGCTGCGCGGTCTTTCACTTGAAATGTACCAAACCCTACCAAAGATACGCT
>CAJWFL010000115.1:0-3977 GCA_913031455.1 uncultured Gammaproteobacteria bacterium
GGGGCTACAGACCTTCGGGCATTTCAGGCCCCGTATCCCAACCTTTCGAGATGTTAGTTGTCACCAGCATAGTAATCAGTCAAAACTTCCAAATCTGTTGCGAAATTTTTTCGCAGTCGCTCTTAATTTTTTTCGTTGCCATGACAAAAATACCTCGGCAGAGAATACGTTCCGCGAAGCAGACGAAGCGTCAAGGACGAATGTGCTTCATCCCGTTTTTAATTGACGTAGATTTCTGTCACGGTTGATTCAAGGATGTGGCCAGAGGAAGCCATGGCTTTGCCATTAGCCTCGATAAACTTTTGCATATGTTCTTCGCTCAAGCAGTTCACAACTACTACCACTCGTTTATCGTTACCAGGCTCGTGGCCGTGGTACAACTCATATAGACCCGCGGCTCGAGCTATAGGTTGATGAGTATAAAAAGCTTGCTCCCACTGAGTGAATGTATTGCTTATGTCAAATTTCAGGATTGCTGTGATCAAATGCGACCTCCCAAATAAATCAGCTTGCATGTAGCGTACTACAGTTACAGAGACGGAATCGGTAACACCAAGTTCTGGCGATGAGCGTTCCAATGGGCAGAGAGTAACGTTTAGTATGAAACTGCAGGAATAGCTACCTGCATTAACATCGTGTGTTTAAACCCTGTCAAGCATTACAGTGTCAACTATTTCAGGCATTATCAAGTGTTGACTATACATCACAAAATTGGAAGGTTGAGACAATGCTGATTAGTCCATTTTTGGAGCTCGCAGAGGCTGCACCCGAATTACCTTGCCTATATCGCTCAAAAGGCGACGATTGGATCGCATATTCACGCGGCGAAGTCGTAGGAGCTGCGCTGCGTCTATGTGCTCAGTGGCAGGCCGATGGGCTAAATGTCGGTGATCGCCTGTTGATTCTGATGGAAAATCGTCCCGAATGGGCAGTTACAGCTATTGCAAGTTGCATCTATGGCCTTGTTTCGGTACCTGCATACACGACCCACCAAGATCACGAAATTCAGTATTTGATCGAAAAATCAGGCGCTGTCGTAGGCGTGGTGTCCAGTGGACCATTACACGATCGATTAAGCGCTCTGACGTCGGATATGCAATTCAACACGTACGTCACGGCAGACGATGAGAAACCGATGTTTCCACAGTTTGTTGAGCGCGAGTTTGCTGTGGACGATTATTGGGACCCAAATGGACTTTACGCCTTGATTGCGACCTCAGGGACCAACGGATTGCCAAAGTTGGTGTCTCTGACGCAAGCCAACTTACAGGCGAACGTGACCAGTATTCTCAGAGTCCTCGAAGAAGCAAATTTGGCAGAACCGCATCGTTTTCTGTCATTTCTGCCACTTGCGCATGCGTATGAGCACATGGCGGGTCTGTATCTTCCCTTATATCTTGGCGGTGAGATCTTTTACTGTGAGAGCCTCGATAAACTCGCGTCGATGATGGCTGAGGTCAGTCCTACACTGATGACGGCTGTACCGAGGTTGTATGAGCTTTTGCACAGTCGGATTTCGAGCCAAATTGCAAAGGGAAGTCCGCTGAAACGCCGTCTCTTCGAGACTACTATTCGTTTGGGTCAGAAGCCGGAATTATCAGCATTCGAAAAAATCTTAAATACACTCTGTGAGCGTCTTGTTCGACAGAAAGTTCGCAAGCGGTTTGGTGGTCAATTACGATATTTTGTCTCCGGTGGTGCTGCGCTCAACCCGAAAATATCTGAATTTTTTCAGGGGCTTGGCATCGGTATATTACAAGGGTATGGGCAGACTGAAGCATCTCCAGTGATCAGTGTTAATCGGCCGGGTGCTGAGCGAGCAGATACTGTGGGTCCAAATCTGCCCGGCGTTGAAGTTCGTCTCAGTGAAGCAGGCGAGCTGCTCGTGCGAGGCGCCAATGTGATGACAGGTTACTGGAATGATCCCGAATCGACGTCTGTTGCGCTGATCGATGGCTGGTTGCATACGGGTGATTTGGCAGAAATCGATTCTGATGGACATATCCGAATCGTTGGACGATTGAAGGATCTTATTGTGAATTCCGGTGGCGACAACATCGCTCCTGGTCCTATTGAGCAAGAGCTCAGTCTCTTCTCAGAAATTGATCAAGTGGTTGTGGTCGGCGATGCGCGTCCGTGGTTATCTGCAATCATTTGTTTTGCTGATGGCGTTGAGACGAATGCGTATGAGCAAGTACTTCGCGACGTGCTGAAGCGTTATAACCAGGATAAATCGCCGGTCTTCCAAATCCGTAAAGCACTTGTGATGAGTGAGCCCTGTACGATGGAGAACGGACTACTGACACCAACGCACAAGATCAAGCGTCCACAGGTGATTCGTCTGTATCAGTCTCAGGTTGACGCACTGTATACGACGAAATCAGTTGCAAGGTAACTTAGATCTCGTGAGATTCCTGTTTCGCTCTAGGGAGTTGTTTTGAAATCGAATCCGCTGGTGATCTTTTTGCAGTTCCTATGGCTTGGTTGTACGTCATTCGGGGGACCGATTGCTCACATTGGCATTTTTCGCCAGCAATTTGTCGAGAAAGAACAGCGGATCAGTGAGAGTGACTACGCATCGCTCGTTGCCTTGTGCCAGATGATACCGGGACCTGCCTCGTCACAGGTTGGTATGGGGCTTGGTTATCGCTTTGCCGGGTGGCGAGGCGCATCGGCTGCATGGCTCGGTTTCACACTGCCGAGTGCGGTTCTCATGCTGTGTGCAGGGCTTTGGATCTTAAATGGTGGTGGGACCACTGGTGGTGCATGGTTCATCACCGCCATGAAGATTGTCGCGGTCGGAATCGTAACGCAAGCAGTCCTTGGTATGTGGAAGCAATTATGCGTCGATCGCGAGACAAAAATTATCGCGCTAATCACAGCGATCGCATTTTATTCGGTACCAACTGCGCTAATGCAAGTGAGCTTGATCGCAACTGCTTTGGTCGCTGGATACGTGCTTGTATCCAATTCGGATACCAAGAGGAACCAGCCTATTGGAATTCACCGTAATCATTTGCTCGCCTCGGTCGGCATTGGTGTCGTTTGGGTGTTGGGGATCGTTGCGGCTCTCTCGGTAGCCAATGGCAACGTTTGGGCTGAACTGATTGCGGGACACTATATCAGTGGTGCATTGGTATTTGGTGGAGGCCACGTTGTCCTGCCGTTACTTGAATCAGAGTTCGTTCCACCATTGGACTCGAGTGTATTTCTTGCGGGTTATGGATTTGCTCAGGCGATGCCGGGCCCGCTTTTCACCATCGCGTCGTACTTAGGCGCTGTCACGATAAACCAATCTCCCTTCGTGGCAGCCATGGTTGGCGTGTTGGCAATTTTTATTCCTGGCGCGATGTTGTTGTCAATCGCGTTGATGTTAGGAGACCGATTAATGTATTGGAAAAGTCGGTTGGTATTCGTGAACGCTACCGTCGTTGGCTTATTGTTTGCGATTCTGATCAATCCAGTCTTCACTGAGGCTGTGTATTCAGAAGTTACCACCGGCCTTGCGGTATTAAGTTTATTGATTTGCGTCGCATTGAAACGATCGCCCCTTGAGTTGGTTGCTGTGATGGTGATCGCGACCTACCTCTGTCACTGGTTGGAGTGGATTTGAATGGCAATGCCTGTTGTTACCTTATTGATTAGCAGTATCTTGATCGTCATGCAGGTGATACTTACCTCGCTGGTCATCAAGTCACGTCGAAGATCCCAAATCCCCCTGAATGCCGGCGGTGCGCCTGACCTCTAGAGAGCAGTTCGCGCCCACGCGAATTTCATCGAAGTAACACCAATCTTTTTGGTCAGTTTGTTGATTCTTGAGTTAGTCGATAGCTATCTCTGGTGGATCGCACTATTAGGAGTGATTTGGGCCATCTGGAATCTGCTGTAGCTCTGCCCCGGAGGACAGGGCCGAGAAAATTAAGCTCGAAGATGAGACTCGAGGAACGTCAGTGTTCGTGCAAAGGCTAGCGCCGCAT
>CAJWFL010000116.1:0-3956 GCA_913031455.1 uncultured Gammaproteobacteria bacterium
CGGAGGGGCAGGGATCGATGCGCGATACATGAAAAAGCCGAGCCAGCCCATCACGAACATCACGCCGACATCAAATAACGTATTGTTGATGGCGTAACATCCATAGACGCAGAGCACTAAGACGGAAGGCAATAAGACCGCCTTGGGGATTTTTGAGATAAACCGGAAACCCCGGATTGCAAAGCTTCCAATTCCGAGAAGAAAGACCGAGCTTAAGATCAGGCCGACAAATAGGGCATAAATGATGTCGACGTTGGTCAGAAACATCATCGGACCAGGTTGCAGACCATGGATCATGAATGCGCCAATAATGATCGCGGTGATGACGTCTCCTGGAACACCAAGGGCTAACAATGGAATTAAAGTTGCTCCTGCAACTCCGTTATTTCCAGCCTCTGATGCAGCAACCCCTTCGATTTCGCCTTTCCCAAAATTCGCTTGATTTGGCGAGTTTCGCTTGGCTTCACTGTAGGATAAAAACGCCGCCGGTGCCGCGCCGATGCCAGGAATACTGCCCAGGAAGACACCGATAAACGATCCTCGAATGATGGACTTAAAACAGCGCTTGTACTCAGCAAATGAGACCCGCGCCGAACTTAATGGCCGAGCCTGCCCGCTATTTTTGTCCGGACTCCAGATCATATTCAGAATTTCAGGAATTGCGAAAAGGCCAATCAAAACGGCAATAAAATTGAGGCCTCCCATCAGGTTAGGGTCATTCATGGTGAAGCGGTTGGTCCCGTACACTAAATCAAGCCCAACAGTGGCCAATAAGAGTCCGAGTAATGCGGAGAAAATGCCACGGACCAAGCTCGCGCCTGAGACACCAGCGATGATGGTGAGTGAGAACAGAATCAACGTAAAAAATTCTGGTGGTCCGAATTTCAACGCGAAAGACGCAAGCCACCCAGCGAATAAAATCAGCGCCAGATTTGAGATTAAGTCGGCAGTGCAAGATGCATAAAGAGCCATCCCGAGTGCTCGGCCTGATTCGCCTTTCTCCGCCATGGGATGGCCATCGAGCACGGTGGCACTGGAGGCGGGGGTCCCCGGTGTTTTGATGAGAATCGCCGGAATACATCCACCAAAAATACCGCCTTTGTACACGCCAAGCAGCAGTAAAATTCCTGTAATGGGGCTCAGTGAAAACGTAAAGGGCAGCGTCAGAGCAACGGCCATGGTTGCTGACATTCCTGGGATCGCTCCAGCAATGACACCAATGAGCACGCCACCGGCGAGAGCCAAAATACTTTCAGCATTTGCGACAATGGCAATGCCCGCCAGAAGATTGTCGATCATGGTAATTGCATCCATTCACCTTGGGGGATAGCGACTGACGCGACATGCGCGAAAAATCCATAGAGCGCCACCGGTAAGATGACAGCAATCACAAAAAATCGAATGGAGATGGTTTGGGTCACGATGAAAATCATGATTAAAAACAGTATCATAGATCCGATAACTAAGCCCGCTGCTTCAACGCTGATCAGGAACAAAACCATGGCTACAGCAGCCATGAATAAGCGGATGAATCCGGTCGTTCTGTTCTCTGGTTGCTCTAAGTTTTCAATCTCATCGGCGGTTTGTATATTGTCGATGAACAGCAAATACGCCCCACACAGGCCGATTAATGCAGCGATGATCAGAGGCCAAAACGTCGGCGATAACACGAGACGTGACACGTTCGAAGGTGCTGAGACCCACTGAGGAATCGCGTAGAACCACAAAAAGATGGCAATCACGGAGCACAAGACACCAAGCGCGCGGTTTGACATGAATTTTCCTTGGATAATGGTCATGACTCTCCAGCCTGGAGAGTCATGATGAGCGTTTCAATTAGCCCTCGATACGCATACCGAGTTGATCGACTAATGCACGGAATGTCGTGTACTGGTCGTTAATAAACGCTTTCGCCTCTTGTGGGTCCATCATTTCAATCACAGATCCACGCGCTTCCATTTTCGAGCGGAATCCGCTGTCATCGGTCGCATTTTTCAAAATGCCACGCCAAGTGTCACCAACTTCCTTCGGCAAGCCTTTCGGTCCTGCGAGGCCGGTCCAGCCGACGAGTTTTTGAAGATTGGGTTTGCCCAGTTCAACCGATGTGGGTGCATCAAATCCTTCAACAGGCTTAGCAGTGGTCACCATTAACGGCTTCAACTGTTTATTTTTGATGAAACTGGCCAAGGCAGATGAGTTGGTGCAAATAAAGGTTGCTGTCCCACCCAAGACTGCGGTTGCAGCCGCGCCACCACCTTTCAATGGAATGTGAATGACATCCTTGGTTGGATTGGCAACGCCAAATTCACTCAACACATAGGCGCCAGCAAGGTGGAGAAGCGAGCCAACACCTGATGATGAATAACTGATCTTCCCAGGATTCGCTCTGACTGTTGCGATGAGATCATCCATTGAATTGATGTCTGAATCCGCTTTCACTGCACATGCAACTGGGTTGATTTCATAGACACCGATGAATTCAAAATCATCTAACGTGTAGGGGAGCGTCGCTTTCATCGCCGGATTCACTGAGTGCGAGCCGACACGAGCGAACAAGAGGGTATACCCGTCGGCCTTGGCATTCTTGACTGAAACAGACCCTGTCGCGCCACCAGCACCTGTTCGGTTGACCATCAATAGCGGTTGATCAACTAATTTTCCAAGCGGCTCAGCAAGCGTCCGCGCAGAAATATCGGTTGCACCACCTGAACCATAGGGGATCACCATGGTCACCGGCTTTGAGGGGTAGTCAGCAGCTGTTGTGGTTTGAACGAACGCGCCAAATGTCAGCGCAGCTAGCAGTTTGAGTTTTGGGAATCGCATATGCTCTCCTTTCTTATTGTCGTGATGAACACTCTAAATCGAATGAACTTTCGTATGGTATCGCAAATAACCGAAAGATAACTGGTGCATTTTTTCATAGATAGTGTAAATTTTTTTTACATAACAAAAGAGTGGTCGATTTGATGTCAATTCGAAGATTACGAACATTTATCAAAGTCGCTGAAGAAGGGAGTTTTACTGCAGCCGCTAACGTGGCTTTTGTGACGCACGCGACCGTGAGCCAACAAATGAAACATTTGGAAGATGAGCTGGGTGTTGCATTATTTGATCGCTCCACTCGGATTCCAACGCTCACCGAGGTCGGTAAGCGGATTTTGCAAAAAGCACGGGACGTGGTCGAGCGCTATGACGCGATGGTTCCTGAATCGCTCAATTTGGAAATTCGAGGTGAATTATCCTTTGGTGCTGTGCCGACCAGTTTGAGTGGATTGGTACCGATTGCATTAAAGAAACTGCAACAACGATACGATGGGCTCCATGTGCGGGTGTATCCCGGGCTTTCAATTGAATTGATTTCGCAGGTTGAACGAGGCGCTCTGGACGCGGCGATTGTCACCAAACCCATCCGCTTGCCGCACAACATTCAATACACGAGCGTCGCAATCGAGACCATTGAACTGATCACGTCTGCCGAAGAGGCGCTCGATGATCCGATTGAGATCATTCGAAGTCGGCCGTTTATTCGGTTTTCGCGGCGAGCTCTTGTCGGTAGCGTGATCGATGAATGGCTACAAAAACAGCGGTTACCGGTGACGGAAACCATGGAACTGGAGAGCCTGGATACCATCGCGACGATGGTGTCGCATAACTTAGGCGTCTCCATGGTCCCGAGGAGTTGCGTTCCGACACCGGATATTCTGCCGGTGAAGCATTTCAAACTCGACAATGGCCCCAGCGGTCGCGATATCGGATTGATCAGTCGAAGAAATACGGCAAAAGCACCCTTGGTTGATTTACTGTCCACCACACTGCTTGATACCGTCGCTTCTGTGGAATCGGATTAAATCAGTTCGTCAGTGCGATCGTCGGTCTCGCCGAACCGCTTCAGAACAGCAGGCTTGGTGCCCTCGTAGGCACGCATTAACGACTCTGCAACACGTGCATTTTCCCGT
>CAJWFL010000117.1:0-3952 GCA_913031455.1 uncultured Gammaproteobacteria bacterium
CGCTGACCGCCCGCCTGATTGGATATTGACGACAGTACCCATTGTGGCACCGGCACCAGGAATGCCCCCGAAAAGACCGGATGCGATATTCCCGATACCTTGTCCAACAAGCTCTTTGTTGGCGTCAGACTCACGCTTTGTCATGCTGTCGGCTATCACTGAGGTGAGGAGGGCATCGATTGATCCGAGCATGGCGAGAACTAACGCATTAGCCATCATAATTTGCCAATGCCTCATTTCGAAGACGGGTAGCTGAAATTCAGGAAAACCGTCCGGGATGGTACCAATGACACGGACTTCATCGGCAAGGAATAGTGAGGCGGCCACCGAACCCACAACTAGTGCGAGTAATTGCGGTGGCACAAACCGCCGATAACTTGATGGAATCAAAACGATGATTAAAAACGTGCCGAGTGCCAGACATGTTTCGTCAATCGATACGTTCTGAAGCAGGGACGGGAGGGCAGACAAAGTTCCAATAACACCGCCCGTTGGAGGTGGCTGCCCTAGAAAAGGACCAATTTGTAGCACAATAAGAATAATACCAATGCCGGTCATGAATCCCGAAACAACCGTATAAGGCATCATGGTGACAAAGTGACCAACACGCAGAATTCCGAAGAGTATCTGAAGGCAGCCAGCTAAAATGACCACAGTAAATGCCAAAGCGAGCCCTTGGTCTGGATCAGACGCGATGAGACCTGCGACAACTGCTGTCATCACCACCGTCATAGGACCTGTCGGCTCAGAAATGAGCGTTGGGGTGGCGCCGAAGAGGGCGGCGAACAGTCCGACTAAAATCGCGCCATACAGACCCGCTTCGGGGCCTGCTCCAGATGCAACACCAAAGGCAAGCGCCATTGGTAGGGCGATCACGGCTGCGGTGACACCACCGAATACATCGCCCTTAATATTGGTCAGTCGAATTTCGTTAAATATCGCCAAAATCCTGATGCCTTACTCATCCCACTAAGAGTTATACGGAAATTTCATTACTGGTGTAACTCGATAGTATCAATGAAAGGCATTGATGATTATCGATACTCTGGTGATGACCGATGGAAATCAATGTCGATTTTGGTTATGAAATCGCCAGCAATACAGTGCGAGGTAGGAGCGAAAAGGAGATGCACGCTCCACAAATTCTGCCGCGTCCTCACCTAATTCGGTTGCAAAATCAAGACTTAAGCGACGAAGAATGAGATCTTTATCACTCCATTGATTCGGGTTGCGTAAAACAAATAATTCCCACATCGCAACTGACCAAGGACCAAGGCCCCAGACCTCAAGTAAGACCTCGCGGCGCTGAGCTTCAGACTGAGTGGCAATTGTTTGAATCCAATGATCGCCACGATGAATCAAATCACTCAGTGTTCGTTTTTTCGAGGCCGACAGTCCTGTATTTGGCGTTTCTAGATTTTTAAGCGCATCGATTAATTTGGAACGCTGCGGATATTGAGTCACAAGTCGATCCCAAATTGATCGTGCCGCTTGGTTCGATAATTGTTGACCGACGACAATTTGGCTGAGCCCAAGCAGCAAGTCATCACCATACCGAACTGGAATATCGATGGGCCCAACGGATTCGATAAATTCAGATAGCTTTCTTGGTCCGAGCTTGGTTAGATGATGGTATGCGTTTTTCGCCAATTCAGAATAAGCCATAACAAAAAGGAAATCCCTAGAATGGTTCGGATGATCGCATTAATCCGGGTGAATAACCTGGCGGATTTTAATCATTATCGAGAACACGGTCCTGCAACCCTAGAACCCTATGGTGGAGAGCTTCTATTCCGTGCGGAAAAGCCCATGACTCTCGATGACGAGAACGGTTTCTGCGATTTCTCACAGATCGTATTGTTTTGGTTCTCAACGGCGACAGCAGTGACAGACTGTTATGAGTCTGACGCATACCACGATATATTGGAGCTTAGATCGAGTGCTGGCACCTTTACCATTATCGGTGTTGATCTCGATCTAAATTGCGCATAATCATTATTATGTTAAATAAAGTGGTTCGTTTGGTTTAAACCTCACACAGGGAGTCCCTATTCATGCAAGTAAATCGCTATTTTGATGATCAAGTACTTTCGTTGAGCTTTGATAATTCCAACGGCAAGAGTTCGATTGGCTTGATGAGTCCAGGCTCATATGAATTTTCGACGTCGGATGACGAACGGATGGTGGTGATTAGCGGTGCTCTTGTAGTACAACGTCAATCTGATCCAGAGCCATTGCTTTATTCTGATGGAGAGGAGTTTCATGTACCGCGAGATCAAAGCTTTAGCGTTGAGGTTACTGAACCGACCGCGTATCTCTGCGAGTACAGTTGACAAATCCCCTCTTCCATTTGATTACGGATTTCAAGAACAACTAGTTCGAGTTCAAGGTGTTCAGGTGTTCGTGCGAACACTTGGGAGTCGGTCAAATCAGGCTATATTGTGCTGGCATGGCTTCGCAAGGAATGGGTCTGATTTTTTCACACTCGCACATGCGCTTGCTGACGAATTTTTTGTGATCTGTCCTGATACGCCGGGTCGTGGCAACAGCGAATGGATGGCTGCAGATCAGTATGAATTTTCATTTTATCAGTCGCTTGCAGTCGATTTACTGAAATATTTGAATATTTCTGGTCGTGCTCATTGGATTGGTACAAGCATGGGCGGTGCGCTGGGAATGATGATGGCTTCGAATCCAATGACGCGACACCTGGTTGATCGATTGGTAATCAACGACATCGGACCTGAAGTATCACAGGATGCAATTGAGCGTATTCGCGAATATGCTTCCGAAACGCATTACTTTGCTGATTTAGGGGAGGCGCGAGCGTATTTCGAGACCATCTATGCATCATTTGGCGATCTATCAAACAATGAGTGGGACCGACTGGTGGTTCACTCATTGCGACGCCTCGACGATGGACGTTTGACACAACATTACGACCCACAAATTTTGGCACGTTTTGGTGGTGTGCAGAATCCAGCGTTGGCATGGACGATGTTTTCTTCAATCACTTCACGCATGTTGGTGATTCGTGGCATGGAGTCGGATATTTTGACCGCGTCAATTCTCGACCGAATGATCGACAGTGCACTTTTTGTGGAAAAACTCGACGTCGCGAACACAGGACACGCGCCATTTTTGAATAGTCACGTACAGATTCAGTGCATCCGATCGTTCTTAACCAAATGACACATTAGCTCTCGCTAGCTTTAATGCGGACGATAAAGTCAACGTCGGCAGTCACCAATTGATCTGAAATTGCCCAGTCACCGACAGCGTATCCCCCTTCCTCCATTGCGCGATCATCTTCAGCAATCAGCGGATGCCACTTCGGCAGTGGTCTACCCTCTTCGAGTCTTCGGTAGGCGCAACTCTCTGGAAGCCATCGATAATGCTCTGGGTCCAGATCGCGAATATTTAAACAGTCATCAACAATGTCGACACGTTCATCGTAAATCTCACATTGGCGATTTGTACCGAGATAACGACATTTGACGCACGTAAATTCGACTTGAAGTGTTTCAACATCTTCGAGTTTATGGAGGCAGCATAGCCCGCATCCATCGCACAACGATTCCCACTCTGCGTCTGTCATTTCTGACAATGTTTTTTGTTTCCAAAAACCCATCCAAATCGCCTCGCCATAGTTTCTAACACCAGTTTATGACACACTTCAACCCTAGTTATCGATCTTAGAGAGCCTTTTGCGATGATTCCGCGTCTGGACCACCGTGAACCTGTTACCGAAACAGCTCAAAACTACGCGCGAGCCCTGCATGCTCTCGGATTTGAGGGTGAAATCCAGTTTGATGATGCGACACGCGCTGTTCTATCAACCGATAACAGTATTTATCAAGTATTTCCGCAAGTTGTTGTCTATCCGAAGAATCACCAAGATCTGATTCGGATCACCCGAGCCGCACATGAAAATGAAGTCACCCTATATCCT
>CAJWFL010000118.1:0-3943 GCA_913031455.1 uncultured Gammaproteobacteria bacterium
GCGGTTAACCCCCCACAGGTGAGCTAAGGAAAGCGTTCCAACTCATTGGGTTGGGTGGGTCGAGGAAAGGCGTAAGCCTAAAGTTCATTGTCATAAAGCGGAGATATCAGCAGATGAACATTCGTCCACTCCAAGATCGCGTCGTCATTCGTCGCATGGAAGAGGAAACAACAACTGCAGGCGGCATTGTGCTTCCTGGTGCTGCGGCTGAAAAGCCAAATCAGGGTGAAATTGTCGCTGTCGGAACAGGCAAACCACTAGATAACGGAGAAACCCGTGCAATGTCGGTTTCTGTTGGTGACAAAGTCGTGTTCGGCCAATATTCAGGCTCAAACACGATCAAGGTAGACGGTGAAGAACTTCTGATTATGAGTGAATCAGACATTCTTGGCGTAATCGAAAAGTAAGAACCCTGAAGAAAGGATTTTTGAAGACATGACAGCTAAAGACGTAAAATTTGGTGATGCTGCCCGTCAGGGTATGCTCGCTGGCGTAAATATTTTGGCAGACGCGGTGAAGACAACACTGGGACCGAAAGGTCGTAATGTTGTTCTCGACAAGTCGTTTGGCGCTCCAACCGTCACAAAGGACGGTGTTTCTGTTGCCAAAGAAATGGAGCTTGAAGACAAGTTTGAGAATATGGGCGCGCAGATGGTGAAAGAAGTTGCTTCACAGACATCTGACGTTGCTGGTGACGGGACAACAACTGCGACCGTATTGGCTCAGGCCATCGTTAATGAAGGATTGAAGTCGGTTGCTGCCGGTATGAACCCGATGGATCTCAAGCGTGGCATTGATAAAGCAGTCAAGGCGGCTGTTGAAGCAATTGGTGGAATGGCGAAGCCGTGCGAAGACTCAAAGGCAGTCGCACAGGTCGGTACGATCTCTGCAAACTCAGATTTTGGTGTTGGTTCAATCATTGCCGACGCGATGGAAAAAGTCGGTAAAGATGGTGTCATTACTGTTGAAGAAGGATCGGGTTTTGAAGATGAATTGGATGTGGTCGAAGGGATGCAGTTCGATCGCGGTTACCTGTCTCCATACTTCGTGAATAATCAAGACAACATGACAGCCGAATTGGATGATCCGTTCATTCTGTTGGTTGACAAGAAAATCTCCAACATTCGCGACTTGATTCCGGTACTGGAAGGTGTTGCAAAAGCAGGTAAGCCATTATTGCTGATCGCTGAAGACGTTGAAGGCGAAGCTCTTGCGACTCTGGTTGTCAACAACATGCGTGGCATCGTGAAAGTCGCGGCTGTGAAGGCGCCTGGTTTCGGCGATCGTCGTAAAGCAATGTTGCAAGACATCGCAGTACTCACTGGCGGTACTGTGATTTCTGAGGAAGTTGGTTTGTCGCTTGAAACTGCCACTTTGGATGATCTGGGAACCGCGAAGCGGATCCAAATCTCGAAAGAGAATACAACGATCATCGACGGTGCAGGTAAAGCGGAAGACATTCAAGGTCGTGTGAAGCAGATCGAAGCGCAAATCGAAGAAACGTCTTCAGACTACGATCGTGAGAAATTACACGAGCGTAAAGCGAAGCTGGCTGGTGGTGTTGCTGTGATTAAGGTCGGCGCTGGCTCTGAAGTCGAAATGAAAGAGAAGAAGGCTCGCGTTGAAGACGCACTCCACTCTACACGCGCTGCGGTTGAGGAAGGTGTTGTCGCCGGCGGTGGCGTCACTCTGATTCGTGCACTACAGGCTGTTGGCGATCTGAAAGCAGATAATGAAGAACAGAATGTGGGTATCCAAATCGCCAAGCGTGCTATGGAAGCACCGTTGCGTCAGATCGTGACTAACGCGGGCGGTGAAGCATCAGTCGTTGTTGACAAGGTGAAGCAGGGCGAAGGCAATTTCGGCTTCAACGCGGCATCTGGTGAATACGGTGATATGATCGCTATGGGTATCCTGGATCCTGCAAAAGTCACTCGCTCTGCGTTACAGGCGGCGGCCTCGGTTGCTGGTCTGATGATAACGACAGAGTGTATGATCACAGAGATCAAAGAAGATAAGCCTGCGGCTCCAGCAATGGATCCTAGTATGGGCGGCATGATGTAAGCCGACCGCTGAGGCAAAAGCCCCACTCTGATTCTGGGTGGGGTTTTTTATGCCTCACACAAACGAATGACATAAAAAACCCGCCGAAGCGGGTTTTTTTAACAATAGAATTAGGCGTTTGCAAATTGCTCCGCGACGTATTCCCAATTAACCAGTTCCCAGAATGCTTTCAGGTATGCTGGGCGTGCATTGCGGTAATCAACGTAGTAGGCGTGTTCCCACACGTCACATGTCAATAGCGGAGTTTTACCCTCAGTCATTGGATTTCCTGCACCAGTGGTTGACGCAAGCTCCAGTTTTCCTTCGCTTGTTTTGACAAGCCAACCCCAACCGGATCCAAATGTCGTTACTGATGCCTTGGTAAATTCTTCTTTAAAAATGTCAAATGACCCAAAGGTTTCATTAATTGCATCAGCCAATTCGCCAGTCGGCTCTCCACCACCATTTGGCGATAGGCAGTGCCAGTAAAACGTGTGGTTCCAAACTTGTGCTGCGTTATTAAAAATACCGCCAGATGATACTTTAATGATCGCCTCAAGCGACTGTCCTTCAAACTCTGTTCCTGGAACGAGATTATTTAAATTATCCACGTAGGTTTTGTGGTGTTTACCGTGGTGGAATTCGAGTGTTTCTTCTGAGATATGTGGTGCCAATGCGTTCTTAGCATAGGGCAATGAGGGCAATTCAAATGCCATGATGACCTCCAGTATAAAAATGGTTTTGAGTTAGTGGGGGCTGATGGTTACAAATCAATCTTTTCGCTGATGATGGGTTCGTTTTGTCTGTAGATTCGGTAAACTCGACGGATACGTAAGGCAACCATATGACCCGTAAAGAACCTCAATTCAGCGATGATCTGAATACACCGATTGTGGTCGCAGAGACGACCGATTTAGCGCGCTCTGGTATCGGTGCTGAGAATACTCGTCGCGTGACATCCACGCCACCCAAGCAATCGAACTCGAATTGGCTATTGTGGTTATTCGTTGTGGTGAGCTTATGTATTTCGTTTGGAATGGCATTTTTTGGGCTTGAGGAGGCTGGACGGTACCAAGCGGCGCTGACTCAGGCTGAAAGTCAGGCTCGAGAGCTTGAGTCGACAATTAATAGGTTGAATGATGCGCAGGCTCAAGGGATCGGAGAATTGGCTCAATCTGATGCCCAGATGAGGAAAATGGTGCAGTCGGTCGAGGCTCGCCTCAAGTCGGACGTGACTCGAGATCTTGATGCACTTGCCAAGCAAGTCAAATCAGTCCGGCAAGGTATCGAAACATCACAGGCGACCGTGGCGAAAGAGTTCGGCGTTGTCGGTCAACAAATTCAATCGATCGAACAAAAACTGGGAGCTGCAGAATCGTCATCAACGGCAGCGCAAGAAAAATTTGATGAGTCAGTTGCCCTACTTAGTGAACAAATCAACGCAGAGCGGACTCGGATCGATGCGGTTGCCGGTACTCGACAGGCAGTCATTGCATTGAGTGATGAACTGCGTTCATTGCAGGTTGCTTTGTCGACCCTCGACGGGCGTCTTGAGGCAGCGAATGTGGGACAGGCATCGACTGATCAAACCGTTAAAGATATTCAATTGGCACTTGATGGAATTAACGAGCAGCTCGTCCAACTCGCCACCACCAGTAATGCACTGATTGTTCTCGAGGTACTCTCAGAACAAGTGGATCGACTGGCTCAGCAAACTCAGCAGCAACAGCAAGTCATTGATGCAGTTGATGCCAGCCGTAAGCAGTTAACACAACGAATCATCGATCTTGATGGCCGCGTGAATCTTGCACTATCACCCAGGGAGTAATAATGCGTCGGGCAGTCTTTAACCAAAAAGGTGGTGTTGGGAAATCCAGTATCGCTGTCAATCTCGCTGCCG
>CAJWFL010000119.1:0-3721 GCA_913031455.1 uncultured Gammaproteobacteria bacterium
TCTAAATTTAGACATTATGTAATCCGATGACGGTCATTGGACGTTATTCCACGGTCACTGATTTAGCTAAATTACGCGGCTGATCGACATCTGTGCCACGAAGCACTGCAACATGGTAAGAGAGAAGCTGTAACGGCAATGTAAAGACGATAGGGGCAATCAACGGATCTGTCTCTGGCATCACACACTGAGTGATTTCATCAGATGTTTCTGTCGCAACCGCAAAATCTGCAAACACGATGAGCTGTCCCCCACGCGCTTTGACTTCTGACAGGTTCGACCGAAGTTTTTCTACCAGTTCGTCATTTGGGGCAACAGCAACGACTGGCATTTTCTCATCAACGAGTGCAAGAGGACCGTGTTTCAGCTCACCCGCAGGATATGCTTCGGCGTGAATATAAGACAATTCTTTAAGCTTTAGGGCGCCCTCCATTGCAATTGGATTCATGGTGGCACGGCCTAAAAAGAGGGTATGTTGCTTATCAATGAACTGTTCAGAAATAGCCTGAATTTGGGATTCTAATGTCAGCACCTCTTCGAGTAAGCGTGGGAGCTGCTGAAGAGCCTGAACAAAGTTCGATTCACTGAATGCTGCTGCCGATTGATTTTTAGCCATCAGACCTGCTAGCAACAACAAAACTGTCAATTGCGTGGTAAACGCTTTAGTACTAGCAACACCTATTTCGGGGCCTGCTTTGGTTAATAACGCAAGATCAGTCTCGCGAACCAGACTCGATGTTGCCACATTACAAATAGCGAGCGTCGTCAAAACATTCGTCGAGTCGAAATGGCGGAGTGCAGATAATACATCTGCTGTTTCACCCGATTGTGAGATTGCAATCCATAATGTGTTTGGTAACGTGACAACTTTTCGGTATCGGTATTCACTTGCGATTTCCACTTGGCAAGGAATACCGACCAGACTTTCAATCCAATACTTGGCAACAAGTCCTGCGTGATAACTGGTACCGCATGCGACAATTTGTACAGCGTTGGCTTCTACGAGCAGTTGATCGCCGTTTGGTCCGAGAACGCCAGTCAGAATTTGATTCTTTCCAAGACGCCCTTGAAGCGTCGTTAACACCGCGTTGGGCTGTTCGTAAATTTCCTTCGCCATAAAGTGACGATACTGCCCTTTAGATGCTTGCTCATTTGAGGTGATCGCCCTCACAAGAGGCCGGTTGACCAGCTGATGATCTCCATCATAGATTTCGAGGGTATGAGATCTGAGCTTTGCCGAGTCACCTTCGTCTAGGAAAATAAAACGATCAGTCACATGAAGTAGCGCCAGTTGATCTGAGCCAACAAAGTGCTCACCATGACCAACGCCAATCACAAGAGGACTACCCTGACGCGCAACCCATAAAACGCCTGGGGTCTGTTCATCAATTATCGCGAGAGCGAATGCACCGTCGAGTCGCTCTATAACCGCAGCCACCACAGCATCGAAGCTTTCGTTTGTCTGGCTTAAGTGATGAAGAAGGTGTGCAATGGTTTCCGTATCCGTATCGGAATCAAACCGATATCCAAGATCAGTGAGTTCGCTCCTTAACGACTCGTAGTTTTCGATGATACCGTTGTGAACAACGGCAAAACGTCCCGACTGATGCGGATGCGCATTCTTGATACTTGGAACACCATGTGTGGCCCAGCGAGTGTGTGCGATACCTTGATTAGCCGTTGAATCACCTAACAGCGACTCGAGTTCAGCAACCTTTCCTTTTGCACGCGTGCACTGAATATGGTCGCCAGCCAGTGTGGCCAAACCAGCTGAGTCATATCCGCGATATTCCAGCCGCTTTAGGCCCTCAAGTAGAATTGATTGAACTGGACGTTCAGCGATTGCTGCAACAATGCCACACATGCTTTAACCCTTGGTTTTCTTTCGTCTTTGGTAACCAGGGATAATAATCTGTTTACTGCGTGCGAGCGCAAGACTTTGAGACTCAACATCGTTAGTGATCACAGACCCCGCCCCTGTGGTCACCTGATCACCAAGCGTAACAGGTGCGATCAAGCTCGTATTGGATCCGATGAATACATCATCACCGAGCGTCGTTTGATGTTTCGACGCGCCGTCATAATTGCAGGTGATTGTACCTGCGCCGATATTAACGTTCCGGCCAATCACCGCATCGCCAACGTAAGAAAGATGATTAATCTTGGAGCCCTCGGCGACACTCGCTTTTTTAATTTCGCAGAAGTTACCAACGTGAGTGGTATCCGAGAGCTCTGTTCCTGGTCTCAATCGAGTAAAAGGTCCAATTTGAGCTTCACGTCCAATGGTTGCTGATTCTGCGACCGTGTATGGCTTAATGACAGTATATTCACCGATCACAACGTTCGTTAAGTGACAGCCAAACCCCACGCGAACGTTCGATTCGATGGAGATTGGCCCATTGAGCGTCACTTGCGGCTCAATAATAGTATCTGGATGGATCTCGAGGTGTCGGCCGTTGAGGTAAACGGTGTCTGGATCAACCAAGGTCACACCTCGAGCCATTAACGCAGACCGGCGTTTTCTTTGAATCAATTGGTTGAGATCAGCGAGCTGCTGACGATCATTGACGCCCATAGTTGCCGTGATTGTGCCCGAAACTCCGTGGACTTCGCGTCCCGCGTTAACACTTAACTGAACGCAATCTGTCAAATAGTACTCGTTCTGGGTATTGGAATTGGTTAATTGTGGGAGGAGCTCCTGAAACACTGAAGTCGGAGCTACATAAATACCTGTATTGATCTCGCAAATATCGCGCTGTGAGGGAGAGGCATCGCGATGCTCAACAATTGCGATGACGTTGCCATCCTCGTTGCGCACAATACGACCATAACCCGTTGGGTCGCTTGCGACTGCGGACAGCACGGCAAGACGGGACTTCCCGGCTGTGATCAACGGCTCGATATCCTCTTGTGAGACTAAAGGAACATCACCATACAAAACCAACGTCTGTCCGTCAGAACCAAGTCCATGCATCGCAATTTGTAACGCGTGGCCTGTGCCCAACTGCTCGTTTTGATGAATGACCTCAGCGCCACGATCAATTACGAAAGGATCCACTTGAGCAGCACCATGGCCGGTTACCACACGTATTCGACCACCATGATGGTCGATCAGCGATTGAGCAACTGATAAAACGTATCCGAGCAGTGGTTCACCTGCGATTTCATGCAGGACTTTGGGTAGGGAGGAGTGCATCCGGCTGCCTCTACCGGCAGCTAAGATGACAACATTAAGCACGGCGTTGGCGCAGCTGTTCGATTACACGAATTCGTGCAACCGCTTCAGCCAATTCGACTGCGGCTCGTGAATATTCAAACTCAGATTGTTGTTCGGATAGAAGTCGCTTCGCCTCTTCCTGAGCATGAAGCGCCGCGGCTTCATCCAGATTTTCTGCGCGCTCTGCGGTATCAGCCAGTATGGTAATTTGCGATGGAATCACTTCGAGGAACCCACCGGAGACGAAAAACAATTCATCGTCGCCATTTTCAAATACAAGACGGACTGGACCTGGCTTAAGCGAGGTGATCAACGGGGCGTGACCCGGTGTAATACCGAGATCACCCAAATCACCTGAGGCGATAACCATCTGAACTTCACCCTCATAGAGTGATTGTTCAGCTGACACAACATTACACTTCATGGTAGTTGCCATGAGAACCCCTTAGAGACTCTTCGCCTTCTCAACTGCTTCGTCGATACCACCGACCATATAGAACGCCT
>CAJWFL010000120.1:0-3470 GCA_913031455.1 uncultured Gammaproteobacteria bacterium
CATAAGTCCAACCCGCATCCGCAACTGGGCCAACATAGACAAACCCAACTTTTGTTTTGTCTGCGACAACTACTTTCTCCTTCTTTTCGGCTGGCTCAAATGAGACAACCGCGACAACTATCGCGACAATCGCTAATAGTCCTAAAACTAAACCTGATTTCTTCATAGATACCTCGAATGTAAGTTATTTACTCTCTCGAAAAACAGACCCCAGCGCTCCTGGAGGTTTATGCGTAACATCATCGCGCCCCGCGATGATGACCAAAGCGACTATCGTAGCCCAATAAGGCAGCATTGATAACCACTGAGATGCTACCGAAACTCCAAGCGCCTGGCCATGGAGTTGGATTATCGAGACGCTTCCAAATAGATACGCTCCCGCGATGACCCGGAATGGACGCCAAGAGGCGAAAACGACCAATGCGAGTGCAATCCAGCCACGTCCCGCTGTCATCCCCTCGACGAATAAAGGAGTCTGAACGAGGGTTAGATATGAACCGCCAATCCCAGCCAGTGCACCACCACAAATGATCGCTAAAAAGCGAACCCCCCTGACTGAGAACCCAAGCGCATGCGCTGATGTGTGATTTTCACCAACAGCACGCAAAATGAGTCCTGTACGCGATTTTGTTAAAAACCACCAAATCAAAAAGGCTGTAAAGATCGATAAGTACACCAACGGGTCATGTGAAAACAGCGCGCGACCGACTACCGGTATTTGGCTTAAAAACGGTATCTCCCAGGCGGCTACTTGCGGCGCCGCCTGACCGATATATTGCGATCCCGCTAATGCAGCAAGACCAAGCCCGAAAAGTGTCAACGCTAAACCGGTCGCAACTGGATTCGCATAGAGCCTCAACACTAATAGAGCGAAGATCGAAGCTAGCATTGCACCAGCGAGTGATGCCATGAGGATGGATACTAGCAGTGGAAAGCCTGCAATAGCGGTCGCAAATCCAGCTAACGCACCGACGATCATCAGACCCTCAATCCCTAAGTTCAAGACTCCCGCTCGCTCTTGGATTAACGCACCAAGCCCTGCAAAGACCAATGGTGTGGATGCGACCAAAATGGAGTGAATAATTGATGAGAGTAATCCGTAATCCATTACGCGACCCGACCAAAACGAATACGATAATTCACAAGTAGCGACGTACCCAATAAAAAGAACAGAAGCAATCCCTGAAAGACCTGTGTACTGGCTGCCGGGATCCCTAACGAGAGTTGCGCAGCCTCACCGGCCAAATAAGACAATGCCACGAGGAGCCCGGCCGGGATCACTGCCAGTGGATGAAGACGCGCAAGGAAGGCGACGATAATTGCGGTGAATCCATACGATGGGGAAATATTCGGCACCAGTTGCTCAATATTTCCAGTGACTTCAACAACGCCAGCAAATCCACTCATGCCGCCACCAATCAACAAAGCCATCCACACCGTCCGATCACGGTTATAACCGGCAAACTTTGCGGCAGTCGTTGACAGGCCAGTGACACGCATTTCGAATCCGAGATGCCAGCGTTTCACGACCCACGTGCCTAAAACTGCATAAATCAGCGCGAACACAAATCCTAAATGGCCACGGCCTGCCGAAAACAGCTTGGGCAAGGTGGCCGCGTCGTGAAAAAGGCGGCTTTCGGGAAAATTGAAACCCGTCGGATCACGCAAGGGTCCGTGGACCATGACACTCAGCAAGAGAATCGCAACATAGGTCAGCATCAGTGAAACTAAAATCTCATTGGCATTAAACCGAACCTTTAGAAATGCTGGAATTGCCCCCCATGTAAGACCACCTAGCGTTCCACCCACCAGAATCAAAGGCATCACCCAAAATCCATCGATGTTCCAGAAAGCCAGAGCGACGGCACCCCCGCACAATCCGCCCATGACTAACTGACCCTCAGCGCCAATGTTCCAGACTCCTGCGCGGAATCCCAAGGCAAGCGCGACGCCGATCGTAATCAGCGGCGTTGCCTTTGCGAGTAATTCACTCAGGCCATACACCGAGTTCAGTGGGCGAATGAAAATACGCTGCAAACTCGAGATCGGATCCAGTCCAAGCGACGCTAGTAACACAGAAACTGTTGCAGCAGTCAGTAATAACGCGATGAATACTGCAATCCACTCGTGATACCAACGGGTGACTGCTCGCGCCTCAATCATGATCACGAGTCAATCTCCTGACCAAGCATAAGCGCGCCTAAATGCTCCGGATTCATCTCTTCGGTCGAGAAGGTGCGGCTTAGGCTACCATGACAAATCGCACAAATGCGATCCGTTACCGACAGCAATTCATCGATGTCTTGGCTGATGAGGATAATAGACGCACCCTGATCGGCCAGCTTCAGCAGCATCTGATGGATAAATAGCTGTGCTTTCGCATCCACGCCCCACGTAGGGTTTGAAACGATAAAAACCTTGGGATTCCCGAGTAGCTCCCGACCAATTAAAAACTTTTGGAGATTTCCACCCGAAAGGCTCGATGCCTTTGCATTGACAGACGGTGTCCGCACGTCAAATGTTGCAATTACCTCTTCGGCAAATTCCTTCGCAGATGTGCCACTGATTAGATGATTATTTTTTAAAATTCCTCGCGTATGCCGCGCAGTGAGAATTACGTTTTCCCATAAGGTCAAATCAGGAATCGCTGCGTGACCCAGTCGATTTTCAGGCGCACCCAAGAGTCCTCTCAGTCGACGCTGCTCTACATCCAAATGTGCGAGAGGTTCACCGTCAAGAATCATACTGCCTGGATTTGGTAAGGTCAGCTCACCTGTGAGGACATCGAACAAGGTATCCTGGCCATTCCCCGATACCCCCGAAATACCGAGAATCGATCCTGGTGCCACAGAAAGATAGACGTCCATTAACACAACATTCCGTGTTGACTCCGGATAGACATCACCCACCCGGACAGTGAAGCGTGCTTTTTGAGTGTGAGCTTCAGTCACTTGAGTGCGCTTAGTCTCATTCAACCGCTCACCTATCATCTTCTCACCGAGCGAACGGGTGCTCTCTTGGCGCGGATCAACGACGTCAACTACTTGACCGGATCGCATCAAAGTTGCACGGTCGCAGAGCGCTCGAACCTCATCGAGCTTATGCGAAATATAGATGATTGAACGACCCTCGTCGGACAAGCGATCCAATGTTGTAAACAGTTGTTCCGTTTCTTGCGGCGTGAGGACTGAAGTCGGCTCATCAAGAATCAATAATCGAGGGTCCTGCATGAGAACTCGAATGATCTCAACTCGCTGTCGTTCACCAGCACCCAAATCATGAATGCGCCGATCAAGCTCGACATGCAACCGATACCGCTCACAAACCTCCAAGATCTCAGCAGCCAGTGCCTCATCTGGGAACCGTCCGTCAAGACCTAACGCGATGTTTTCCAGCACAGTTAATGCGTCAAACACGGCAAAATGCTGGAACACCATACCGACACCGGCCGACTTCGCATCACTCGGATT
>CAJWFL010000121.1:0-3421 GCA_913031455.1 uncultured Gammaproteobacteria bacterium
GCGCTACAATGGCATTGTAGAGGTCGGCGGTTCGATCCCGCCTAGCTCCACCATCTCAGTCACTTCAAACAGCCAACCGAGTTCGGGTCAGCCGTAATCTCTTTGAAACCTCAACAGCCACTCGCGACAAGACCTGACGATATCAGGAGTGACGTATGCAGCTTGTCACGCGATCAGGCGATTAAACATAGTTCGCAAACCTGTTGCAAAATCAGCATTCAGCATTAAATCTAAACAAGCGGGATCATTCCTTTTCGGTCTTGCTGAATCGACAACACGCGCTGAGATCATTGATGAATAAATCCAGAATCCTTGAATATATCGCTGTCATCGGTCTGTGGGCTGCGTTGGTTTATCAATTCATTTATCCAATATTCCCTGGGCGTTTGAGCAGTGTCACGACCTCTGTAATGCTGGTTCCTTTGGTGATTTATTGGGTTTTACGTGAGCGGCTTTTGGTATGAGGTGACGATGATACCGATGACAAATAGAGCGCCTCATTTGTGGCGCTCGGTTCACTATGGTTGTGATGTACCGCCACTCGGAGTTCTCGCATCATCGAGGGCCACCCTGTGAGCGCGATTGTTCAGATCGAGAATTTAACGAAAAGATACGACGACGGGAAACTGGCGTTGACAGATCTATCTGTTGAATTTATGAGAGGAGAAATCATCGCGTTGCTAGGTCCGAATGGAGCAGGAAAAACGTCGCTGATCTCGATTATCTGTGGATTAACAACAATCAGTGACGGCCTTGTAACTGTTGATGGTTTCGATATTCAATCGGATTATCGTGAGGCGCGATCATTGATCGGCTTGGTGCCACAGGAGTTGATGCTTGAGCCCTTTGAGACCGTGATGGGTACTGTTTCGTTGTCGAGAGGGCTCTTTGGTCAGGTACCCAACCATGAATATGTTGAGGGTTTACTGTCACGATTATCACTTTGGGAAAAGCGAGATTCACCCATTCGGGAATTATCTGGTGGGATGAAACGGCGGGTTTTAATTGCTAAGGCCTTAAGTCATGAGCCAAAAATTTTGTTCCTCGATGAGCCCACCGCGGGTGTTGATGTCGATCTGAGGCGTGATATGTGGCGGCTTGTTAAAGAACTGCAGGCCGAGGGTGTCACCGTTATCCTGACAACGCATTACATCGAAGAGGCTGAAGAGATTGCTGATCGAATCGCCGTGATCAATGAAGGGCAAATTCTATTAGTAGAGGATAAAAGTGTACTGATGAACCGGTTAGGCAAAAAAGAGTTGTTGATCGAGTTGTCAGAATCACTAATAGAGGTACCTCAAGGACTCGCGGGCCTTGGCGTCAGACTGCAGAATGACGGACGCCAACTGAGCTACTCGTATGACATGGCAACTGAAAAAAGCGGAATTCCTGAGGTCCTTGGGGCATTAAAGATTGAGGGAATTGGTTTTAGCGACGTCCATACTGAGCAAAGCTCGTTAGAGGATATTTTTATCGAATTGGTTGCTGAGCGATGATCGTAAATTTTTATGCTATCAAAGCGATTTATAAGTTCGAGATGTCACGAACTTATCGAACACCGCTTCAATCGTTTGCATCACCTGTAATCGCAACTGTTCTCTACTTCGTTGTCTTTGGATCAGCGATTGGAAACAGGATGACTCCAATCGATGGGATTTCTTACGGCGCATTTATCGTACCAGGACTCATCATGTTAACGGTGATGACCCAGTCTGTAGCCAATGCATCATTCGGCATCTATTTCCCGAAATTCTTGGGAACCATTTATGAACACTTATCTGCACCAATTTCATCATTTGAAATGGTAATCGGTTACGTCGGTGCGGCCGCAACTAAATCGACCGGTGTCGGCTGCATTATATTGGCCGTCTCATTTCTATTTGTTCCTTTGGAGGTCCAGCATCCGCTGCTCATGCTTGCGTTCTTATCAGCGACCGCGCTATGTTTTTCTTTGCTTGGTTTTATCCTTGGCTTGTGGGCCAAAGACTTTGAGCAGCTAAATCTCGTTCCGGCATTGATCATCACGCCTTTGGTCTTTCTGGGTGGGAGTTTTTATTCGATCGATATGCTGCCATCGCTCTGGCAAAAAGTGAGCTTATTCAATCCTGCAATGTACGTGATCTCTGGTTTTCGTTGGGCATTCTTTGGCGTATCAGACGTACCGATCTCCGTCTCACTACTCTCGATCGTAATCTTGGCCATCGTTTTTTTCGCGATTATTTGGCGGATCTTCGCCACTGGGTACCGCCTCAGGCAGTAGTAGGAACAACCACCCTGGCAATATTACCTTAATTGATCGACGCCGAGATTGTGGAACCATTTGTCCGTCAGAATTTGTTAGTGGCAATGCGTGAGTTGACTTGGTCGTTCACATCTTTCCATTCAAGTGGTTGATCGTTAGAGTGGACATATTAATAAAAATAAAATGAAAGAGGCGTCCAGTGAAACTGATTTATGTTCTTGTGTATTTTCTGCCTGGGAGCTTTGATCCGGTCGAGACGGGAATGCAGTTCGATACACTTGCTGAGTGTAACGATGCCGCTTTTGAAATGGCCGCATCATTTGACATGAAGTATACCTTGCAATGTGTGCCCCAGGATTCCGGTGACAGCCTCCCTCAAGTCTCCCTCGCTAGGCTTGATTCGCCGCAGTAAAACTTCCTCCTGATGGATAGTTCACGCTACAGTCGATCTGATAACGTTAGCGACCGAAGTCAATAATTAGAATTTGCGCACAGCAACATATGGATCAGACTTTTGGTCAGGACGCTTGGAACTGAGCGCTCGTTTATCTATTATTCTTTTTAGCACTAACGATAGAACTTATTGGAAGGGCGATATGTCGAAGCTTTATGAACCATCCCTGCCGATGCTGATGGAAGTAATTGCGACTGAAGCGAAGGGTATGAAGGGCATCGATCGCCGTAATTTCCTGAAAGGTGGTATCGCCGCCGTAGCGGGACTCTCGAGCGTGCAAATGATCCCGAAAGCGAACGCATCCGCAAATCTCCCACCCAACCTCCCTGAATGGCAGCGCCACCTGGGCAGTGGCGTGGTCGCCAAGCCCTACGGCGAGCCGTCTGAGTTTGAGGATCTGCAGCGCCGCACGGTCCCATGGTTGACTGTCGACGCTGCGTCATCGATCTCGATGACACCACTGCAGGATCTTGAGGGGGTCATCACGCCGAGCGGGGTTGTATTCGAGCGCTACCACGGTGGTATCCCAAACGTGAATCCGGATCAGCACCGCTTGATAATCCACGGCTTGGTCGAGCGTCCGTTGGTTTTGACGATGGATGATCTCAAGCGGTTCCCGTCTGTCTCGGAGATCCGATTTATTGAATGCCCCGCAAACGGTGGTATGGAATGGCGTGGCGCGCAGATGGAGGCGCTTCAGTTCACGCACGGTATGCTGGCCTGCT
>CAJWFL010000122.1:0-3409 GCA_913031455.1 uncultured Gammaproteobacteria bacterium
GCACCAAAACATCGCCTGTGAGAATAAATAATGGAACCGCAGTCAATGCGAAATGATCGATCCCATCGAATAACGATTCACCAAGCAGTGATAACGGTAAGGCGCCCGACCAGATCAGTAACGCCGTCGTCGCCACACCAATTGATGCCCAAATGGGAATCCCAAGGACGATGAGGCCAACAAAGATCAATAGGGGACCGTAGAAATCCCATCCCAGTTCGACGGATTGCATCAGCAATGCTTGGTACATCATGAGGAATGCTCCTCATCAAATAATTGCCCGCCTTCGAAGGGGGCCTTTCCTTCTCTAAAGCATTGGATATCAAAATTGATCGATTGAAGAAGTCGGTAGGTCATCAGCGAAAAACCCAGAGGAACGGCAAACAAGAAAAGTGCAAAAGGTACTCGGAGACCATGGGTCACAGACCCGAATTTTACTGCCGTCAATACGGAATCCATGGACCATATCAGGGCGATCACAGCAACACCCAACATCACTAAGTCTCCTAGGATGTAAAGCGCTGCTTTGACTTTGACCGGGCAGAAGTTGAACAACACATCAATGCGAATATGAGCTCTCTCGCGGACAGCCGCGGACGCTCCAATCCATGCCAGATAAATGAAGCTATACCGAACGATTTCTTCACCCCATATCGAGGAATAAGCAAAGAGCTCACGACGCAAGACTTCAATCGCCATGGTGATCACTAACATCGTGTAAAAGACAAGCAAAGCCCAAGCCTCGATATTATAGTCCGATCGAGATCGCATACATTTCTCCAGAACTGAGGGACGCTGGCGGCAGTAGCCGCCAGCTTATAAGTGACTCAGATTACGCGTCGTGAACGTAGTATTTACCGCGAGTGTTTGCAGCTTCTTCAAGTTCGCCGAAGATCTTCATCGATCCTGCTAACTCGACTTTAAAGCTATCCCACTCTGACTTCTGGTAACCACCGGCGTCTTTCCATTGACCCAACTGAGCGTCGGACAATGAGTGGAACTCAACCCCTGCTTTGGTCAGCTCAGCCATCGCGTAATTGCGCGCGCCAGGGACTTTCGCCAAGTTCTGTTGCGTCGAAATCTCTGAACCAAACATAACGCCGTCCTGCACTTTTGCAGGCAAACTGTTAAACCACTCCATGTTGCACGAGTAGACCTGTGCATCAGGGACAGCCTGCGTGAAGGTGACGTGGCTTAAGATGTCTTTGAATCCAAATGTCAGCAACGCGCCCACAGATGGATCCAGTGCATCGGCTACACCCTGCTTAATCGCAGACGGTGTTTCACCCCAGGCGATTGGCGTCGGATTGGCACCAACCATCCGATAGTACTGCTGCAACATCTTTGATCCAGGTACACGGAACTTCACCCCATTGAGATCGTCTGGCGTGATCACAGCATTTCCGCCCTTACGAACGGCAACAACGCGCGGATCGATCACGACATACATCAGTGGCTTAAATCCATTCTTCTCAACGTTTGGATGCACATGCTTCTTCCATGCATCTGACTGAACCAAATTAACGAAACGCTGGTTCGCGCCACAGAAGTAAGGCATGTTGATCAAGTCAACTGCCGATGCGAAAGGCGCAAAGTTAGACAATGAATGCTGCGCACATTGAATTGTGCCATTCTGCACTTTCTGGACCAACGCTCCACCTGCACCCAACTGCTTATTCGGAGCCAGTTTGACGTAAATCGCACCATTGGTTGCATTTTGAATATTTTCTTTCATATCCAATTGCATGATCGGATATTCCCGACTCGCACCCAGTTTGTAGGCTGTTGCGATTGTCATGGTGTACTTGGCTGCTTTTTCGCGTTCCTTTTCTTCCTTGGCTGTTACTGCCATCGCAGGTGACGACAGCAATGCACCACCAGCTCCAGCTACCACTGCTGCAGTAAAGCCAGCAGATCCAGACAGTTTCAGGAAGTTACGACGCTCGAGAGACTTAATCTCATTATTATCAGTCATTGTTTCCAACTCCTTTGGGTTTGGATTTATTAGTCAAAGGCAGTGGACTTTTCAGAGCGCAATATTGCGACGACAAAGAAGATCACACTCACGAACAACGTGACTGCTTCCCCTACATCGGACAAGAAAGAGGCTGTGAAAAACGCACCGAGAACAACATTAAATAGGAACACACCAAAAAAGAGAGCGGCGAGAACCAAACTGGTCTGAAGTAATTTCATAGAGCACCTTTTTTTAACGTTATTTAATGCTGCAAATAAAATGTAAGCGATTACAAAACTGGATGCAAGCGTTTACATCGAATATTGTTGACACAAAGGGAGTCTCTTCATGGATGCAACGCCACGGTCGAAAACAACGCGTGTGACACTGCAAGATGTCGCCACCGAAGCCGGTGTGTCCACGGCGACAGTGTCTCGATATTTGAATAATCAATCTGCCTTAAAACCGGAGACGATTCGGGAAGTTGAGCGAGCCATCGAGCGCCTTGGCTATTACCCCGACCTGAACGCTCGCGCCCTAGCAACCCGAAGGCCGTCGACATTGGGCGCCATTATTCCGACCACGGAGAATGCGATCTTTGCCGAAGGCGTGGAAGCAATGCAGTCTTGGTTAATGGCTCGAGATATTATGTTGATGACGGTGAGTACCCGTTACAATCCAGAAGTTGAATTTGAGCAAGTGCGTCGATTGGTGGCTCATGGCGTCAGCGCTCTGATGCTCATCGGTAATGCCAGACCAGAAAAAACCATCCAGTTTATCCGCTCCCACAACATTCCATTTTGTACCGCCTGGAGTTTTCAAGCGGAATCAGACAATCCTCAAATTGGTTTCAATAATGTTGAGGCGGCCTACCAGATGGGCGAAAAACTCATTCAGAGTGGGCATCGACAGATTGGAATTATTGGGGGGCTGACCCATTACAACGATCGTGCGACAGATCGTATCCAAGGAATCCGTCAATGCTTCGCAGATCACGGCCATCCAATCGACGACGAGCTGGTGCTTGAAACTCCCTATCATCCGGAAGATAGCGCGGTCGCCCTAGATCAGTTACTGGCAAAAGCACCCTCCTTGACCGCCATCTTTTGTGGTAATGATGTGCTCGCAGCAGGAGCGCTGCATCGAGCGCATGAGCGTGGAATCAGTATTCCAGACGAACTCTCAATCACCGGATTTGATGACATTGCGCTTGCCAAGATCTTAAGGCCACAACTCACGACCATCCATCTGCCGCATCGGTTTATGGGAGAAATGGCAGCTCAAGCACTGTACGATGCCGTCATTAATAATGAGCCCGTGAAAAGCCTCGAAATTCCGTTTTCAATTCGGGATCGCGGCACGCTGGGAAAGCCGGATTAAAGGCCCTACCGAAGTAACAATAACGGTGTTTGCGACCGACCCAGCATCTTGGTGGTCTGACTTCCCACAAAA
>CAJWFL010000123.1:0-2923 GCA_913031455.1 uncultured Gammaproteobacteria bacterium
TTTGTAAATCATAAAGCAACACGCCGGTTGCAACGCTCACGTTCAAACTCTCAATATGACCGCTCATCGGAATCGCCACCAGCGCATCGCACACCTCACGCGTCAGACGCCTAAGGCCTGCACCTTCAGATCCCATGACTAACGCCAGTGGCCCATTGTGTGATGCCTGCTCGAGGCCCACGATGGATTCACCAGCAGCACCTATGACCCAAAATCCATCTTGCTGAAGTCCACGCAAGCACCGCGCGAGATTGGTGACTTTGACCACAGGAATCAGCTCGCTGGCTCCCGACGAGGTCCTACGTGCAATCTGATTTAAGGGCGCTGCATTATCTTTCGGTACTACCACACAAGCGGCTCCGAAGGCTTCAGCTGAACGCAAACAGGCGCCGAAATTATGTGGATCGGTCACACCATCCAAAACCAAAACCAATGGATTTTCGATCCCATCGAGCAGAACCGGTAGTGCATTTTCAGGCTCCATGTCCCGAGGCTTCGTCAATGCCATCACACCTTGATGATTCATATCGCCAGAGACCGCATCATCAAAATCACGCGATGAGACGTCAATCACCTGAACACCCTGTGATTTGGCGATCGCCGTCAGATCTCTCAAGCGATGTTCACCAGCGCCCTCTCGAATCCAGACTTCAGAAACACGCGCTTGACCAAGTACCGCGCGTACAGGATGGATTCCCACGATTGCAACCTGTCCGGGGGCATCTTGCTTTTTCGATTGGCGTCGCCTGTGCTGACTCATCGCCGTCTTTTCCCTGATTTTTTCGAGCGATCTCTCGACTGATTCTTTCCAGGAATTTTACCTTCTTTCAACCGAGACCGAACGCTGACTCTGCGTGGCCGTCCAGTAGGGCCGTTTCCTGCCAATGCAAAATCAATTCGACGTGCATCTAAATCCACGCGAGCCACTGTCACTCGGACTGAATCAGCCAAACGGAAGACTTGATGAGTCCGCTCACCAGTCAAGGTGTGCTGTTGCTCGCTGAACACCCAATAATCAGGTGGCAGTTGGGTCACATGGACCATCCCTTCAACAAAGAGTTCATCGAGTAGAATAAAGAGCCCGAAACCTGCCACCCCAGTGATCGTACCCTGATACTCTTCGCCGAGTTTTTCCCGCATGAATTGGCATTTCAGCCATTGCCCGACATCGCGACTGGCTTCATCTGCACGACGCTCCGTCATCGAGCAATGCTCACCTAACCCGACCATCCGCTCCATATCTGGTAAGTGATCTCTAACAAGCTTCACAGGATCATCTTGAGCACCTGTTTGCACAATCCGCTTCAATAGTCGATGAACTGTTAAATCGGGATATCGACGAATTGGAGACGTAAAGTGCGTGTAATGATCATACGACAACCCAAAATGTCCAATGTCTGGGTCGGGGGCATATTTCGCTTGTTGCATGGAACGTAAGATCATTGCCTGAATCAACGGAAAGTCTGGACGTACTTGCGCTTGATAGAGTAACACCTGGTAATCAGATGGCTCTGGCTTCTCGCCACCACCTAAACCCAGCGCCATCGAGCCCAAGAATTGCCGAAGAGCTGCTAAACGCTCATCACTCGGACCTTCATGAATCCGATACAACGTTGGCAGTTTAAACTTTTTCAAACAGCGAGCGGCAGCGACATTGGCCGCTAACATACATTCCTCAATGAGTTTATGCGCCTCAAGACGTTGATGTGGGACAACACCGCTGATTTTACCTTTGTCATCGAAACTAAACTTCGGCTCTACTGAATCGAAATCCAAAGCACCGCGATCGTCGCGTGCTGCACGCAGCACTCGATACAGCGAAAATAAATCAGCCACATTTTCAGCCACAGCATTGGTATTGAAGTGACCTGAGTCGACGACAGCCACCCTCAGAGCAGCCGGCGATTGATGATCCGCCTCAACTGCATCCAACGTATCTTGGACTTCTTTATAAGTGAGTCGTTGCTGCGACCGGAAAACGACTTCATGGAATCGATAGCTTGTCACACGACCTGTCGAGGCGATCTCTAAACAGACCGCCAGAGCCAGACGATCGACATGCGGATTCAGAGAACACAGTCCGTTCGACAGGGTCTCGGGTAACATCGGGATCACTTCACTTGGAAAGTAGACAGACGTTCCGCGCTCAATCGCTGTTTGGTTGAGTGGTGAATTCTCAGTGACATAATTCGCAACATCCGCAATCGCCACCCACAGCGTCCATCCATTCTTACCCCGTGGTGCGGCATAGACTGCGTCATCAAAATCGCGTGCATCCTCGCCATCAATCGTCACGAATGGACAATCTCTTAAATCCGTTCGCGTATCAGCGATTGCTGGATCAATGGTATCGCCAAAGGCGCGTGCCTGATCAATCGCTTCCTCAGAAAACTCATATGGCAAATCATGCGTTCGGACGGCGACCTGAACCTCAATCCCTGGATCGGAGGCTGCGCCGACGACATCAACAACATGCCCAACGGGTTGGCGGTTTGATTCAGGAAATGTATCGAGCTCAACAACCACAAATTGACCAAACTGGGCGCCATGTAATCGATCGTCTGGAATCAAAATCTGGTGCAGAAACCGATCATCCTCGGGTGTGACGAATTTCACCCCTGCCTGCTCTCTCAGTCGCCCGATCAAGCGTTGATGCGTTCGCTCGAGTACCTCAACGATCCGGGCTTCACGCTTACTTTTTGAATGTCTCGATGGTGGCATCACGGCAACCAGTACACGATCGCCATGAAATACTTTTCGCATCTGCCGATCATGCAAATAGAGCGTATCCCCATCGTCATCTGGTTCAAAAAATCCAAACCCATCGCGATGAGCGCTGACGCGGCCAGACACCAATCCAGCGCGATCCACCAACACATAACGTCCAATCCGATCTGTAATGATCTGACCGTCACGACACATC
>CAJWFL010000124.1:0-2905 GCA_913031455.1 uncultured Gammaproteobacteria bacterium
CACAGTTCACCACGGGTGCTGCAGAAAATCCCACGCTTACCATCATCGCCTTAGCAATGCGTCAGGCGGATTACATCGCCAAGGAGATGGCAGCGAGAACCATCTAGTATGACTCGGTGACACGAAGCCCAGTGTGCTTTGCACGCTGGGCTTTTCTATTTGGACGGTATCATTAATTAACCCTACCTATTGGTATTTCTGGCGTCACCGAAGTGTTATATTATAACATAAAAAGTCTTTAAATACTCGT
The DNA here is from genome assembly GCA_913031455.1 of uncultured Gammaproteobacteria bacterium. GTDB lineage: Bacteria > Pseudomonadota > Gammaproteobacteria > Pseudomonadales > Litorivicinaceae > HIMB30. The sequence continues at coordinate 251 of CAJWFL010000124.1, forward strand.
TCAAGGGAAATGTAAAGGATCTGACAATGAACGTTGAGGTTGTTGCTACGGATTTGGGTTCTTTACCTGATGGTGGCTTTGAGGAACAAACACCGATATTTCGGGCTGATCAAAATCTGTTAGATCGGGGGATGCGCGTTGCGCATAGCCACCGAGATCTAAGCTTTGATAACAGGTTAGCGTTCCAGGTGGATGGCGTGATTTCGCGAGTAGAAAGTCAGCGTTTGATTGCCTTGACCGAAGCCTTGGGATTTAGACAGGCGGCACCTGGTATTCAAACTCCGCCCGGAATGCGACAGAACACAACTGTGCACTGGATGGCTCATCCACGAGACGCTGAGGTTTTATTTTCCCGGATCGAAGCCTTTATTCCACCGGTCATTGAGAGTCGGCAAAGCATGGGTGCATTGAGTCACCGCTTCAATACCTATCGTTACACGGTCGGCCAAGAATTCAAACCGCATCTGGACGGTGATTGGCCAGGCTTTGCTGTGAATAAGAAAACACGGAATCTCGAGTATTGGAAAACCGGCCGTTCGATGTTGTCGATGCTGCTGTACCTCAATGGTGAACACGAAGGCGTCGTGGGTGGTGATACCCTCCTATTGGACGGTCAGACGGTCGTTCATCGAGTGAATCCGTGTCGTGGAAGAGCGTTATTTTTTCGACACGGAATTCACGACCGATCGGTGCTCCACGCTGGCGATATTCTCCGCGATGGGGTACCTAAGTATGTGATTCGAATCAACGTGATGTACCAGTCAGGGCCGGTCGGGTCGGGACAGTCGTAGTATCGATTTACTACCAACCCAATAGATTGCTTTGTAACAATCCAACTAATGATTATGTAAGGGACAATAGCTATGTCGACATCCGGATTTAAATTAAACCATTCAATGTTGCGGGTGAAAGACCCACAGCGGTCTCTCCATTTTTATCGTGAGATTCTTGGTGCCACATTAATTGAAACATTTACGTTCGATAGTATGGGTTTCAGTCTCTACTTTTTAGGTTTTGAAGCTGGACTGACCGATAAGATGCCGTCGGATCGTGCGGAGCGTATCGAATGGATGGCTCGGCAATCGGGCTTACTGGAACTGACGCATAATCATGGTACTGAAACCGATGACGACTTCGAGGGCTATCATAACGGTAACAGTGAGCCCAAGGGTTTCGGTCACATCTGTGTCTCGGTTCCTGATGTTAATTTAGCTTGTGATCGTTTTGAATCGATGGGCGTTGAGTTCGTAAAACGACCGAATGATGGCTCGATGAAAGGCATCGCATTCATCAAAGATCCGGACGGATATTGGGTTGAGATTTTCGCTCCGGTCGATTTGAAAAACGTAGTTCTGGAACATACCTGAGACGCTCTTGTCCAATGGCAGCGTATGACAGACTCCGATCGTGCGCTGTCATTTCGGTCACTGGTTCATTGAGTTTGAGGTCATCCACCGCAAAAATACTGTCTTCGGCTGTGTTGAGTGATAATGTGCCACATTCTGATTGATTGGAGCGTTGAGGATATTTGTGATGCGTCGCGCGTTACTCGTTGTGGATTGGTTTTTAACGATTCTTTTTGCAATTTCCATGATCGGATTGTTCGTCGTCCTTTTGGGTCTCGGTGATGACCTGGATATCTTGATCTTTTTTGTGGTTTTGGGGGTACCCTACGGGCTTTTGAGATTCGTTGTGCTCGGTAGTCCGATTCCATTCACTAAACTGCCGAGTGATCAGATCTGAGTTTCCGTCAAGGATATCGACGCTCTCGTCGAGCGTTGGGAACATGTCATTGTCTTTAAGAACTCGACACTTCATTCATTCGGCGATCTGCCAGTTACCTTTTGTGAAATCGTACTGTATCTGCTCGGGGCACTCCTTCGAGTGGAGCGTTACGCCCAATTGCTCGTCGGTGGATGTGCTGCTCGGAACGTAGAAGCATTTGAAGCTTTCGTTCTGCTGAGGCTCCTGGTGATCAAGCGCCATGTTGACTGAGGTGCTGGGTGCTTGAACCGACTCGCGTTGCTGCTCGCTGAAATTGAGAGAGCTCGAGACATTGGCGCAGCCAACTAGACAGCACAAGACGCCAACGCAGGAAATCTCAAATCTGACCCTCATGAATTGAGAAATGACCCCTTCCACTCTAGATACATCGCGAACACAGGGTCTCCGACCAAACTCAATACCCCAAAAACGACGACAGCTGACACCAGATAGATCCCTTGCATGCGAAGCCACAAGGTGAGGCCTGGTTTGATCGTTTCGGTAGCCGTTGAGGATAAACAGGGATCGTCACCCTCTATAAGCATTTGTTCTTCCTTTTCTGACCAGTAACACAGTGTTGTCAACATAATGCCGAACAATAGAATTACAGGCAGCCACAATCCGTAACCACTCGCGTCTCTCGCGAAGAGGTAGGCGCCCAGTGATATCGCTATCCCAAAGATTGCAGGTAAACAACAAGGGATTTTGACCCGATTATTCAAGTCTCCAAGCGCTGAGTTCTCGTCTGTAAAGGTTGGCATGGCTTAGGTCTCTTCGACTCGGCTAACCGACGAGTTTCTCGATGGATTCGCTTGGGATTCGCCCAGAATCTCGCCAACGATAGACTGTATTGGGAGTGACCTTGAGAAGCTGAGCGACAGCCTTCACCGA
>CAJWFL010000125.1:0-2804 GCA_913031455.1 uncultured Gammaproteobacteria bacterium
AAATATAAAGTCAAATAAAAGCTTCATTGCCACGGTAATAATCCCCCACAGATTAAATTACTGAAACAAGCACACCTTAAGAGCCTGTTAGGCAGATCCATATTAACTGAGTTTGAATCGAGTGAATTTCCATATTGGACTAATTGATTGAAATTCATGTTTTTTTTTAATCTTATTTGCAATTTCGTAATCATTTATCTGCCGATTAGAAGTATTTTTTTCCAGATTCGAACGTTTCTTACTGTTTGTCTTTTTTATGGCGTTCCGTCAATGATGCGATGATCGCCCGCGCATGTTCCTCGGAAAGATTGAATTCCTGTCTCAACCGATCAATGTGTGCAGCTTCATCGGAGGTAATCACACCATCAGCGAGCGCGTGATCAACTTCAGCCTCAAAAATCGCTTTTCGTTTTTCTAGCTGATTTGCAAATGCGTTACCGACAATCCCGGTGAGCAGTGCGACTGTACAAACTCCCATAAGGGCTGTTAAAGCACCAATGAGTTTCCCGAGGGGCGTGATCGGAGACACGTCTCCATAGCCGACAGTGGTGAGTGTGATGATAGCCCACCACATGGTTTCTGGGATGGAAGAAAATACATTAGGTTGAACTTTATTTTCGGCCACATAAATAAGAGCGCTGGCCAAGAAGAGCGCGATACCGAGAAGATACAGGGCCGCACCAAATGCTCGTCGTTCCTCATAAATCGCTGAGAAAAGATCTTCCAGAGCCGACGAATAGTGACTGAGTTTCAATAACCGGACCATACGTAAAACGCGAAGCCAGCGTAAATCTGCGCCCGGTATTAGCCACTGCAAGAAACTTGGGAGGAGAGCGAGCAGGTCAACGATACCCGTGAGACTAAACACATATTTCAAACGTTTGGATGTTTGGGAGTCTCCCTCGAGGTCGGTCCTCATGGGCGCAGACCACAAACGTAATGCGTATTCAGCAGCGAAAACGGTGACAGAAATCATTTCAAACGCAAACAGTTGCGGACCATAGGCCGCCGCGATACTGTCAACAGACTCAAGGCAGACAGCGATTAAGTTGGCCAGAATGAGAAGAGAAAGTGCAAGGTCAACACGTTTGCTCAGACGATCACCAAAACGGCCTTTGTTCATAATTTCAGCGATTCGCTGTTGAGTGAGGCGCATATCACTTCCTTTGAAGAGTGCAACGAGTTTAGAGGATTTCTATGAAAAACAATAATAGGCTGACGTCATTAACTGCCTCACTGATAGTTTGCTTGTCAGTCTGGCTGCCCGGATCCGCGTTTGGTCAGACTGAAAAGCACGATAATTACGCTTTTATGAGCGCTCAGGATTTGTATGATGCGCTGTCCCAGCAGTCTGAAATCGCGCTCGGTTATCTTCTGGGTGTTGTTGATGCGAGAAAGGGCTCGCAACCCACAGATGAGTGCTTTACGGTTCCCTGGCGAGCCGATGCAGATGTTGTTTTAGTTGAGGCATATTTAAAGTATTGGCCACAAGTGGCAGACTTCTCGATGACAGCCCCTGATGCGTTGATTCAAATGATGCAAGAGAGGTTTCCCTGTCAGACGAATTAGGACTATTGACCAGCTGATCTTTACTTTAAATAGAGATGGGAATAGCAACTTTAATTTCTTTTCCAAATCTATAGTTTCATTTACTGTTAAATTGTAGTTTGACTTTAGTCTTAATGACCTAGGTTTTTCTATCGAGAGGCGTAGTATATTAGTTTGGTTATATCTATAGCACGAAAAAAAAGGTGCTCTTATGCGTGTTGATCTTGTGAAAGCTTTGTTCATCGCGATGAGTCTTGGTCTGTTACCCTTGACTTCACTCGTGAGCTCGGCTGTTGCTGAAGAAGTGAAGACCTGCGCGGACGGCAAACCTTGTCCAACCGATGCTGAGTTAGAAGATTCCTGCTCAGACGAGGGTGAATCGCTCTAACGGATAACCGTATTCGAAAATAAAAATGATGAGGAAATTGAACATGGGTATACAAAAAACTATCGCAGGGGCGTTGGTTGCAGCAGCCATGACGTTCGCTCCGTTCGCAGTACATGCGGAAAATAAGCCGGTTGATATTACTTTTGGAGGTAAATCAACTGCGCAAGTCATGCACAAAGGCAAGTTAATTACGATCCAGCGTGTACAAGACAACGGAAATAATGTTGACGCATCTTTTGCGAAGACATCACGTCCGTGTCCTCCGTTTTGTATCCAGCCGATCAGCTTGGCGCCAGGCATCGAAACTATCGGCGAAAATGAGATGATCGACTATCTCGAGAAGATGACAGCTGGTGATGATTCAATCATGGTCATCGATTCGCGGACTCCGAATTGGGTCGAGCGTGGCCAGATTCCTGGTGCAGTGAATGTTCCTTGGACTAAGCTGAATACAGCGAAGGGAGCTGATCCGCTGTCGATCGGTGAAATCATGGAAGGCCAGTTCGGCGCAACGTCGTTCGATGGCCTGTGGAAGTTTGGTAAGGCGAAAACATTGGTCATGTACTGTAATGGTATGTGGTGCGGACAGTCGCCAACCAATATCAAAGCGTTGCTTGATTTTGGTTATCCAGCACACAAGATCAAGTGGTACCGCGGTGGTATGCAGAACTGGGCAAACCTCGGTTTGACTACAGTCAAGCCATAATTAGGTACTGACCGAAGAAGCCCGCCCCAGTCGTGGGCTTTTTTATTCGTGTGATAGGTTCTTGTCACGGACGTCTCGCGGTTGTAGTATTCGCGGCCTTCATCACAGGCGCGTTGGCAGAGTGGTTATGCAGCGGATTGCAAATCCGTGGACATCGGTTCG